>NZ_JBTNLS010000006.1:97755-416302 GCF_059047085.1 Chromobacterium sp. INPA-IVC | reverse complement strand
TTTATGTCTGGTGGCCTTAGCGAGGTGGTCCCACGCCTTCCCATCCCGAACAGGACCGTGAAACGCCTTAGCGCCGATGATAGTGTGGCATTCGCCATGTGAAAGTAGGACACCGCCAGACGCTCCATTGTTGAGCGAATCGAAGATTCGCACACGAACGCAGAACCCCAGCTCAGACGAGCTGGGGTTTTTGCTTTGCGCGCCGCGCGCGCGACTCCCCCAGCCCCGACCGGACCCCGGCGGGGCTTTGGCGTTTCCAGATCGCGGTTTGCCAAAGCGTTTCGGATTGATTGCCGTCCATTCTTGAGCTCGACCCTGCCGCCGGTAGGGTTTGGCATTCGGTTGCCGCGACGTATCATGTGGGCTCCGGAGGATTCAAGATGACAAGACGACTGAGAGCGGGATTGTTGGGCTACGGCTATGCCGGAGCAACCTTCCATGCCCCCTTATTGGCTGCAACTGAAGGCGTGGAGCTGATCGCAGTGGCGTCCAGCAGGCCGGAGCAGGTTCTGCGCGCTTGGCCGCAGGCGCGCGTATTGCCGGATGCTGAGACCTTGCTCGCTGAGGACGACATTGATCTGGTGGTGATAGCCACGCCGAACGACAGCCATTTCCCATTGGCCCTGGCCGCATTGCGAGCCGGCAAGCACGTGGTGGTCGACAAGCCCTTCACTCTGGATGCCGCGCAGGCCAGATTGCTGATGGAAGAGGCTGAGCGGGCAGGCCGGCTGTTGTCGGTGTTTCATAATCGCCGCTGGGATGCGGATTTCCTGGCGGTGCGCCAGCTGTTGGACGAGGGCGCCTTGGGGCGGGTCGTCCATTTCGAGTCGCATTTCGATCGCTATCGTCCGCAGGTGCGCCAGCGCTGGCGCGAATCGTCCGGGGCGGGCGCCGGACTGTGGTTTGATCTGGGGCCGCATTTGCTGGACCAGGCCTTGCAGCTGTTCGGCTTGCCGCAGGCGTTGAGCCTGGAAATGGCAGCGCTGCGCGACGGGGCCGCCAGCGACGACTGGTTTCATGCGATGTTGCGCTATCCGGACAAGCGGGTGATTTTGCATGGCAGCGCGCTGGTCGCCGATGCGGGGCCGCGCTTCATACTCCACGGCACGCTGGGCAGTTTCAGCAAATACGGGCTGGATCCGCAGGAGGATGCGCTGAAGGCAGGCGCGCGTCCGGGCGGAGAGGGCTGGGGCGTGGATATGAATCCGGGCCGGCTGGTGGTCGGAGAGGAGAAGGCGGCATTTCGCGGGCCGGCGGGCGATTACCTCCGTTACTACGCGGGCGTGCGCGACGCCATCCTGCATGGCGAGGCGAATCCGGTGCCGGCGGAGGAGGCTTGGCGCGTGATGGCTTTGCTGGAGTTGGGCAAGCGCAGCGCGATGCTGCAATGCTGGCAGCCGGTGCCTGACAATCTGCGAGAGCCGGCTGCCTGAGTTTCAGCCCTTCTTTTTCTTGCCGCCCGCGGCCTCTTCGGCCTGGGCGGCGGCTTTCAGTTCCGGCGCGATCTCAGTCAGCAGCTGTTCCAGCAATTTGCTGCGCGAGCTGATGTGGTGATCGAAGCGCCAGTCTTTGAGCAGGTCGATCGCGACATCGAAATAGCGCATGTCTATGTCGTAAAGCTGGCTGAGATCGTAGGAGCGACCCATCTCCAGCGCCGCAGCCAGTTCTTTCAACACCTGCATTTGCTGCGGATCGTGTCCTTCCTCGATGAAGCGGCGGATTTTCTTGGCTGCATTCATAAACAGGTCCTTGCCTGGGGTGAGGCGATGTCAAGATGGGGAAACGCGTATGCAATGATGGTGGCAGAGGCGGCGACGCGTCAATCTCGTCTTGTTCGGAACGGTGTCCCATCGCGTTGGCGGCATTGACTGGCCTTACTGGCAGTGGTTTATGTTGCAGTGCGATATTTGCGACATATTGCGGATGGTTTGCATGCAATCCTTTCTGAAGGGAGTTCGCCATGAAACAGCAAGAAGTCCGGCAGCGCGCGTTCGCCATGCCTTTGACCAGCCCGGCTTTTCCGCCGGGGCCGTATCGTTTCTTCAATCGCGAGTACATGATCATCACCTATCGCACCGACCCGACGGCGATCGAGGCGATTTTGCCGGAACCGCTACAGATGGCGGAGCCGGTGGTTCGTTATGAGTTCATCCGCATGCCGGACTCGACCGGCTTCGGCGATTATTCGGAAAGCGGTCAGGTGATCCCGGTGACGTTCCGCGGCGAGCGCGGCAGCTATACCCTGGCGATGTTTCTGGACGACCAGCCGCCGCTGGCGGGAGGACGCGAGCTGTGGGGGTTTCCGAAGAAGGCCGGCAAGCCCCGGCTGGAGGTGCATCAGGGCACCTTGGTGGGCAGCCTGGATTTCGGTCCGGTCCGCGTTGCAATCGGCACCATGGGCTACAAGCACGAGACGCTGGATCAGTCCTCGCTGCTGGCCGGCCTGGCCGAGCCTAATTTTCTGCTGAAGATCATCCCGCACGTGGACGGCGCCCCGCGGATCTGCGAGCTGGTGAGGTATCACACCACCAATGTCGTGATCAAGGGCGCGTGGAGCTCGCCCGGATCGCTGGAGTTGCACCCGCACGCATTGGCGCCGGTTTCGGCCCTGCCGGTGCTGGAGGTTCTGTCGGCGCGGCATTTCATTTGCGACCTGACGCTGGACCTGGGGACGGTGGTGTTCGATTATCTGCAGCAATGACGGAATTCTGTCCGCTGGATTAAAAAAACGGCCCCGAAGGGGGCCGTTTTGCATCCACGCGTAGCGTTTCAGAACCAGAAGTAGCGCTGCAGCGCCGCGTCCAGGTTGGCGACGTCCGGCGCGCCGACGCCGGTGGCCTGGTCGTAGCCGCGATGGGCGTTGTAGCCCCAGTTGTTGCCGGCGGTGATGTCGCGCAGCGGCGCGCCATGGCGGCCGGAGCCGTGGTAGGCGTGGCCGGTGGCAACCAGGCCGTACAGCGAGAAGTTCAGCAGGCCGATACGTCCGCCCAGCGACTGGTTCAGCAGCGCGGTGATGCCGGCCAGCTGCGGCGCGACGAAGCTGGTGCCGCCGTTGTTGGTCTGGATCGAGAAGCCGGTCTTGCTGGAGGTGTAGTACACCACGTAGCCGGTTTCCGGGTCGCCGTTCATCGATATGTCCGGCACGTTGCGGCCCTTGAAGTTGGCGGGCAGGGTGCCGATGACCTGGGGAGGATTCTGGCTGCTGTCCACCAGCTGTTGGCCGGCCGGGCTGTTCTGCATGCCAGGCAGCCAGTTCTGGTAGAACGGGCGTGCAATGAAGCTGCTGACGCCGCCGCCGTCGCCGACCGGGAAGATGCCGCAAGCCACCGGGTCTTTGCCCAGCGCCTTGCACAGGCCGCCCAGATAGTCCCAGCCCCACGCGCGCTCGGTCGGAATCTTGACCTTCATTTCCTTGCCGTTGGGATGGAAGGTCAGCGTGGTCGGCACGGTGGTGGCGCCGGCTGCGGTGATGAACTGCTGGTTGGCCGGGCTATCCACCGACAGCACCTTGTTGTACTGCGGCAGCGGCGCGGCGCGGTTCACGTCGTAGGCGCCGGAGTCGCCGGAGGCGGCGAACATGGTCTGGCCTTGCAGCGCGGCCTGCAGGAACAGGTCATGGTAGGTCTGCAGCACATTGGCGCTCTTGCCGCCCACCGGATTGACCGCTTGGGCCTGCTGGTCGAACCATTCCCACTCGCCCCAGCTGACCGACAACGTGTCGGCGGCATTGGATTCGATCGCCTTGGCGAAGGCGTCGACGAAGCCCTGGGTGGTGTTAGGCGCCTGGTAGACGATGATCTTGGCGTCCGGGGCGATGCCGCCGGATTGTTCGACGTCCAGCGTGGTTTCGCTGGAGCCGCCATCGTCGCTCGGCGCGCCGGGGCCGCCGTCGATGTCGACTACGGTGAGGCGGTTCGGATCGGTAGTCAGGCCGATCGAGCTCCAGTACTGGAAGGCGTCGGACGGGGTGAAGCTGGCCAGGGTGACGATGCCGATGGTGGCGCCCTTGCCGTGGATGCCCTTGTTGTAGAGCGGCGTGATGTTGTAGTGGCGCGCCAGGTCGGTGACGGTCCATTTGCCCGGCGCATTGCCGGTGGTCACGGCGCTGGCGCTCTTGTCCATCGATGCTTGCAGGTGGTTGGGCAGCTGGCGCAGGTGCGGGCGGAAGTGCGGACGGCTGTCCAGACCGATCACAGCCTGCACGTCGCTCAGGTCGACGCCGGGCGTCGAGGCGCGCACCGGCGCGGTGTAGCGGGCGGCGGCGCCCTGGACCACGGCCTTGTTCTGGAACACGTGCACTTCGGCGCCGAAGGCCTTTTGCACGGTGGCGGCCGGTCCGCTGACTTGCAGCAGGGTGCTGCCGACGCGCTTGACGCTCAGGCCGGCGGCTTGCAGACGGGCGCTGACTTTGGCCACGCTGGCTTCGGACGGCGCGTAGCGGGCGCGGAATTCGGAGGGGGTCAGAAACTGGTGGTAATTCGGGCTGGAAGGCGTATGCACTTCCTGCAGATAGCGGGCGGCGGCATCACGGTCGCGCAGGCTCAGCGCGATGGTCACGGTCAGTTTTTGCGCGGGGGCGGCTTGTTCCACCTTGCCCAGATCTTGCGGGGCGGCGGCCATCGCGCCGGAGGCGGCGACGGCGGCCAGGGCGGCTGCCAGCATTTTCATTTTGAACGCCATATTGTTTGCTCCTTGTGTAGATGCCGGGCCGCGTTTCTGTGGTGCGGCTCCGGTCCGGATGGGGTTTCCGGATATCCAATCGGAATAATTGGAGTGGCCAGTATAGGGAGCGGCTTCTGTGACGAGTTAAGCGTTTTTGTAACATTCTGTGTGGCCATTCCACCGATTTGTCATGAAGGGGCCGGGAGGGAGGCGCTAGCAATAGCTAGCGTTTGCAACTGAATTGTCCGTGGGGGGGGGAGGCGCTGCCGCGGAGGGCGGGACGACAGGGCCCATGCTTGCTGGAGCTTGTGATGCGCGCTTTGATTTTGATGGCTATCGATCAGCTTGTCCGCGCATGGTGAAGTACAATGGAAGAATAGTCGCGGACGATCCTGCTCCGCGGCTGGCGGCGGTGGCGAGACGATGTCAGATTGTCCGTGTAGTGCCGACTAAATGAGACACAAGGGAAGCGCTGCGGAGGATGCATGCTGATTGATCGTTTTGGCCGGGCCATCGAGTACCTGCGGCTGTCCGTCACCGACCGCTGCGACCTGCGCTGCAATTATTGCCTGCCCAAGGGCTTCAAGCATTTCGAGGAGCCGGACAACTGGCTGACCTTCGACGAGATCGAGCGGGTGGTGGCGGTGTTCGCCCGGCTCGGCACCCGCCGGGTGCGCTTGACCGGCGGCGAGCCGTTGCTGCGGCGCAATCTGCCGCAGCTGGCCGCGCGGCTGTCGGCCTTGCCCGGCCTGGAAGACTTGTCGCTGACCACCAACGGCACTCAATTGAGCCGCCACGCGGCGGCGCTCCATGCCGCGGGCGTGCGGCGCATCAACCTGAGCCTGGATTCGCTGCGGCGCGACTGCGTGGCGGAGATCACCGGCAGCGACAGCCTGCCCAAGGTGCTGGAAGGCCTGACGGCGGCCAAGGAGGCGGGTTTCGCGCCGATCAAGATCAATATGGTGGCGATGCAAGGCGTCAACGAGCAGGACATCGAGGCGATGACCGCTTTCTGCATCGAGAACGGTTTCATCCTGCGCCTGATCGAGGCGATGCCGATGGGCGACACCGGCCGTTCCGCGCATTATCTGGATCTGCAGCCGGTGATGCGCCGCCTGTGCCAGCAGTTCGACCTGGTCGAGCAGGCCAAGAGCCTGGGCGGAGGGCCCGCCCGTTACTGGAGCAGCCGCGACGGCAGCTTCTCGCTGGGGATGATCACCCCGATCTCGCAGCACTTCTGCGCCACCTGCAACCGGGTGCGGCTGTCGGTGGACGGCACGCTGTACATGTGCCTGGGGCAGGAGGAAAAAATTGAGCTGCGCCCATTGCTGCGCGCCGGCATCGACGACGCCGGCCTGGAGGCGGCGCTGCGCGAGGCGATAGAGCTGAAGCCGGAGCGGCATGAATTCCGCGAGCAGCCGCAGAAGCTGGTCCGCTTCATGTCGATGACCGGCGGCTGAGGCCTCGAACCGGCTTCAGCGCTCCAGTATCGCCCGGCGGTGGCGCCGGAACACCCATTTCTCCCACATCAAATGCGTATCCAGATCGAAGCTGCCGTGGATGTCCGCGCTCAGCAGGCGAAGCGTGCCGCCGTGAGGACGGGATTCCAGCACCCGCCCGTGCAGGCACAGGCTGAGCGCCGAGTCGGGGTTGGGATACAGCGACAGCAGAAGTGGCTGCCCCGGCGTCCACGGCTGGGTGTCCAGCCAGGCCACCGCGTTCAGTCCCAGGCGGCACGGCGTGCAGGATGGGCGGTCCGGGTGGCGTTCCAGCAACGAGACTTCCAGCGCCAGATCCAGCTTGGCTTCCAGCCGCATCAGCACCGGATTGGTGTCGTCCGGCGTTTCGCCGGGCGCGGCCAGCACCCGCAGCGCCAGCCGGGTTTCGCGCTGCAGCCGGGGAGGATAGTCGCCTTCCAGCGGCTGAGCCAGAAAGGGCAGATCGGCGTCGAAGCTGACGGTGTCCAGCTCCAGAAGTTGGGTCGTTTGCTTGTCGGCCATCATCGTCGCTCAGTGAAATAGCCGCAGGATGGCGTCCAGGCCGCCATGCTCGATGGCGATGTCGGCTTCGGCGCTGACGCGGGGCTTGGCATGGTAGGCGACGCCGGTTCCGGCCTCGCGCAGCATGGGCAGGTCGTTGGCGCCGTCGCCGACCGCGATCACCTGTTCGGGCCGCAGGTCCATCGCGTCGCGGGTGGCGATCAGCAGCCGCTTTTTCGCTTCGGCGTCGACGATGTCGCCCTGCACCCGGCCGGTGAGTTTGCCGTCGACGATTTCCAGCTGGTTGGCGTAGGCGTGGTCCAGGCCATAATCGGCCTTGAGCCGGTCGGTGAAATAGGTGAAGCCGCCGGAAACCAGCAGCGTCTTGATGCCGAGGCGCTGGCAGGCGGCCAGCAGCTGTTCGGCGCCCGGGTTCAACCGCAGCCTCTCCTCATACACCTGGCGCAATGCCGCCTCCGGCAGGCCCTCCAGCAAGGCCACCCGTTCCCGCAGGGCGGCCGAGAAGTCCAGCTCGCCGCGCATCGCGCGCTCGGTGATCTCCGCCACCTGGGGCTTGATGCCCTTGATGTCGGCGATCTCGTCTATGCACTCGATGTTGATCAGCGTGGAGTCCATGTCGGAAACCAGCAGGCGGAAATCGGCGAAGGCCTGGCCGTTGTCGATATAGGCGGCGTCGTAGCCGTGGGCGCGGCAGCGTTCCAGGACCGAGGGGCTTTGGTCCGGATTGGCGCCGCGCATCCGCACCACGTCGATGTGGGGATGGTCCAGATGCGGCGCTTCGGCCAGGCGGGCGATGTCGGAGAGATGCCGCGGGTCCGGCTGCGGGGCGAGTACGACCAGGGTTTTCTGAGTGCTCATTGTGCGATCGGGCGTCAAGACGATTGCTTTCATTATGCCACGTCTTGCGCCCGCCGCCGCCTCGCGCGCGGTTCCCGCTCAGCTGAGGCTGGCGGGGCAGCGGCCCGCGCACCAGCGCTTGAGCAGTGTGTCCAGCGACAGCAAGCCGGGGCCGAAGGACAGCAGCACCAGCAGCTGGGCGCCCCAGAAGTAGTGGAACTGGCGGGTGACGTCGTTCAAGCCGGGATAACTGATCACCGCCACAGCGTTGAGGATGAACAGGCCGGCGGCGGCGAAGCGTCCGCCCAGGCCCAGCGCCAGCAGCGTGGACAAGCCCAGCTCGCCGCAGGTTGCCATCACCGCGGCGACGGCGGGCGGCAGCAGCGGCACGTGGTATTCGTCGGTGAACAGCGCCAGCGTGATGTCCCAGTCGTCTATCTTGGTCAGGCCGGAGCGGAAGAAGACATCCAGCAGCCACAGCCTGAGCAGCAGCAGGACCAGCGGCTGCAGTCGGTCGGCGCTGCGGATCAGCAGCTGGTAGGCGGAGACCGCCGGTTTGGCGAGGGTATTCATTCGGTTTCACCTTGTCGGATATGGATGGAGGCCAGCAACGGCGGCTGGAACAGGCCGAGCAGCGCCGGCTGCAGGTCAAAATCGGCGTCGAACGCCTGGGCCGCTTCGATGGCTGCGGCCAGCGGCTCCCCGCTGAACAGCGCGGCGTAGAAGGCGTGGCGGGCGTCGTCCAGCGCCAGGGCTTTCACTTCGCCGCGGTCGCGGTAGACCAGCGCGTTTTCCGGCGGCAGCGCCAGCAGGCCGTCCAGCGGACCGTGCTCGCGGTGGGCACGCCAGATGCTAAGCGCAGGGCTGCCGGCCCGGCACAGCGCGACGTCGGGCAGCGGCGCGAAGACCAGCGCCTCCCATCGCTCCGGCGCGACGGCCGCCAGCGCGGAGGTGTCCAGCGGCTGAGCGTCCTCAGCGTAATAGCTGCGGTGGACCGCCCACTCCAGCCGCGCGACGTCGGCGAGGTAGGGCAGGTCGCGGCAATGCTCGAAGCCGGCGATGAAATCGGCGAAGCTTGCGCCGTAGCGGTGCAGGTTGCCGCTGTCCGAGGCATGGCTCTTCACGTATTCGCGCGCCAGCGCGGTGAAGAAATCTTCGCCCACCAGTTCGCGGCAGACCGGATGGCTGTGGGCCAGCGCGTCGATCAGGCCGATGCGGTAGTTGTTGCGGTAGACCGCCAGCCCGGCTGGATTCAAATCCAGTTCGACGGCGGCGGATGCCTGCGCCGGATCGGCTATCGCTTCCAGCAGCGCGTGTTGCCAGTCATGCCAGTCCATCGCGGCCCTCCAGTATCGCCTGCGCCTTGGCGGCTTCGGCCTGCAGCGTGGCCAGCGGCGGGATGTCGAGATCCCACTCGATCAGCGTCGGACGCGGGCCGATGCGGCGGATCACTTCGCGGTAGAACTGCCATACCTCGTCGTGAACCGCCTGGCTGTGGGTGTCCACCAGCATGCCTTCGCGCTCGCTGTAGCCGGCCAGGTGGATCTCGCCGATCGCGTCCAGGGGCAGGGCAGCCAGCACGGCGTCGGTGTCGGTGCCCAGGTTGACGCGGTTGACGTAGAGATTATTGACGTCCAATAGGATGCCGCAGCCGGTGATGCGCGTCAGTTCCGCCAGGAATTCGCCTTCGTTCATCTCATTGCCGGGGAATTCGACATAGCTGGACAGGTTTTCCAGCAGGATGGGACGGCCAAGCGCGTCCTGGGTCTCTGACACGTGGCCGGCCACCGAGTCCAGCGCCGCGCGGGTATACGGCATCGGCAACAAATCATTGACGTAGCGGTGCGGCGAATGGTTGAACGACAGGTGCTCGGACACTGAGGCCGGACAGGTCTCGTCCACCAGCCGCTTGAGCGACGCCAGATGGCCGCGGTCGGGGCGAGCGGCCGAGCCCAAGCCCAGGCCGACGCCGTGTAGCGACAGCGGCCAGCATTCGGCCACGCGGCGCAGCATGGCCAGCGGGGTGCCGCCATCGAAGAAATTCTCGCTGTGCACTTCCACCCAGCCCAGCTCGGGTTGAAGCGCCAGGGCTTCGCGGTAGTGCGGCGCGCGCAGGCCGATGCCGCAAACGCCGGGAAGAGTGGTGAGGGACATGCTGGTGTTCCGGAAAAGGCGGCCCGCCGATGAGCGGGCCGCATGGGGGGGGCGGGGATTACTTGGTGCCGGCCTTGCCGCCCATTTTCTCGCAGCTGCCCTTGGCTACGTATTTCCAGTCAGCGGGGTCCTTGTCCACCTTGGCCTGGCCGGCGCAGGAGTGGGTGCCGGACGCGCAGTCGTTCTTGCCTGCCTGGGCGATGCCGTAGCATTTTTCCTTTTCCGCGGCGGCGGCCGGGGCGGCGCTCAGCGCGCCCATGGCGATGACGGCGCCCAGGGCGGATGCGATCAGTGCTTTGTTCTGCTTCATATGTGACTCCTTGCTTAAGTGTGCGCCGGACGGTTCCTGCCGTCCGGCCGGGGTATGGTAATCAAAGCGGCTGGAATTGCCAGCCGGATAAATCACATCGGTTTGGTTTGACCGCCCATCTTCTGGCAAGTGCCGGCGGGCACCAGCTTGAAGTCGGCCGGATCGTTGTCCATCTTGGACTGGCCGGCGCAGGCGTGGGCATCGGTCTTACAATCGTTCTGGCCGGCTTTGGCGACGCCGAAGCACTGGTCCTTGTCCGCGGCGGCGGCGGGGGCGCTGGCCAGCACGCCGAGGGCGATCACTGCGCCGAGCGCGGAGGCGATCAGAGTCTTGTTGCTGTTCATGGTTTCTCTCCTGGGTAGTGCGATTGTTGTAGATGGCGACGGATGCCTGAGTCCTGGTGGCGTATGGGCATCGCCGCACAACCATTGAGTCGCGATGCCTTTTCGTTTCTTACGCGAATTTTCAAAAAATTTTCGCGGAGCAGGATCGCCGCGCCGGAGGGCCGTCGTCCTCCACCCGGCGCGGATGTTTTCGTCGTTATAGTGCGGGTTTTCCGGATGGCATAGAACGGTGGCGTGGAATGGCTGATGAGCGGAACCGCGGCAGGCGCATGTTTCCGCGGGGAAGCGTTTGAGAGGAGGAGAGCGGGTGGCTCGGAAACGAAGATGCCCGGACATGCCGGGCATCGGGCGCATGCCGTTGATCAATGGCATGCGAAACAGGATGGGGTCGCGTTCAGCGGATATTCACCACCTTGTGGGTCTGCACCGACAGCCGCCACTGTGGATGCGCCATGCAGTAGGCGATGGCGGCGCGGGTGTTGGCGGCCAGGTCGGGGCCGTCCATCGGCTGCAGGTAGAAGGTGCCGAAGTCCAGGTGGGCGACGGTTTCCGGCATCTGGGCCGCCTGCGGATAGACCAGCTTCAGCTCGTCGCCTGCGCGCTGCTTCAGCTCGGATCCCGCCTTGGGACTGACGCATATCCAGTCCAGCCCGGCCGGCGCGGCGACGGTGCCATTGGTTTCCACGGCGATCTCGAAGCCCTCGGCGTGCAGCGCGTCCACCAGCTCCGCGTCCAGCTGCAGCAGCGGCTCGCCGCCGGTGCAGACCACATAGGGCGCGCCGCCGGCGTCCTGCGGCCATTCGGCGGCGATGCGGGCGGCCAGCGCCGCCGCGCCGTCGAACTTGCCTCCATCCGGGCCAGCGCCGACGAAGTCGGTGTCGCAGAACTGGCAGACGGCCTTGGCGCGGTCTTCCTCGCGGCCCGACCACAGATTGCAGCCGGCGAAGCGACAGAATACCGCCGCGCGGCCGGCCTGGCGGCCTTCGCCCTGCAGCGTGTAGAAGATTTCCTTGACGGTATAGGTAGTCACGACATTCTCTCGCAATCGATGGTGGCGGTCACAGCAAGGGCCAGCGCATGTCCTGGCGGAAATGCAGCGACACGCCGGCGTCGTCGCTTTCCATCAGGTCTATCCGGGACAGCTCCGGGACCAGCGGCGCCAGCTGGGCGTGGATCCATTCCGCCACCGCGGCGTTGTCGGCGCGGCGCAGGCCGGCCAGCTTGTCCAGCGGGTTGTGGTCGAGCTGGCGGTAGATGGGCTTGAAGCGGTCCTTGACGTCGCCGAAGTCAAGCAGCCAGCCCATGGTGCGGTCGATGCCGCCGGACAGCATCAGCCGGACCAGATAGCTGTGGCCGGTGTAGTTGCCGTCGGTATCGAAGGGCATTGCGCTTTCGAAGCGCTGCTCCTTCCAGATGCGGAAGGTCTTGCCGTCGAACTGGCTGCCGGCGCTGTGCGTCTCGCGCACCTCCACCCAGGCGAGGCCGGGCACGATGCCAGCCAGTTGCTGGTGCAGCCACAGGGCCAGCACCTCGCTGGTTGGATTCTCCAAGCCGGGAATATCGTTCAGATAGCGATGGTTGAGCCGGCCGTGGAGCGTTGCCCAGGCGCGGGCCAGGTCATGCTGGCCGCTCAAGGCGGCGTCGGCGACGATGCGCACGCCGAAGCCATGGCCATGCAGGCGGCCGCATTTATGGCCCGGGGGCACGTGGGGCAGGTGGTGGGCCGCCTCGAAGGATGAGTTGATCCAGCTGAGCGCGCGCGCGCCGTCCAGCATCACGCCGCGGTCCGGCGCGCCGCGCAACTGGATGGCGGCGGGGTGGGGCAGGGCGTCGGCGATGCGGCGCGCCAGCGAGAGATCGTCGCTGGCTGCGAGCGCGGCGTTCAGATCGGTGTAGTCCAGCGGCGCCACGGCTGCCCGGACGGCTGCCTGCAGCGCGTCCTGGCTGGTGTTTTGGGCATCGCTGCGCACGCTAAGGCGGAAGCTATGGCCATGCGGCCGCGCGGCTTGGCCGTGGTCGGCCGGCAGCCGCCGCGCCGCTTCGAAGCCGGCGCCGGCTATCAGGTAACTGGCGTGCATTTCAGTGTCCTTGCGCTTCGGCCTGGCAGCGTTCCACCAGCGGATCCGGCATGCCGGCCTCGGCGAAGCCGCGGGCGCGCAGTTCGCATGACGCGCAATGGCCGCAGGGCGGCACCTCGCCGTTGTAACAGGTGTGACTCCAGGCCAGGGCTTCCAGCGCGCCCACCTGTTGCGCAAGAGTCACAGTTTCGGCCTTGGACAGGTACATCAGCGGCGTGTGCAGTTCCACTCGGCTGTCCATGCCCAGCCTCAGCGCCACTTCCAGCGCCTTCAGCGTGTTCTCGCGGCAATCGGGATAGCCGGAGTAGTCGGTCTGGGCGACGCCGGTCACCAGATGGCGCGCGCCGCGGGTATAGGCGAAGGCGGCGGCGAAGGTGAGGAAGACCAGATTGCGTCCGGGGACGAAGGTGTTGGGCAGCGCGTCGTCGTCGCGGACGCCTTCTTCAGGGGCGATGCTGGCATCGGTCAACGCATTGCCGCCGATGGCGGCGAAGGTGTCGATGGGCAGCACGGTCTGGCGCACGCCGGCAAGCGCGGCGATCTTGCGCGCGCAGTCCAGCTCCACGCGGTGGCGTTGGCCGTAATCGAAGGTGACGGCCTCCACGTTGCCGGCGCCGAAACGGCGCAGCGCCCAGTAGAGGCAGGTGGTCGAGTCCTGGCCGCCCGAGAGCACCACCAGGGCTTTTTCATCAGATGCTTGGTTCATATTCCGTCGAAAAACAGTCGAAGGTTTGTGACGGCGCGCCGGGATCGGTCTCACCCGCCGCGCAAACCGCTGATTTTAACCCACTATAGACCTGGCGGGGGAGGTGGATGGTTTGTGGTTGAAATATGACATGTGGGATATGTGCAACTGTGGGAATTTTTCTGATTGCGATCATGACATGTTCATGCAATTAATGATCTGTGCATGATGACTGTGCACTTTATAACTTTTCGTGATGTACAAAGCATCCTGACAATAAAGGGAAAACAATGGACAAGAGATTACCTATCGCGGCTGCAGCCCTGCTGCTCGCCTCATCCGCATTCGCCGGCGACCTGCAAGTCAGCCTGGGCCAGCCGGCAGTCAGCGCCGCCCAGGACGTGGACGTCACCGTCACCTACCGCAACACCGGCAAGGAGACCTTGCACGTTTACCGCTGGTACCTGCCGGGCAAGGAACTGCAGGAACAGTTCCTGGCTGTGAATGTGAACGGCAAGCAGGCTGAATACCTGGGTCCGCGCTACAAGCGCGTGGTGCCGTCGCTGCGGGACACGGTTTCCCTGGCGCCGGGCGCGGCCCTGAGCGCCAAGGTTCGGGTATCGGATTATTACGACCTGTCCAAGGGCGGCCAGCTTAATGTGCGTTTCGAGAGCAACAGCGGCAAGGTATTGAACCGCAGCCTGCCGGCCGGCGTCAGCGCCAAGTCGTCGGGCGCGGCGCAGCCGCAGGATGAGGCGATCGTTTCCAATGCGGTCAGCGGCTACAGCGGCGGCAAGGCCAGCCCGCTGCTGCAGCGTTCGCAGGCGGCGAAGCTGGAGTGGCAGGCTCTGGCCCGCACCGCGGTCAGCGGCGTGACTTACGCCGGCAATTGCTCAGTCACCCAACAGAACCAGTCCAGGGACGGCGTCACCGCCGCTAGCGCGATGGCCGACGAGACCAACGCCTATCTGAACGGCACGCCGTCCGGCACCCAGCGCTATACCACTTGGTTCGGCAAGTACAGCCAGGCCAACTGGAGCACCGCCAAGTCGCATTACGTGAACATCAAGGACGCGCTGGACACCAAGCCGATCAAGCTGGATTGCAGCTGCACCGATGGCGGCACTTATGCCTACGTCTACCCGTCGCAGCCCTACACCATCTATCTGTGCGGCGCTTTCTGGACCGCGCCGACCAAGGGCACCGACTCCAAGGGCGGCACGCTGGTGCATGAACTGTCTCACTTCACCGTGGTGGCGGGCACCGACGATCACGTCTACGGCCAGGCCGGCGCCAAGAACCTGGCGAAGACCAATCCGGCCCAGGCGCTGAACAACGCGGACAACCACGAATACTTCGCGGAAAACACGCCTAACCAGCCGTGAGCCGGCTTAGCCGGACAAGTCCGAACCCGCCCGCTTCGGCTGGCGGGTTTTTCATGGCCGTCGTGCATCTTTTCGTCATGATTCGCATATCCGGCTAATGGGGTGGAATACGGTCGGAACGGGGCTTATTATGGAATGGCCCGGCGGACGGGGCGTTTTGACCGCGTCCGCCATGGCCGGCCAAAGGCCGGGCTACCGTGTGCATGATCAGCTGCAATGGCTTGGGGATGCGATGCCGTCGACGACCATCTTGCTGGTAGAGGATAGCGCCACCAACCGCTACTTCATCGAACAGTTCATCCAGAAGCTCGGCTATCTCTGCGTGTCGGCGAAGAATGGCGTGGAGGCGGTGGAGTACTGCCGCAGCCAAGTGCCGGATCTGGTGCTGATGGATGTCATCATGCCGGAGATGGACGGCTTGCAGGCCACGACCGAGTTGCGCAAACTGTTCGGCGAGCATTGGGTGCCCATCATCTTCCTGACCAGCCTGAACGAGCTGGAAAGCGTGGTCTCCGGCCTGAAGGCGGGCGGCGACGATTATCTGGCCAAGCCTGTCAGTTTCGATCTGCTGACCGCCAAAATCCATGTTTTCCTGCGCATCGCCGAGATGCAGAACCAGATCAACCAGGATGCGATCCGGCTGGAGAAGTATTACCAGGAGAACGAATTCGAGCAGCAACTGGCGCTGGAACTGATGGAGCGGCTGATCCGCCTGCGCACTTCCCGGCCGGGCCATATCTGGCAGTATCTGAGCCCCGCCGCAGGCTTCAACGGCGACCTGATCATCATTTGCCAGTCGCCGGGAGGCGGCGAGCACATCATGCTGGCCGACTGCACCGGCCATGGCCTGACAGCCGCCATCAGCGCCTTGCCGGCGATTGATTGCTTCCATGAGATGACGGAGGCCGGGTGCGATATGCCGGCCATCGTCCGAGGTGTCAATCAGAAACTGCACAAACTGCTGCCGAGCGGCCGCTTCGTCGCCGCCGCGCTGATCGCGATCGATTCCGCCGGCCGCCAGGCGCGCGTCTGGAACGGCGGCGTGCCCTGCGTGCTGCTGTTCAATGCGCGGGGGGAAGTCGAGGCGCGCTGCAAGTCCGAGCATCCTCCGCTTGGCGTGCTGCCGGCCGATGCCTTCGACGACAGCATGCAGACGCTGGCCTGGCAGCCGTCCCAGACCCTGGTGGTCAGTTCGGACGGCATCACCGAGGCCAAAGACGGCCAGGGAGCGATGTTCGGCTTGTCCGGCGTCGAGGCGGCGGTCCGCTGTGGCTGGCCGGACCGGATCGGGGAGACGGTGCTGGAGGCCGTCAAGGCGCATAGGCAGGGCGGAGCGGCCAGCGACGACGTCTCTTTGCTGGTGATCCGCCATCCGGATGGCGGGCCGTCCTCCCGTTGACGCGAGCCGCGACCAAGTCCAACCGCCGCCGATCAAACGTTGCCCAACGCCTGGGCCTGCGGCGTTAAACCGCGCAGACGCGGCCGCGGCCGGTTCGCTTGGCCAGGTACAGCTGGTCGTCCGCCAGGCGGAGCAGGCGCTCGCCATCCTCCCCGGCATCCGGTTCGATCACGGCCACCCCCTGGCTTAGCGTGACGCAGACGTCGACACTCGAGGCTGGATGCTGGATGTGCAGGGCCCGCACCGCGGCGTCTATCTTGATGGCCACCGTCACCGCGCCGGCCAGCGTGGTTTCCGGCAGCAGGCAGACAAATTCCTCTCCGCCGTAGCGCGCGGCCAGGTCATAGGGGCGGCGCATCTGCTCCTGGATCGCCGACGCCACCTGGCGCAGGCATTCATCGCCAGCGTGGTGGCCGCAGCTGTCGTTGTATTTCTTGAACAGGTCGACATCGGACAGAATCAGCGCCAGCGTGCTGCGCGCGCGCTGGCAGTGGCGCCAGGCCTTGTCGAGGCGCTCGTCGAAATTCCTGCGGTTGGCGATGCCGGTCAAGCCGTCGTGATAGGCCAGCACGCGCAGCTGATCGGCCTGGAATTTCAGCGTCAGGTGGGCGTTGACGCGGTTGAGCAGGGTGATGGGCGTGACCGGCTTGCTGACGAAATCGGCGGCGCCGGCTTCCCAGCAGGCCACTTCCTCCTGCGGACTTTGCAAGCCTGTGACGAAAATCACGGGAATGTCCTGGGTCATCGGGTCCTGCTTCAGGCGCCGGCAAACGTCCATGCCGTTGAGGCCGGGCATTTCCACGTCCAGCAGCAGCATGTCCGGCGGCGTGGCCCGGCAGAACTCCAGCGCCTGCTCGCCGTTGGTGGCCATGAAGACGTCGTGCCGTTCGCGCAGTATCTGATGCGCGACCACGATATTGGCCGGCTGGTCGTCGACGACCAGTATCCGGCCGCGCCGGCCGGCGGGAGGCCGGGCAAGGCCTGGGATATCTTGGTTCATGGCTGTGGCGCTTTCTGCTGCCGCATGTCCTCGCACAGGCGGACGGCAGCCGTGAAATTCATCTGCATGATCGCCTCGTTGAGCCGGTCGAACTCGCCGGGCCGGGCGCGGCCATGGCGTTGCCGGAGCGAGGCGAACAGCTGCACGGCTTCGACATTGGCTTCGCGCAGCAGCTGGGTCAGTCTGGCAAGGCCTTCGGCCAACTCGAGGCCTGGGTCCTGTTCTGCGTCATGCTGCGGCGCGTTGAGGCGCGACGAGTTTTCCAGCGCCTCCGCCAATTGCCTGGCGGCCTGCTCGGCTTGTCCGGCTTCCCGTTCGAGATCGGCGTAGTCGGCGGGCCAGTCCTGCTCGGCGTCCCGCAGCGTTTTTTCACCCAGGGCGGCTGTCGCCGCCAGGGCTTCCGCGCCGATGGTGGCCGCCAGTCCTTTCAGTGTATGCAGAAACTGTATGCCTTGCTCGCGCTGCCGGAGGCCGCGCGCCTGCAGCAAGCTATCCCGCAGCGTGCGGCTTTCCTCGCAGAAGCTGAGCAGGGTATGGCGATAAATTTCCAGGTTGCCGCCAAAGCGCACGATGGCGGCTTCGCTGTTCAGCAACTTGCCGGCGGCGGCGGCGGGCTGCTGGTTGTTTTCCGGAGCGGCCTGGCCGCGGGCGTGGTGCAGGATGACGCTGACCAGCTGCGCCAGGTCGAAGGGCTTGCCGACATGGTCGTTCATGCCGGATGCCAGCGCGGCTTCGCGATCCGCCGGCATCACGTTGGCGGTCATGGCGACGATGGGCAGCGCCTCGGGGGGGAAGTCCTGCCGCAGAAGCCGGGTGACGGCATAGCCGTCCATATCCGGCATCTGGATGTCCATCAATACCAGATTGTAAGGCGCGGGGGCGTTGCGAACCGCGTCCAGCGCCGCCATGCCGCAATCGGCCACGTCGATCTCGGCGCCCTCGCTGCCCAGCAGCTCGCGGGCGACTTGCTGATTGGTCAGATTGTCCTCCACCAGCAGCAGGCGCAGCCCGCTCAGCCGCATTTGCCGGGGCGTGTCAGGAAGCGGGAGGCTTTCGCGGCGGCCGTTGCCCGCGCGGGCGTCGGCGACGGCGTCGAACAGCATGGAGGCGGTGATGGGCTTGACCAGCAAGCTGTCGAACATGTCGGGAGATTGGCTTCGCCGCTGCTCCAGCAACTCGCGGCCATAAGCGGTGACCAGCACGATCACCGAGGCGCGCGCGCGGCTTTCCAGCTGGCGCAGCCGGCTGCAGGTTTCCCAGCCGTCCAGTCCCGGCATCCTCCAGTCCACCAGGATGACGTCATAGTCTTTGGCGTCAGGCTGTTCCATCAGGGCCAGCGCCTCCTCGCCGCTGGCCGCGGTATCCACCATCCAGCCAAACGCGCGCAGCAGGCCGCTTTGGGTTTGGCGGGCGTTGTCGTTGTCGTCTATCACCAGGCAGCTGAGGTCGCGCAGCGAGACGATGTCGACCGCCGGTTTCGGCGCTTCGGCCGTTTCGCAATCGATCTCGAAGCGGAACAGGCTGCCTTTGCCCGCTTCGCTTTCCACGCTCAGCTGGCCGCCCATCAGCGCCACCAGCCGCTGGCTGATGGCCAGGCCCAGGCCGGAGCCGCCGTAGCGGCGGGCGGTGGACGCCTCAGCCTGGGAAAAGCCCTCGAAGATGCGTTGCAGATGCTCGGGCGCGATGCCGATGCCGGTGTCGCGCACCGAGAAGGCGATGCGCAGCTTGTCCTGTTTCCGGCCAAGCAGCCGCGCCGCCATCACCACTTCGCCGCGTTCGGTGAACTTGATCGCGTTGCCGGAGAGGTTGATCAGGATCTGCTGCAGCCGCAGCGCGTCGGCTGAGATCCAGTCCGGCAGCTCGGGGTCGATGTCGAACAGCACCTCCACGTCCTTGTCGCCGACGTTGGCGGACATGATCACGCCGATGTCGCGCAACAGCTTGTCGACGCTGAATGGATGGGGGGCCAGCGTCAGCTTGCCGACCTCCACCCGGGAGAAGTCCAGGATGTCGTTGAGTATGCCCAGCAGGGTGCGGGCCGCCGAGGCGGCCTTGTCGGCGTAGTCGGCCTGGCGCGGATTCAGTTTGGTCTGCTGGATCAGCTGCAGCATGCCCAGGATGGCGTTCATCGGCGTGCGGATTTCGTGGCTCATATTGGCCAGGAATTCCGATTTGGCGCGGTTGGCGCTGTCCGCCGCGGTTTTGGCCTGGTTCAGCCACGCTTCGCGTTCGCGCTCCAGGGTGATGTCGCGATTGATGCCGGCCACCCGGAGCGCCTTGCCGCCGGAGCCGTACTCGATTCTGGCCGCGGCTTGCAGATGGCGGGTTTCCCCGTCCTGCCGCAGGATGCGGAAGTCGGCGTTGTAGACGTCGGAGCCTTCCAGCGCGCGCTGCAGCTGGTGTTCGGCCTGTTCGACGTCGTCGGGATGGACCCGGCCGCGCCAGTGGTTGTAGTAGAGGCCGAAGTCGCGGAATGATCGGGGCAGGTCGTAGATTTCGAACATGCGGTCATTCCATTCCAGCATGTCGCTGTCCAGCGTCCAGCTCCAGATGCCGAGCTCGGCGACTTCCGCCGCCTTGACCAGTTGATCGCGCGCCAGCTCCAGCTGGCGGCGGTCCTGCTCGCGCTGGGTGATGTCCGCGGCGATGACGAGATAGCCGGTGACGAGACCATCGTCGTTTTCCAGCGCCGACACGGTCAGCAGCACCGGCAGGGTGCCGCCGCTGCGGCGGACGTAGAGCCATTGGCTTTCGTCGGAATGGCCCTGGCGGGACGGGGCGATGATGGCGTCGATCCCGGGAGCGATGTCCTGGCCCAGCCGCTCTCCGGTCAGCCGCGCCCGCTCGGCCAGTTCGCGCGGATCGTGGAAACGGGTCAGGGATTCGCGTCCTATCATGTCGGCGGCGGCATAGCCCAGCATGCGCTCGGCGGCGGGATTGAACAGCGTGATCACGCCGTCCTGGTCGGTGGCGATGATGGCGTAGCCGGCGTTGGCGAGGATGGCGTTTTGCAGCGCGGAAAATACCCGGATCTGGGCCGTGCGCTGTTCCACTTGTTGTTCCAGCCAGGCGTTCATCTCGCGGATATGCCGTTCGTTCACCACTTGCTCGGTGATGTCGCGGATGATCAGGGCGACGTCGCCTTGCCTGCCTGCGTTCAGCACCGGCGAGACGGTGACGGCGGCATCCAGCCGCCTGCCTTCCCGGTCATGCAGGAAACAGATCAGCTCCAGCGGCGTCTGTTCCCGCGGTTCGGCGTTCAGGGATGACGGCGAGCGGCTGTCGGTCGCCGGCAGTTGAATGAAGCTTTCCAGCGGCTGGCCCAGGGTTTCCTCCGCCGGGTAGCCCAGCATTTTCTCCGCGCCCAGGTTCCAGCTGGCGATGCGGCCATCCGCGGAGCAGCCGATGATCGCGTCGTGCGAGCTTTCCACGATGGCCGCCAGCTCCGCCTGGCGGGCGCTGGCTTGTCGGTATTTGCGCCGGTAGACCGCCAGCACCAGGGCGATCAGCAAAAATACGCCCAGCGCGCTGCCTAGCGAGGAAAGGCGGGCGGTCTGAGCCAGCATGGCGACTTCCTGGTCCGGCAGCACGGCGTAGATGCGGCAATAGTGCGCGGGGAAGGCGGGATCGAAGGGAATGTCCAGCCAGCGGGCATAAGCGGTGCCGTGGGGCGAGGCATAGGCTTGCAGTCCATCCGGCTGGTCGGCTCCGGCGGGAATCGGCCGGAAGTCGTCTTGCCAGCGCCAGCGATGGCCATGCTCGAAGCCGAACGTGCGCTGAGGGTCGGGCTGCAGCAGATAGTCGCCGTCGCGGTTGGTCAGATAGATGCGCAGCTCCACCGGGATGCTGTTCAGGAGCGATTGCAGCAGCCGGCTGGCATTGTAATTGAGGATCACGATGCCGAATATGCGGCCTTGCTCGTTGAATATGGGGGTGGCCACGCGCAGCGTAGGGAGCAGCGCGGCATCGGGTTGCGGATGCGGAGAGTGGCGCCGGCCCGCCGTGATGTCGGAAAAATAGACTTGTCCCCGCGCCAGCTTGGCCGTGGCTTGCATGTAATCGCTGCCGCCGTGCGTGCGCAGCGTTTGGGCGGATACGATTTGCGTCTGGCCGCCGGGGCCGCGTTCCGCCCGCACCAGTTCCCGGCCATTGTCCGCCACGCCTATGAAGCGGATTGTGGTCAGATCGGGGTTGGCGTCGAGGAAGGAGGCGAATATGGTGCCCAGTTGCCGCCTCCAGGTTTCATCGCGGGTGTTTTCCCGGCGGTCCAGGTTGCGGTTGGACGCAGCGCGGACAATGCCGGACACCGGGGGCGTATTGCCGAGAAACAGCGCGTCGCGGCGCAGCTGGTCAAATTGCTGCCGCAGGATGTCGTTGCGGGTATGGGTGACATAGCCCAGGCGGATCTGGTAGGCGCTCAGCAACTGTTGGCGCTGGTGCAGGCCCGCCTGGAACGCCACCACCGCGGCGACGGCCGCCACCATGCACAGGAAGGCGACGATCAGCCGCAATTCCTGTTTCAGCCAGCCGGACAGACGCGGAATCCGAGGCAAGGGCAGCTCCTGCAAGTAAGGAGGGCGGATCGACGATACCGTTTTCGATTATAGGTAGAGCCGACGCGCATTTGAATTGCATTTTTTGCGAAGGCGCGGCGTAGCTGGCTGTAGAAGCGGGGCGAGGCGTTCCGGCGGGGAGGCAAAACGTCCGGGCGCGCTTGGCCGGAAGGAAAAAACGGCCCCGGGACGGGGCCGTCGTGGATCAGCGCAGTTCCTTCCACAGGAAGGCGTATTCCATCGCCGCGATGCGGGCTTCCTCGTCGTGGCTGGCGGCGGCGCCGTGTCCGCCTTCGGTGCGCTCGTAGTAGCGGACGTCGGCGCCCATCGCCTTCATCGCCGCGTACATCTTGCGGGCGTGGCCGGGGTGGACGCGGTCGTCCAGCGTGGAGGTGGCGAACAGCGTGGCCGGATATTTGGCGCCGGCGCGGAGGTTCTGGTACGGCGAATAGCGCTTGATGTAGTCCCAGTCCGCAGGTTGATCCGGGTTGCCGTATTCGTCCATCCAGCTGGCGCCGGCCAAGAGCTTGTTGAAGCGCCGCATGTCCAAGAGTGGCACCTGGCAGACGACGGCGTGGAACAACTGCGGATACTTGGTCAGCATCACGCCCATCAGCAGGCCGCCGTTGCTGCCGCCCTTGATGCCGAGATGGCGGGAGTCGGCGATGCCGCGCCGGGCCAGGTCCCTGGCGATGGACGAGAAGTCGTCGTAGGCTTTCTGGCGCTTGTGCTTCAGCGCCGCCTCGTGCCAGGCAGGGCCGTATTCGCCGCCGCCGCGGATATTGCCCAGCACGTAGACGCCGCCTCGCTCCAGCCAGGCCTTGCCCAATGTGCCGCTGTAATAGGGCGTCAGCGACACCTCGAAACCGCCGTAGCCGTACAGCAGCGTCGGGTTCTTGCCGTTCAGATTCAGGTTCTTGCGCGCCACCACGAAGTAGGGCACGCGGGTGCCGTCGTCGGAGCGGGCGAAGAACTGCTGGATGCGATAGGGCTTGGCGTCGAAGAAGGCGGGCTGCTGCTTCAGCGGCTCGCGCGCGTCGCTGCCGGCGTGGGCGAGCGACAGCGAGGTCGGAGTCAGGAAGTCGGTGAAGGTGAAGAAATAGTCGTCGGAGTCGTCGCTGTCCACCGCGCTGACGCTGATGCTGCCGTAGCCGGGCGCGGCCACCGGGCGCGACTGCCATTTGCCGTCCACCACTTTCCATTCGACCAGCCGGCTCTTGACGTTGTCGAGCACGGTCAGGATCAGCGCGTCGCGGGTGCCGGCGCTGCCGCCCAGCGAGGTGGTGGCGCTGGGCTGGAACAGGGCGGTGACGTCGCGTTTGCCCTGCAGGTAGTCGCTTGCCTTGATGGCCAGCAGGCTGCCGGCTTTCCAGTCGTGGCCGCCGACATTCCAGTCCTGGCGCGGCCGCAGCAGCAGCCAGGGGCCATGGAAGGACGCTTCGACGTGGCCGGGCTTGTCCAGCTTCAGCCACTTGCCGTCCTGTTTCAGGTAGGTGTCGCTGGCGAAGAAGCTGGTGCCCTGGCTGATCACGTCGTAATGGTGGCCGGCGGTGTCGATGCCGTCGGCGTTGACCGAGATGTCGGTCTGCTTGCCCTCGAACAGCGTCGCGGCGGCGGACAGTGGCTGGCCGCGCTTCCATTCCTTGACGATGCGGGGATAGCCGGAATCGGTCAGCGAGCCTTTGCCGAAATCGGTGGCGACGTACAGCGTGTCGCGGTCGGCCCAGTTGACCTCGCTCTTGGCTTCCGGCACCACGAAGCCGTCGGCGAGGAAGCGTTTGGCCGGCAGGTCGAATTCGCGCACCACCGCGGCGTCGCCGCCGCCGCGGCTCAGCCGGATCAGGCAGCGGTCCTGCTTGGGCTTGACGCAGTCCGCGCCTTGCCACACCCAGTTTTCCTTTTCATCCTTCGCCAGCTTGTCCAGGTCCAGCACCGTTTCCCAGGCCGGATCGGCCTTGCGGTATTCGTCCAGCGTGGCGCTGCGCCACAGGCCTCGCGGGTGCTGGGCGTCGCGCCAGAAGTTGTAGTAGCGGTCGCCTATCTTTTCGATGGAGGGAATGCGCGCGCTGGAGTCGAGGATGGCCAGGATGTCCCGCTTCAACTGCGGAAAGTTTTTCCAGCCCTCGGTTTCCTTGACGGTGAGCGCGTTCTGCTGATGCACCCATTGCAGGGCGTCCTTGCCCTGCACGTTCTCCAGCCATAGATAGGGGTCCTGCGCGGCGGCGTGGCCTTGCGCCGCCAGCAGCAAGGCGGCGGACGCGAGCAGTCTGGTCTTCATGATGTTCTCCTAAATGCGGGGCCCTTGCCGCCGGCGCGGCCGGCGTGCAGGACGCCCTGTTGTCGCGGCGCGCGCGGCCGGGCCGGCGGCCAATCCCAGACTGTAGCGCGTTTCAAATCCTTTTGTCATCGGCGTGGGACGCCGGTTTCCCTGTCTGCTTGAAGCGTCTGGGTCCGGCTGCCGCGGGCTTCAGGCTTTTCCCGTCCATATCGTCGGCTTGCGGCCTGCCCACGGCAGGCTGCGCTCCAGTTGGCCAGCCATCCGGAACAGCGCGTCCTCCCGTCCTGCCGGCGCGACGAATTGCATGCCGACCGGCAAGCCGGACGCCGCATCCAGGAACAGCGGCACCGACATGGCCGGCGCGCCGGCGGCGTTGAAGACCGGGGTGAACGGCGAGCCGCCCATCACGCGGTCGGTCCACTGGTGGCCGTCCATCGTTTCCGCGCCGGCCGCATAGCTGCCGATGGGCGGCGCCAGGTCGGGCAGCGTCGGCGTCAGCAGCAGATCGTAGCGCGTGAAGAAGGCGGCGACGCTGCGGGTGACGGCGTTGCGCAGATCCAGCGCCCGCACGATCTCGATGCCGCGTATCCCGTGTCCGGTCCGGTAGACGGCGAGCGTCTGCGGCTCCAGCGTGGACAGATCGATCTTGCGCCCGGTGGCTGCCGCCATGTCGTCGACCCAGGCGGCGATGTTGGCGGCCCACAGCACCGAGCTGGCATGGACGAAGGCGTCCCAGCTGCATCCCAGGGGAAGCGCCGCTTCCTCTACGATGTGGCCGAGCGACTCGCATAGCCGCGCGGCTTCGGCGAGATGCCCGAGGACGGACGCGGCGGTGCGCTGGCCGCCCCAGGCTTGCGCCATCACGCCTATCCGCAGCCGGCCGGGTTCGACGCCGACTTGCGCGAGATAGCTGCCGCCTGGCTCTTCGATGGAGAAGGGCTGGCCGGCGTCCGCGCCGCGCGCGGCGTCGAGCAGCGCGGCGCTGTCGCGCACCGAACGACTGACGCCCAGCTGCGCGGCCAGACCGTGGATGGCCTCATCGAGAATCGGGCCGTTGGATACGCGGCCGCGCGTCGGCTTCAGTCCGAATACGCCGGATGCGGCGGACGGGATGCGGATGGAGCCGGCGGCGTCGGTCGCATGGGCCATCGGCACGATGCCGGCGGCCACCGCCGCCGCGGCGCCGCCGCTGGAGCCTCCCGCGCCGCGCGCCGGATTCCAGGGATTGCGGGTCGGACCGCAGAGCGCGGATTCGGTGGTGCCGCTCCAGGCGAACTCGGGAGTGGTGGTCCGTCCCAGCGTCGCCAACCCCGCTTCGCGGAAGCGCCGCATCAGGATGGAGTCGGCCGCGGCGGTGAAGCCTTGCGCCAGCCGGCTGCCGAATTCTATCTTCCTGCCCGCCATGGTCACGCCGACATCCTTGATCAGGAAGGGCACGCCGGCGAGCGGCGAGCCGCGCTCCAGCGCCGTGGCGATGCCGGAGAGCTCGGGCTGCCAGGTTTCGATGACCGCGTTGATTTGAGGATTGACCGCCGCGCACGCCCGCAGCGCCGCATCGGCGAGCTCCTGCGGGCTGACTTCGCCCCGCGCGACCAGATTGCCCAGGCCCACCGCGTCATATTGCGCATATTCTGAAAGCTTCATCGCTGATTCCCATGGAGGATGCCCCGGCTCGACATGGGCCGGAGAGTGGTGATACCGTACGGTATCACTGCATGAGCATGATGATACCGATCGGTATCATCGTCAAGACGAATGGAAAAATGAACAAGCGAAAAGCAACCGATGCTTCGGTCCCGCCGCGGGAGCGCCTCCTCGAGGCGGCAGGCGAACTGTTTTACAACGATGGCATTCGGGCGACCGGCGTCGAGGCGATCGCCGCCCGGGCGAATACCACCAAGATGGCGCTGTACCGCCATTTCCAGTCGAAAGACGCGCTATTGGCGGAATGGCTGCGCCAGGTGATAGCCGGCTACTGGCGCGCGTTCGACGCCATCGAGGCTGAGCACGTCGGCGATCCGCGCGCGCAGATTCTGGGATGGGCGGCCTTTTTCGCCGACGACGCCGGCGGCTGGTCGCACCGTGGCTGTCCGTTCATCAACTCGATCGCCGAGCTGCCGGACAGGGAGCACGTCGGCCGCAAATTGATAGAGGAATACAAGCAAAGCCAGTGGCGGCGGCTGGCGGGTTTGTGCCGGGCCGCCGGCCTCGCGTCGCCCGAGGACACGGCGAGCGAACTGATGCTGGTGTTCGAGGGCGCGCAGGTCGCCGCGCAGAACCGGTCCATCGCCGATGCCGGCGCGCTTGCGCTGCGGATCGCCAGCGCCATTGTCGAGCGGCAGGCCGCGGCGAAATAAAAAGCCCCGCGGAGACGCGGGGCTGGACTGGAGAGGCTTACAGCGCGGGGTAGTCGGTATAGCCTGCCGCGCCGCCGCCGTAGAAGCTGTCCGGCTTGGGCGGATTCAGCGGGGCGTTTTGTTTCAGCCGCTCCACCAGGTCCGGGTTGGAGATATAGCTGCGGCCGAAGGCGGCGGCGTCGATATAGCCTTTCCTCAACAGCGTTTCGGCCTTCTCCGCGGTGTAGCCGCCGGCGCCGACGATCACGCCCGGATAGCGCTGGCGCAGCTCGGCGCGGAAGCCGTCGTCCAGCACCGGGCCGCCGGCCCAGTCCGGCTCGGAGATGTGCAGGAAGGCCAGCTTGCGCTTGGCCAGCTGCTCGGCCAGGTACAGCGCCATTTCCAACTGATCGGTGTTGGTGACGCCGTTGAAGATGCCCAGCGGCGAGATGCGGATGCCGACGTGATCGGCGTCCCACTCGGCCACTACCGCGTCCACCACTTCCAGCAGGAAGCGGGCGCGGTTTTCCACGCTGCCGCCGTATTGGTCAGCGCGGACGTTGGCTTGCGGCGACAGGAACTGGTCGATCAGATAGCCGTGGGCGCCGTGGATTTCCACCAGGTCGAAGCCGGCGCGGCGCGCGTTGTCGGTGGCGCGGCGGTAGTCCTCGATGATGTCCTCGATCTCCTCGATTTCCAGCGCGCGCGGGGTGTCGCATTGCTCGCGCACCAAGCTGCCGTCGGCGGCGCGGATATTGGTGCGGCTGTCGGCCTGAATCGCGGACGGGCCGACCGGCGCGTCGCCGTTAGGCTGCAGCGAGCGGTGCGAGATGCGGCCGGTGTGCCACAGTTGCAGCGCGATCTTGCCGCCGTCCTGATGCACGGCGTCGGTCACTTCGCTCCAGGCGCGGACCTGTTCCTCGCTGTAGATGCCGGGCGCGCCGGCATAGCCCTTGGCGGTGGGCGAGATGTGGGTGCCCTCGGCCACGATCAGGCCGGCGCTGGCGCGCTGGCGATAGTATTCCTTGGCTAGCGGGCCGGGAACGTCGCCCGGTTCGATGTTGCGCAGGCGGGTCAGCGGGGCCATCGCCACGCGGTTGGCCAGGGCGACGGCGCCCATTTGCAGCGGGGTCAGCAGTTTATCGGCGTGCATATCGGTTTCCTTGGAGGAGTGGTCGGAGTTACTGCTCGAAGCCAAAACCCTGGGCGCGCGCGACGGGCGCGACCTTGGGGAAGTAAACCTGGCGGTAGTAGCGGGCGGTGTTGGCGGTCCAGGGCTCGCCGTCGGCGCGGCCGATGTCCTGCCAGTGGCGGCGCAGGGTGTCGTCGTAGGCGGCGATGTGGCCGGCCAGCTCCGCGGCCTGGTAGCTTTCGCGATGGACGAAGCTCGAGCGTGGCAGGCGGGGCTTCGGTTCGGCGTCATCCTGAACGTGGCCTATCACCAGGCCAACCAGCGGGAAGGTCAGTTCCGGCAGATCCAGCAGGTCTATCATCGCCTGCGGATCGCGGCGGATGCCGCCGATCGGCACCACGCCCAGGCCGGCGGCGTGCGCGGCGGTGATCATGTTGCCCAGCGCGATGCCGGCATCCACCGAGCCGACGGCGAAGGCTTCCACGCTGTCGTGTATCACCTGCTTTTCGCCGGCCATTTCCACGCCGAGATGGGTTTTGTGGAAGTCCATCACCACGGCGACGAACACCGGTGCCTGGGCGATCCAGGGCTGGCCGCCGGCGATTTCGGCGATGCGCTGGCGGCGTTCGGCATCCTGCACCACCACCAGCGAGACCTGCTGGCCGTTGATCGAGGTTGGGCCTTTCCAGGCGGCGTCCAGCACGGCATCCAGCAATTCCGGGGCGATGGGCTTGTCCTGATAGCTGCGCACGCTGCGATGGCTGTGCATCAGTTGCAAGGTTTCGTTCATGATTCGCTCCATTTCAATTAAATGAGTAGACCAGTCGTCTAGTATTGGCTTCAAGAAAACCCGCCGGCTGCGGCGGGGTGCTCTCTTTATCGTTTACAGCTGGCGTTGTCGGGCTGCGGCAGCATGGTTTCCGTCAAGCGGTAGGCGTTGTGCATGGGTTGGTCGGAGCGCTGCACTTTGTACAGCAGCGCGCTGCCCACCCACAGGCTGTACAGGCTGGCGGCCAGCTCGTCGGCTTCCAGATAGGTGCACAGGCTGCCTTCGCTCTGGCCGCGGCGTATGGTGTCGGCCAGGCGGGAAATCAGCCGGCCCATGCCTTCGGCCAGCATTTCGCGCATCGGCTCGGACAGGTCGGACACTTCGGCCGCCAGCTTCACCGCCAGGCAGGTATGGCTCTGCTCGGTGCAGCGGTGGGTGTCCAGCCAGCCCTGGAAATAGCGGATCAGGCAGTCGCGGGCGTTGCCGGACTCGGGCCGCAACAGCACCACCAGTCTTTCGTCGTAACTCAGGAAGTAGCGGCGCAGCATTTCCACGCCGTAGCCTTCCTTGGACGGAAAGTAATGGTAGAACGACCCCTTGGGCACGCCGGCGGTGGAGAGGATCTCCGCCAGCCCGACGGCTGCGAAGCCTTTGCCGAGGATGATTTCCTCGCCGGTGGCCAGCAGGTGCTCGCGGGTGTCGGCTGAATGATTGGCTCGTGACATGCGCTGAATACTACTAGACCAGTCGTCTAGTTTCAAGAAAATTATCCGAAGCCTCTCAAACCGTTGTCGTTTTCATTCCACAGCGGCGCGGCTTGACTGCGCCGGATGCCCATCCTACAACCAGCTCAGCGCGTCGCCGCCAAGCGGCCGATCCGGTCGGACGGCCGGGCGGAGGCGCATTGCGAAAGGAGCGGGCGATGGACGAAAAGGATTCAACGGATCAAGAAGGCGCGCCGGACGCAGGCCGCCGCGAGGCCTTGGGCTGTCTGGCCGCCTGGTCCGGCGCGGCGCTGGTGTGGACCATGGCGGGCGGCGTGCCGCGGGCGCAGGCTGCTGGATCTATCGGCGCGGGCGAGGGCGGCCTGAGTTTCGTGCAGATCAGCGATACCCATCTGGGTTTCCACCGCGAGGCCAATCCCGACGTGCAGGGCAGCCTGCGCCGCGCGATCGCCGACATCAACGCCTTGTCGCGGGCGCCTGCCTTCGCCGTGCACACCGGCGACGTCAGCCATCTGTCCAAGCCGGAGGAGTTTGATCTGGGGCGGCAGATGTTCAAGGAGATCCGCGTCGACCGCGTCCACACCATCCCCGGCGAGCATGACGCGCTGGACGACGGCGTGTCCGGCTATCTGAAGTTCTTCGACCACGACGGCAAGGGCAGGGCCTGGTACAGCTTCGACCAGGCCGGCGTCCACTTCGTCGCGCTCAACAATGTGCTGAATTTCTCCACCAGCCGGCTGGCTGCGCTGGGCGACGAGCAACTGGCCTGGCTGAAGCGCGATCTGGCCGGCCTGTCGCGCTCCACGCCCATCATCGTGCTGGCCCATATTCCCTTGTGGACGGTGTACGAGCCCTGGGGCTGGGGCACCGCCGACGCCGACCGGGTGATGGCGCTGCTGCGGCCGTTCGGCTCGGTGACGGTGTTGAACGGCCATATCCACCAGGTGATGCAGAAAGTGGAGGGGCATGTCGCCTTCCACACCGCGCGCTCGCTGGCCTATCCGCTGCCGACGCCGGGCCAGGCTGGTTTCGGCGAGCCGGCGCCGGTCAAGGTGCCGGCCGGGGAGCTGGGCAAGCTGCTGGGCACTCGGCAGCTGACCATCGTTCCGGGCAGCGGCCAGCTGGCGATGGTCGACACGCCGCTGGATCATTGAGAGAGGGGGATGGCATGAGCGCTTGGAAAACGGGAGCGGCGCTGGGCGCCTGGCTGGCCGCCGGCATGGCCTGGGCCGGGCCGCAGCAGGTGGACATCAGCAAGTTCGCCTTCACGCCGAAGGAGGTGACGGTGGCGCCGGGCACCAAGGTGACGTGGGTCAACCATGACGAAATCCCGCATACGGTGTCGGGCCGCGACAAATCCTTCGTCTCCAAGGCGCTGGACACCGACGACCGCTACGAGCATGTGTTCGACAAGGAAGGCGACTATGCCTACTTCTGCGCGGTGCACCCGTACATGACCGGCGTGGTGCACGTGCGCAAGCCCTGAGCGGGTTTACTTCAGATAGGAGCGGAGCACTTGCAGCACGGCGTCCAGGTCGTGCTGGCGCTGCTCCAGCTCCGGTTCCTTGACCACGTGGTCGGTCAGGTGGCCTTCCATCACCGCCAGCATCAGTCCGTTGACCGCGCCGCGTATCGCGGCGATCTGCTGCAGGATGGCTGAACAGTCGCCATCGCTCTCCAGTTGTTTTTCCAGCGCGGCGGCCTGGCCCTTCAGGCGGCGCACCCGCGCCAGCAGCTTGGCCTTGTCCCGTACCGTGTGCGACATCGTGTGGTTCTCCGTTTTCGATCGCCTGATCTTAGCATGGCACATACTGGGGGCTAGTATATTGATACTGGGGGTGAGTATAATGCGGCGCATCTACCCCCTATCCGGAAATCGCCATGACTTCGTTCTCCGCCCTGCTGCTGCAGGGAAACGCCTGGCTGTTCATGCCCAGCGCCATCGCGCTGGGCGCCTTGCACGGCCTGGAGCCGGGCCACTCCAAGACCATGATGGCCGCCTTCATCGTCGCCATCCGCGGCACGGTGCGCCAGGCCGTGCTGCTGGGCCTGGCCGCCACGGTGTCCCACACCGCCGTGGTGTGGCTGGTGGCGCTGGCGGGCATGCATTTCGGCCGCAGCTGGAATGCCGAAACCGCGGAGCCGTATTTCCAGATCGCGTCCGCGGCGCTGGTGATCATGGTGGCGGCGTGGATGATGTGGCGCACCTGGCGCCATAGCCGGCATGGCCACGATCACCATCACCATGATGGCGAGGCCAAGGAGATAGACACCGGCCACGGCGTGGTGGCGCTGGAGATTGCCGAGGCCGGCATGCCGCCGCGCTTCCGCCTGGCCGCGGCGGATGGTCATCGGCTGTCGTGGCGGGCCGAGCACGTGTCGCTGGAAACCGAGCGGCCCGATGGCGGTCGGCAAGCGTTCGCGTTCCGCGACGTCGGCGGGTTCCTGGAGTCGGTGGAGGAAATACCCGAGCCGCATGCCTTCGTCGCGCGGCTGAAGCTGGGGCACGGCCATCACAGCCATGATTACGACATCGAGTTCGCCGAGCACGGCCATCATGCGGTGGCTCGGGACGAGGGCCTGGACGTATCCGCGTCCGGCTACCAGGACCCGCACGAGTTGGCGCACGCCAACGACATCCGCCGCCGCTTCGCCGGCCGCGACGTCACCACCGGCCAGATCGTGCTGTTCGGCCTGACCGGCGGCCTGGTGCCGTGTCCGGCCTCCATCACCGTGTTGCTGTTGTGCCTGCAATTGAAGCAGGTGGCGCTGGGCGCGACGCTGGTGTTGTGCTTCAGCATCGGCCTGGCGCTAACCATGGTGGCGTCCGGCGTGCTGGCGGCGCTGAGCGTCAAGCACGTGGCGGGGCGCTGGAGCGGTTTCGGCGAATGGGTGAGGAAAGCGCCGTATGTCTCCGGCGCGCTGATCATGCTGGTGGGCTTGTACCTGGGCTGGTCCGGCTGGTCGCACTTGGCTTGAGCGGCTGAATAGGGCGGCAAGGGCGGCTTCCGCGCGGGGCTGCCTTTTTTTATGCGTTTTCAAGGAATGGATTCCGAGGCCTTGATCTGTATCATGCTTAAAGATGTGCAATATATACATCTTTAATTCCAGCATGTAGGCTGCGGATTGAGTCAGTTACTTGGGAGGCCCGCGAAGGGAGCGCATATGAAAAACACGCGAAGACTATGGGGATGGCTGGCGGTGATCTGCCTGCTGTCATTCTCGGTCCTGCTCTATATGGGCAAGGAAATCTATCAGGCGGCGCCGCCGATTCCGGCCGTGGTGCAGGGCGCCGACGGCAAGGCGCTGTTCACCGGCGAGCAAATACGCCGCGGCCAACAGGCCTGGCTGGCGTCTGGCGGCCAGCAGCTGGGCACGGTGTGGGGGCACGGCAGCTACGTGGCGCCGGACTGGTCGGCAGACTGGCTGCACCGCGAGGCGCTGGCGCTGAGGGAGGAGTGGGCCAGGCAGCGCTTCGGCAAGCCTTACGCGCAGCTGGATGTCGGACATCAGGGCATGCTGGACGCCGAGCTGCGCCGCGAGATGCGCGCCAACGGCTATGACGCGGCCAGCGACAAGCTGACGCTGAGCGCGGCCCGCGCTGCCGCCGCGCGCGAGGTGGCCGCTCATTATCAGGGCCTGTACGGCGCCGATCCGGCTTTTGACACGCTGCGCGAGCAGTACGCGATGACCGCCAACGCGCTGCCGTCGGCCGACGACCGTCTGGCGGTGTCGGCGTTCTTCTTCTGGTCGGCCTGGTCCGCCGCCGCCGATCGTCCGGGCGAGACCGGCGTGTCCTACACCAACAACTGGCCGCACGAGCCGCTGGTCGGCAACGCGCCCACCGCGGCCAACGGCATGTGGTCTATCGCCAGCGTGATCCTGATGCTGGCCGGCATCGCCGCCATGGTGTGGTACCACATGGCCGCCGGCGAAGGCGAGGCGCCCGCGCAGGTGCCGGACGCCGATCCGCTGGGCCGGCTCAAGGCCACGCCGTCGATGCGCGCCACCCGCAAGTATTTCTATGTGGTGATCGGCCTGTTGCTGACCCAGGTGGGCATGGGCGCCATCACCGCCCACTACGCGGTGGAGGGCCATAGCTTCTTCGGCCTGCCGCTGGCCGAGGTGCTGCCCTGGGTGGTGAGCCGCACCATCCACACCCAGTTCGGCGTGCTGTGGATCGCCACCGCCTGGCTGGCCACCGGCCTCTACATCGCGCCGCTGCTGTCCGGCCATGAGCCCAAGCATCAGAAGCTGGGCGTGGACGTGCTGTTCTGGGCGCTGATCTTCATCGTGGTCGGCTCCACCGTCTGCGGCTGGCTGGGCACGCTGCAGCGGCTGGGCACCGACTTCAGCTTCTGGATCGGTAACCAGGGCCTGGCCTACACCAGCATGGGCCGGGTGTGGCAGATCCTGCTGTTTGTCGGCTTGTTGTTCTGGCTGTTCCTGGTGGCGCGCGCGCTGCTGCCGGCGCTGCGCAATCCTGAAACCGAGGGCCGCAGCCTGATCGCGATGCTGCTGCTGTCCGCCGCCTGCATCGGCCTGTTCTACGCCACCTCGCTGGCCTGGGGCCAGCATACCCATTACTCGATGATCGAGTACTGGCGCTGGTGGCTGGTGCACCTGTGGGTGGAAGGCTTCTTCGAAGTATTCGCCACCGCGGTGATCGCGCTGATCTTCGCGCGGCTGGGCCTGATCCGCATGGCCAGCGCCAACCGCGCCATCGTGCTGGAAACCATCGTCTTCCTGTTCGGCGGCATCCTGGGCACGCTGCACCATCTGTACTTCACCGGCGCGTCCACCGCGGTGATTTCCATCGGCGCGGTGTTCTCTGCATTCGAAGTGGTGCCGCTGGCGCTGGTGGGTTTCGAAGGCTGGCAGACTTACCGCCGCGGCGGCGCCGCGCCGTGGGTGGCGCGCTACAAATGGGCCATCCTGTGCTTCGTAGCGGTCGGCCTGTGGAATACCGTGGGTGCCGGCCTGCTGGGCTTCGCCATCAACCCGCCGATCTCGCTGTACTACGTGCAGGGGCTGAACATGACGCCGGCCCACGGCCACGCGGCGCTGTTCGGCGTCTATGGCATGCTGGGCATCGGCCTGATGCTGTTCTGCCTGCGCGGCGTGTCGGAGGCGGAGCTGTGGGATGACGGCTTGTTGAAGCCGACCTTCTGGATGCTCAATATCGGCCTGTTCATGATGGTGTTCATGTCCATCCTGCCTTCCGGCATCTACCAGGCCTGGGCCAGCATCGAGCATGGCTTGTGGTACGCGCGCTCGCCGGAGGTGGTGCATTCGGCGCTGATGCAGAATCTGGTGTGGCTGCGGGTGCCGGGCGACATCGTGTTCGCGCTGGGCGTGCTGTATCTGGGCCGCTTCGCCCTGAAGCTGCTGGGCTGGGGCGGCAGGAAGGCTGCCGCGGCGCAACGGGCGTGAGGTGTAGTGAAGTGAAAAAAGCCGGGCTTGCCCGGCTTTTTCGCGCCTACAGCGTCTTGTACATCAGCGTGGTGGCTTGCAGCTTTTCGCCGCGGCCATCCCAAGCGTAGCCGGGAATCCTACCGGCTTCCTGATAACCCAGAGACAGATACAGCGGCTCGGCCTTGTCGCCGCTGGCGGTGTCCAGCGTCAGCAGGCTGCGGCCGTGTTGCCGTGCCTGGACTTCCAGTTCCGCCATCAGCGCGCGGGCCAGGCCCAGGCGGCGGTGGCGCGGATGCACCATCAGCTTGCATACCTCGGCGCGGTGCGGCTGGTTGGGCGGGGTGTCGCAGTCCAGCTGCGCGCTGCCGGCCAGCTCGCCGTCCGCCAGCGCGGCCAGCAACACGCGGCCGCCGCCGGCGACGCCGGGCAAGGTTTTGTCGCGCCAGAACGCGGCGGCTTGCTCGATGGGGAAGGGCTGCACGAAATGGATGCTGGCGCCGTCATGCACGCAGGCGTGCAAGAGTTCGGCCAACTCCGGCATGCGGGCTTGGGTTTGCGCGGCGTCGAGCGCGATGATTTCCAGCTGCGCCATCTTGAGTCTCCTGTTTTCTGTTTTTGGACATGCGGGCTTGATGGTGAAGCAAGAAAAAGGCCCGGGAGACCGGGCCTTCGCCATCGAAGCCGCAAGACGCCGCGGCCGGATCAGGGATCGGGCGGCCTGGGCAGCGGTTGCGCGTCGGGAATATCCGGCGCGCCGCGCTGGACTTCCACTTTGGCCACTACCGGCGCGGCATCCGGCCGCCAGCTGTCGCCGCCCTTTTTCACCGGCGGCAGCGCCGGACGGGCTGGCTGCCGCCACTGCGTGGCGGGCGTGGCCTGATGGACGATGGGTTGGGCTGGCGGCGCGGCGGCCGGTTTGGCGGTGGTCGGCGGAAAAGGAGAGGGCTCCGCTTGCCGCAGCCGCCAGGCCGCGCCGCCTGCCGCCGCCAGGCCTATCAGGATGAGGAGCCCGGCGCGGCGCGGGATCACCAGCTCACCTGGTCGTTCAGATTGAGGCTGCCGCTGGCCGGCGTTTGCAGGCTGCGGTTGCCGGACCGACTTTCCCAGCTCACGCTGCCGTCGGCGTTCTTGCGGTAATACTTGTAGGCGATCTGCTGGCCGGCGGGCAGATTGACGCCGTTGCGCCATGACGGGTAGGCGGCCGCGTCCAGCGGGATGCCGAGGTCGGTGTTCCAGTTGCCCAGCGCGCGGGCATTGCCGGTGACGTAGACCTGCTGGCCCCACTGCGTGCTGGCGGCGGCGTTGATGCCGACGGCCACTTCGCCCGCCTTGGGCGCGGCGCGGCAGTTGTTGTAGCGCGCGCAGACCACTTGCGGAATGTCGATCACGCGGCCGGCGTTGATCGAGGCCAGTAGGCTGATGTATTCGCCCATCGCCCAGTTCAACGGGCCCATCGACTTGGTGGCGTTGCCCGGCTGGTAGCCGGCCGGCGTGGTCACCGCCCAGCCGTCCGGCAGCGTGGCGCTGTTGGACCATACCTGTTCCGGCAGCATGCCTTCCGGCGTGGCCAGCAGCTTCAGCGTGGCGAAGTAGGGCTGGCCGGCGCTGCCCGCTCCCTGGCGGGCGATCTCGTACATGCCGCGCTCGGCGGTGAAGATCGGCCACAGCCGGCCGACGCCCGCGCCGTCGAAGTCGCCGCCGTCGTTGTGCTCGCCGTAGCCGTCGAAGTTGTAGCGGAACCAGGCGTTGGCCGGCAGCTTGGGCGCGCCGGGCAGCGCAAGATACTGGCCGAGCACGCTGTCGAACACAGCCATGGTGTTGACGATGGTGGGATCGTCGGCGCGCTTGACGCCCATCCGCACCAACTCCAGGAAGCCGCCGTCCACCACGCGGCGGGCATCGTGGCTGCCGCCGCCGTTCTTCACCGTCAGCGTCTGCGGCGCGTCCGGTCCGGCCGCCGGATTGAAGCTGGCGCGGTCGGCGCCGCTGCCGGCGCGATTGGCCGGGTTGATCCGGAGGTAGTAGCTGCCGTTGCCGAAGCCGCCGCTGGTGGTGTAGGTCCAGGCGGCGACGTTCTGTTGCCAGTAGTCGGCGGCGGACAGGTAGCGGCCGGCACTGGCGTCGTCGCCGTTGGCGCGGGCGATGTCGGCTGCGGCCGCCAGGCCGGCGATCTCGGCTGCGATCGTCGACGGCGAGTAGCCGGCGTTCTCTTCCCAGCGTTCCTGGTAGCTCCACGGACCGGTGGCGACGATGTAGTCGGCGGTCTGCTTGATCTTGGGCCACAGCGGATTGGAAACGGACGGCCCCAGCCGCCAGGCCAGCAGGATGGGCATCGCCTGCTCGTCCATCTGCGTGCCCTGCCAGTACGGCCAGCCGCTGACCCAGGCGTTCTGCGGGAAGCGGCCGACGCGGCTGTAGCCGGCGGCGCAGCCGGGCGCGTTGTATTCCGCTGCGCCGCAGTCGCTGTTCTGCTGCAGCGTGTTGAACAGATAGTTCACCACGGTGGTGGCGGTGGCGGCGTCGCCGGCGGTGTAGAGGGCGTTGGCGAACTTGAACAAGTCGCGCGGCCACACTAGATGGTAGCCGCCCTGGTTGGCGTCGCCCTGGGTCTCGCCCCATGGCGTGCCGATGCCGGCGATCATCGCGCCGTTGCTCTTGTCCTGCATGGTCTTCAGCGTCATCGCCGCCAGATAGTAACGGTCATCGGCCAGGCCGCCCTGGGTGGACAGGCCGGCGGCGTAGGCGTGCCAGGCGTTGTCGTACTGCTGCTGCGCGGCGGACAGGTCCGAGCCCAGCGAGGCGGCGGCGGTGTTGATTGCGTCGCCCTGGCTCTTGCCGAAAGCCAGCACCAGGTCGAAGGACGCGCTGGTAGCTGTCGGATCGCCTAGGTCCAGCCAGCCGGTTTGCGCCACGTTGCCGTTGGTGGCGGAGCTGAAGGTCCAGTGCATAGTGTTGTCGCCGCTGCCGATCAGATCGGTCCAGCCGTCGCTTTGGCCGACGAAGCCGTTGGACAGCATCGCCTGGCCGTTGACGGTTTTCCACGGCCGGCTGGCCATCAGCGCCGACGCGCGGCTGTTATGGCTGGCGGCCAGCGCGTAGCCGCCGGCGGTGGCCACGGTCTGGGCGCTGTTGCCGGCGCCGGCGTTGTCCAGATAGGGCTTGAACAGCACGTACACATTGAAGTCGCCGACCGTATGGCCGTTCAGCGCGGTGAAGGTCGTGCGCTGCACCAGCGCGTCGCGGGCGGGGTCGGCGAAGATGCGCTTGCTGATTCGCCAGTTATGGCTGTCGTTGCCGGTGCTGGCGATCCAGCTCATCGTGCGCTTGTCGCTTTGGCCGGCGGAATAGGCTTGGCGCTTTTCTTCGTCGACGAAAGTCTGGCCTGCGTCGCCGACTAGAAACTGTAGATCCACCGATTCCGGCGTGTCCAGCGTCGGGTAGTACACCTCGGACACGATGCCGCGGTAGCCGGTGAAATAGACTTTGGACGGGCTGCCGACGGCGGTGCCGACGAAGGACTTGGCCGCCGGGCCGCGTGCCGGCGCGCTGCCGGGGGCGCCGAAGGCCTCCGCGGCCTGGATGGCGGGCGAGAACAGGGCGGCGATCAGGACGCCCAAAAGCGCGGGGCGGGTCAGGGACGGATGGGGCATGATGGTTGTCTCCTCTTCGAATGTTTTGCTGGCGTTGATGAAGCCTATTGTTTTGATGTCATTGTAATTTTGTTACGCAATATACCAAATAAATGAGAGCGAGGCGGCGGCCGTGCGTCGGAGTGTTCTGGAGGACAGGCCGCGGCGAAACGCAAGCACCAGCAGGCCGTTGGGATGGGAGGAGGCGCGGCGAGCCGGGCAGCCATCACAAAGGATGGGGCATGGGCATGGGGCGACGCTTACGCTGTCAACAGCCGGACAAACTGTCCGGTTTTCCAACCGATATAGGGGGATGCAATGAGCCAGACCAAGGTGGAGTCCCAATCCGTCGCCCAGCCTCGGCACGGCCAAGTCTTCGAGCCCGCCTCGCGCGGCCAGCTGTGCGTGGACGGCGTCAACGCGCAATGTCCGCTGCAGAGCTGGCAGGTCAACGGCCTGGAAGGCGGCAAGTTCTTTCCGGCCGTGGAGGCCAATCTGCACGATCCGTTGGCGCCGACCGACGCCGTCAACGCCAAGCCCCCTGTCGACGGCAGGCTAGCCAGCGTCGGGCAAGAGCACGCCGCGGTGCTGGACGAGCAAAGCGCCGATCGCTGGCACAAGCATCAGGCGAGGCCCGGCCAGACGCTGGAATTCAAATGGAGCTACCACGCTGTCCATTTGACGCGGCGCTGGAATTACTTCATCACCAAGACGGATTGGGATCCGAATCGGCCGCTGACGCGCGCCCAGTTTGACGCGGAACCGTTCTACAAGGCGGAGCTGACCGCGCAGCCGTTTTGGGAGCATCAGGCCGAACTGACGCCGCCGCAGCCGACCATCCATCAGGTTCGCCTGCCGGAGCGCCGCGGCTACCACGTGGTGCTGGCGGTGTGGGAAGTGGCGGACACCGGCAACGCCTTCTATCAGGTGATCGACTTCAACTTCTCGTGATGCGTTGCGTAGTTTTGTGACACAGATCAAATAAACATGTATAATTTTTACATCTTTAAAAGATCCCCGGCAGAGAAGGGGATTTTTTTCGGCAATAAAGATGTATTTATTGAATATCTTAAGGAGCTGACATGCTGAGCGAACAAACCCGATCCCTGGTCAAGGCCACCGTGCCGGTGCTGCAGCAGCACGGCGTGGCGCTGACCAGCCACTTCTACCGCCGCATGTTCGAACACAACCCGGAGCTGAAGAACGTGTTCAACCAGGGACACCAGCACTCCGGCCAGCAGCAGCAGGCGCTGGCGATGGCGGTGCTGGCCTACGCCCAGCACATCGACGACCCGTCGCCGTTGCTGCCGGTGCTGACCCGCGTCGCGCACAAGCATGTCAGCCTGGGCATACGCGCCGAGCACTATCCCATCGTCGGCAAGCATCTGTTGGCCTCCATCCGAGAGGTGCTGGGCGAGGCGGCCGGCGACGATCTGATCCAGGCCTGGGCCGAGGCCTACGGCTTGCTGGCGGACACGTTGATCGGCATCGAAAACGGCATGTACCGCGACACCACCAACGCCGATGGCGGCTGGAGCGGCTGGCGGCCGTTCCGGGTGGCGAAAAGGGAAGCGGAAAGCGAGGAGATCGAGTCGTTCTATCTGGAACCGAGCGACGGCGGCGCGCTGCCGTCGTTCAAGCCCGGCCAGTACGTGTCGGTGAAGCGTTTCGTCGCAGAATGGGGGCTGAGCCAGCCGCGCCAGTACAGCCTGTCCGACGCGCCCAACGGCGAGTACCTGCGGATCTCGGTCAAGCGCGAAGACGCGGGAGAAGGCAAGCCCGCCGGCCGCATGTCCAATCTGCTGCATCGCGAGGTCCAGGTCGGCGACGTGCTGGAGCTGAGCGCGCCGCAGGGCGACTTCTTCCTGCATGAGGAACGGAACGGTCCGGCGGTGCTGATCAGCGCCGGCGTCGGCCAGACGCCGATGCAGGCGATGCTGGGCCAGCTGCTCAAGCGCGGCGGCCGCGAGGTGCGCTTCCTGCATGCGGCCCGGCACGGCGGCGCGCACGCGATGGGCGCGAAAGTGCGCCAGTTGGCCGATCGACATCCGCAGTTGCAGATTCATGTTTGTTACGAGACGCCGCGCGCGCAGGATGTGATCGGCGCCGATTACCACGCGGCCGGTCGCCTGAGCCTGGGCGAGATCAAGAGCCTGGCGCTGCTGCCGGATGCCGATTACTACCTGTGCGGTCCGCTGGGTTTCATGCGCGCGCAGCGCGACAGCCTGCGCGGCCTGGGCGTGACGGCCGACCGCATCCATTACGAAGTGTTCGGCTCCCACCCTGGCGACGATTGAGGCCATCGGCCAGACGCGGTATGCTGCCGCCGACTCCCCGCACTGAAGATAGACATGCAACTGACCCGATTCACCGACCTAGGACTGCGCGTGCTGATGTACCTGACCGGGCAGCAGCCCGGCCAGCTGGCCACCATTCCGGAGATCGCCGAGCGGTTCGAGGTGTCGCGCAACCATCTGGTCAAGGTGGTGCACTTCATGGCGCAGCAAGGTTGGCTGGCCACCACCCGGGGCAAGGGCGGCGGCATGGCGCTGGCGCGGCAGCCCGAACACTACCGGCTGGGCGAGGTGGTGCGCACGCTGGAAGGCAAGCCGCAGTTGATAGACTGCGCCGAGCCGCCGTGCGCGCTGAGCCGCGGCTGTTTGCTGAAAGGCGCGCTGGACGAGGCGCTGGCGGCCTTTTTCCTGACGCTGGACGGCTATACGCTGCGCGACATCGTGGCCAGTCCGACCGGCGAGGCCATCATCCGTCTGCATCGTCTGAGCAGCGGATAGCGCCTTGATCCTGCGTTGCGCCTCCTTGCCGTACGATGCGTACTGTTTGCGTCGGCGCGCCTTGGCTCAGGGCGTTATCAGCGGCTTTAGTGTTTGAGTTGCTTCCTTGCCGCGCTCTGCGCGGCACCCCCGCCGGTGGCCTTGGCGCTTAGGCCGCCGCCGGGCCTTTCAGCTCGATTCCGTTGCCGTCCGGGTCGCGCAGGTAGATCGACGGGCCGGTGCCTTCGGCGCCGAAGCGTTGCTTGGCCGGCTCGACGGCGATGCCCAGCTGGGCAAGGTGGGCGCGGATCGCGTCTTCATCGAATGGCGCTATCCGCAGGCAGAAGTGGTCGACATTGTTTCCGGCCGGCTCGCCGCCGGGCAGCAGGTCGATCAGCGCGCTGCCGGCATCCAGGTGCACCAATCCCAGTTTTTCCTGTCTCTTCACCACCCGGCAACCCAGCGCTTCCAGATAGAATCGTTCGGAGCGGGCTGGGTCGGCGACGCGCAACACGATGTGATCGAGTCCGAGGACATTGAATGGGGCCATGGTTTCCTCCTGTCGGTTGCTTATTGTTTCATGTTATTTGAATAATAATTGATTGTTAAATTGCTATTTTTCATGGCGCCGATAGCGCCGCGCAGGCGCAAGAGCGTGGGAGAACATATGGAATGGCTGTCCGGCCTGCCGCGCGTGGCGGGCCTGTTCGTGTTGACCGCATTGGCCGAGATCGTCGGCTGCTATTTGCCGTGGCTGGTGTTGCGCGAGGGTAAGTCCTGGTGGCTGCTGGCGCCGGCGGCGTTGTCGCTGGCCTTGTTCGCCTGGCTGCTGACTCTGCACCCGGCCGCCGCCGGGCGGGTCTATGCGGCCTATGGCGGCGTGTATGTCAGCGTGGCCTTGCTTTGGCTGTGGCTGGTGGATGGCATCCGGCCGGACCGATGGGACGCGCTGGGGTGTTCGCTGGCGCTGGCCGGAATGCTGGTGATCATGTTCGCGCCCAGAAGCTAGTAAAACTATTTCTTAAGCTTGAGATGCAGCGCTTGCAGCGCGCCCATCAAGCTGAACAAGCCTAACAGGGCAAAGCCCGCTTGATAGCCGGCGTGGCCCGTCCAGCGCTGCAAGACCAAAGACAGCAGAGCCAGCGCGACGGCGCCGCTGGCGTATTGCGCCGTTACCATCAATGAGCTGGCCGCGCCGTGTTGTTGCTCGGGAATGCTGCGAATGCCGACGGCGAACTTGGCAGTGTAGATCATGCCGTGAGCCAGGCCGCTGATCAGCAATCCCGGCAATAGGCGGCTCAGGTAGTCGTATTCCTTGGCGCAGATGGCGATCAGCCATAGCCCGATTTGCGCCAGCAAAAATCCCCAGAACAGCATTCGCGCGGCGCCGATTTTAGGAATCCCGCGCCCGGCCACCATATTGCCCGCGATGATGGCGCCGGCAAGCGGCAGAAACAGCAGCCCGGCTTGCAGCGGGCCATAGCCATAGCCTTCTTGCAGCAATAGCGTTACCAGGAAAAACTCGGTGCCGACGCCGGCCATATAGCAGGCGCTGGCGAAACAGCCGGCGCGCAAGCTGGGCAAGCGGCGCGTTTCGCGCGGAATCATCGGCTGCGGCAACTTCCATTCTGCAAGCAAAAAAGCGGGCAGCAGGATGGCGGTCGCGAGTAGCGCATAGTCCACGTATTCGACTCTCGCCGCGTGTTCGCCGAGCAAGGTCAAGGCCAGAGCCAGGCTGCTCATCGCCGCCGTGCCCAGCAGCGCCGCCAGCCAGGGCAATGCTTGCGGAGCGCGACGGGCCGATCGCTCGTCCAGCCAGCGGCGGGCGCCCGCCATGCAGAGCAGGGCGATGGGCAGGTTGATGAAAAACACCAGCCGCCAGGAGGTGGCGACAAGCAAGCCGCCCAGCGCGACGCCCGCGACCAGGCCGGATGCGCCGACCGCGCCCCAGATGGCCAGCGCGCGCGTTCTTGGGGCGCCTTCGGCGAAGTTGAGCGAAATCAGCGCGATCAATGACGGCTGCAAAGCGGCGGCGGCCAAGCCCTGCAGGCCGCGCGCGGCCAGCAGAGGCGCGGCTGAAGCGGCAAGTCCGCCAAGCAAGGAAGCCGCGCCGAACAAGCCGCTGGCCCAGACGAAAACGCGAACCGGGCCGTAGCGGTCGCTCAAGCGGCCGCCCAGCAGCAAGAAGCCGGCGAACAGCAGCGCATAGGCCGACATCACCCATTGCGCCTCATTGGCGGCCAATTGCAATTGACGCGCCAGCGTCGGCAGCGCGACATACACGATGGAGTAGTCGAGCGCGATCATGAACTGGGTAAGCGATAGGGCGGCCAGTCCCCAGGCTGAAGAATGGGGAGGCGTTGCAGGCAGCGACAGGGAGCGGTCCATGATGGATATCCGTAATGTGGGAATGGCTGCACTGTATATTGTGTTTTATTGACTGATAATCCTGCTTTATGGAAACTGATAGTAGAGATTAAGTGGACAATTAAATGGAGCATTTCGCCGCGATACCCGTATTCGTCGCCGTGGTGGAGGCAGGCAGCTTTTCCGCCGCCGCAGCCAAGCTGGGCTTGACCAAATCCGCCGTCAGCAAGCGGGTGCAGCAATTGGAGGCGGGCTTGAATGTGCGGCTGCTGCAGCGCACGACCCGCAGCCTGAGCCTGACCGAGGCGGGAGAGCGCTATTACGACAGCGTGCGCCACGCGCTGGCCCTCGCCGTCGAGGCGGAGGAGGCGGCGGCCGGCCTGCAAAGCCAGGCCGCCGGTTTACTGCGCGTCAGCGCGCCGATGGCTTTCGGCCGGCTGCACCTATCGCCGCTGGTGCCGGAGTTTCTGCGCCGCCATCCCGGCATCGAGCTTGATCTGGCGATGGACGACCGCATGGTTGACCTGGTGGCCGATGGTTACGATCTGGCTGTGCGCATCGGCAATCTGCCGGACAACAGCATGGTGGCCCGCCGTCTAGCGCCGTGCCGGGTGTGGATGTGCGCGTCGCCGGACTATTTGGCGCAATTCGGCGAGCCTGGGCACCCGGCGGAGTTGGCCAACCATAACTGCATCGCCTATTCCTATTATCGCGGCGGCGCCAGCTGGCTGTTCCAGGGAGCGCAAGGCGAGATCCGCGTCCAGCCGCGCGGCAATTACCAGGTCAATAACAGCGAGGCGCGACGCGACGCGCTGCTGGCCGGCCTGGGCATCTGTGAAATGCCCACCTTCATCGTCGGGCCGGATCTGGCGGCAGGAAGGCTCAAGGCGGTGCTGACGGATTATCCTTTGCCCCGCCACGCCATCCATGCGGTGTATCCCGAGCGGCGGCGTCTGCCGGCCAAGGCGCGGGTCTTCATCGATTTTCTCGAAGAGAAGCTGGGCGGCGATCTGCCCTTGTGGGATCGCGGCCTGCCCGCATCTTTGCTGGCATTGCCAAATGGGAAACCGCTATGAGCAAGACTATAGGCAAAGCACTGGTCTGGCTGCGCCGTGACCTGCGGCTGGATGACCACGCCGCCTTCTACCACGCGCTGAAGCGCAGCGAGGCTGTGCTGCCGGTGTTCGTGTTCGATAGCTCGATACTGGACGCCTTGCCGCGCGACGACCGGCGCGTGGATTTCATCTGGCAGAGCGCGGCGGCGTTGAAGGCCGAGCTGAACCAGCTGGGCGGCGACCTGCTGGTTCGACAGGGGCTGCCTGTCGACGAGATTCCGCGGCTGGCGGCGGAGCTGGGCGCCGACGCGGTGTTCTGCAACCGCGACTACGAGCCGGCCGCCCGCGAGCGCGACGCCGAGGTGGCGCGGCGGCTGTCCGAGCGCGGCATCGCCTTCCACGACAGCAAAGATCAGGTGATTTTCGAGACCGACGAAGTCTTGACCGGCGCGGGCAAGCCGTTCTCGGTGTTCACGCCGTACAAGAACGCCTGGCTGAAGAAGCTGACGCCGTTCCACCTGCAGGCCTATCCGGCGCGGCGCTATCTGGACGCCTTGATGCCGCGCCGGCCGGAGGCGATGCCGTCGCTGGCCGGCATCGGCTTTGCTTCCAGCGATCTGGCCAGCCTGCCCATCCAGGCTGGCGCGACCGGGGCCGAGGCGCTGTTCGCCGATTTCGCCGGCCGCATCGAGCGCTACAAGACCCAGCGCGACTTTCCCGGCGTCAAGGGCGTGTCCTATCTCAGCGTCCATTTGCGCTTCGGCACCATTTCCATCCGTCAGCTGGCCGCCTATGCCTGGCACGATGGCGGCGAGGGCGCGATGACCTGGCTGAGCGAGCTGATCTGGCGCGACTTCTACCAGCAAGTGCTGTGGCATCGGCCGGATGTGGTGGAGCGCGCGTTCAAGCCGGAGTACGACGCGCTGCCTTTCCCCAATGACTCTGAATGGTTCGATGCCTGGCGCGAGGGCCGCACCGGCTACCCGCTGGTGGACGCGGCGATGCGCCAGCTGAACCGCAGCGGCTACATGCATAACCGCTTGCGGATGGTGGCGGCCAGCTTCCTGGTCAAGGATCTGCTGATCGACTGGCGCTGGGGCGAGCGTTATTTCGCCGAGAAACTGCTGGATTTCGATCTGGCGGCCAACAACGGCGGCTGGCAGTGGGCGGCCAGCACCGGCTGCGACGCCCAGCCTTACTTCCGCATCTTCAATCCGGTCAGCCAGAGCGAGAAGTTCGACCCGGACGGCCGCTTCATCCGCCGCTACGTGCCGGAGCTGGCGCGGCTGCCGGACAAGCTGATCCACGCGCCGTGGCTGGCCAAGCCGGAGCAACTGGCGGACGCAGGCGTGAAGCTTGGGCGCGACTACCCGCTGCCGGCGGTCGACCACGCGGTTCAGCGCGAGCTGGCGCTGGCCTTGTTCAAGCGTTGAATTCGTCCGGCCAGCCGCCGCTTTCCAGCAATTGGCGGCGGTAGCGCTCCGGTGAGTCGCCCAGCTGTTTCTGGAACATCGCGATGAAGGCCGACGGCGTGGCGTAGCCGAGACGCGCCGAGATGTTCTGCACGCTGTCGCCCTGTTTGAGTCCGGACAGCGCTTCCAGCAGGCGCGCCCGGCCGCGCCATTGGCCGAAGCTCATGCCCAGCTCGCGCTGGAACAGCCGCGCCAGCGTGCGCTCGGTGCTGAACACGCGCTCCGCCCAAGCCTTCAACGGCGTGGCGTCGGCCGGGTCCTGGCGGATCGCGTCCAGTATCGGCTGCAGCAGGCGCTGCCGGCTGTCGGGCAGGTAGCTGGCTTCGCGGCCGGATTGCAGGATGCGCTGGCACAGCAGCTCGGCCTGGCGAATGTCCCATGGCTCGGCCGGCACGGTGATCTGGCGCTGGCTGAAATCGTCCAGCAACGCCCGCACCAGCGGAGTCTGCTCCAGCAGGCAGGTGGAGGACGGCAACTGAGCGGCCACCCCGTCTCCGACGTAGATCGAGGTGTAGTGCATCGCCTGGTGGATGTAGGCGGCGTGCGGCTCGGCCGGCGGCGTCCAGAGCAGGTATTGCGCGGTGGCCACCACGCGTCGGTCGTCCAGCAGCAGTTCCATCATGCCCAGATTGATGCGGCTGAGCTGGCCCCAGCGGTGGCGATGGCGGGCGAACTCGCTCTTCGGCGTGAAGCGGTGGTAGCGGAATATCAGCGGCGCCGGCTCCAGCAGGCTCTGATCGCTGGCGAAGTAGCCGTCGTGGTTGTCGGCGTCCATATTGTCCGGTTTGCCCCAGTGATTTGTCCGTTTTGAATTATATGCTCCATAACGGACGAATCTAGAATGGATGGGATAAAGTCGAAGGAGGCTGTGATGGCCATGCTGTTTCCCCTGCTGGCGGTGCTGATCTGGGCCGCCAACACCATTGTTTCCAAGGCCGCCGCCCAAGTGCTGGACCCGGCTGCGATTTCCATTTACCGCTGGCTGCTGGCGGCGCTGGTGCTGACGCCGTTTTGCCTGCCCGCGCTGCGCCGCCGCGCCGCCGAGCTGAAGCCCTGGCTGGGCAAGCTGCTGGCGCTGGCGATGCTGGGCATGGTGATGTTCCAGTGCCTGGCCTACTACGCGGCGCACAGCACCAGCGCCACCAATATGGGCGTGATCACCGCGCTGGTGCCCTTGCTGGGCCTGTTGCTGAATGCCGCGGTGTTTCGCCAGAAGGTGAGCGGCCTGGCCTGGCTGGGCGTGGCGGTGTCGCTGTCCGGCGTGGTTTACCTGCTGGGCAAGGGCGATCCGACGAGCCTGCTGGCCAATGGCGTCAATACCGGCGACGCGTTGATTTTGGCCGGCGCCGCATCCTACGCGCTGTACGGCATCCTGCTGCGGCGCTGGGCGCCGCCGTTCGGCGCCTGGCTGAATCTGTATCTGCAGGCCAGCCTGGCGGTATTGCTGCTGCTGCCGTTGACGCTGACCGCGCAGAGCATGGCCATTCCGGCCAAGGGCATCGGCCTGGTGCTGTTCGCCGGCATTGGTTCTTCGCTGCTGGCGGCCTATCTGTGGATGCGCGGCATCCAGAGGCTGGGCAGCGAGCGCACCGCCATTTTCATGAACCTGCTGCCGCTGTTCACTGCGGTGCTGGCCAGCGTTTTGCTGGGCGAAACCATCCATCACTACCACTGGCTGGGCGGCGGCCTGATCCTGCTGGGCGTGGCGCTGGGGCAGGGCATGCTGAAGCTGGGCAGCGCGAAAAAGATGGCTTTTGTAAATAAATAACACAATCCATTAACAAAAATTTACCTGAGCGATGTGGCGTTTTATTGCGCTTATAGTGCGAGAGCGAAGGTAAATCCGTGTGTCGGATCGATGGCCGGCCATGTCGTGGCAGATAGCTGCGCATGGCCGTGTTGCGGCGCAAAAAGGCGTTGTCATGAGGCTATTGACGTTTATTTCGCGCCAGGATTACCATCGCGGCGTTTTCATAACTGGGGGCTGATGCCTTGGAAAGTTGCAGTAGTAGTTGGTTATCCACCGGGTCGTGCTGACCGGCAAAGGCATCGTCACCATTTCATTGGCCGCTGTCCTGCCGCGAGGCTAGACAGTGCGCATCCCAGGCTCGGCCACTCCGCCGCGGCCGCGTGCTTACCCCATATACCGTTACTGCTGATGACCGCGTACCGAACCCTGTCGGACGCCTAAATCAGGTTTGCGCATCTTCGCGTTTGCATACGCCCGGCGTTTGTCCGTCAGGCCGACGCAGCCGCGCTCATGCCCGCATGCCTTCGTTTGCTTGAAAAACGACGGGCGGTCCCCGCTTGCGCCGCCTGTTCGGAGACGATGACAATGACTAATAACGTCAAGAACGAAGCTGTACTCGACAGCGCCCACGTCGGAGACATCCGCGGCGCTTTCGGAACCATCCGCCATGGCGACGTGGCCGCCCGCAACAGCGTCTGGCAGCGGCTGCGCACGCTGCTGGCCATCCTGGGCCCCGGCCTGATCGTGATGGTCGGCGACAATGACGCCGGCGCCTTCAGCACTTATGCCCAAGCGGGCCAGAACTATGGCACCTCGCTGCTGTGGACGCTGATCTTGCTGATCCCGGTGCTGTACGTGAACCAGGAAATGGTGCTGCGCCTGGGCGCCGTCACCGGCGTCGGCCATGCCCGGCTGATCCTGGAGCGCTTCGGCAAATTCTGGGGCGCGTTCAGCGCCATCGACCTGTTCCTGCTGAACGCGCTGACCATCGTCACCGAATTCATCGGCATCACGCTGGCGCTGCAATATCTAGGGCTGCCCAAGGAGTGGGGCGTGGTCGCCGCCGCCTTGTTGGTGATGGCGGCCGCCAGTACCGGCGATTTCCGCCGCTTCGAGCGCTTCTCGATGATTCTGGTGGTGTTCAGCCTGCTCTTGGTGCCGGTGTTCATGATGGTGCACCCGCCGATGGAGCAGATCGGCCATGACTTGTTCGTGCCGGGCATGCCGGCGGGCGGCAAGCTGTCCGACGTGATGCTGCTGATCATCGGCATCGTCGGCACCACCGTGGCGCCGTGGCAGCTGTTCTTCCAGCAAAGCTACGTGATCGACAAGCGCATCACGCCGCGCTTCATCAAGTACGAGCGCGCCGATCTGTGGCTGGGCATCGTGCTGGTGCTGATCGGCGCCATCGCCATCATCGGCATGGCCGCCGCGCTGTTCGCCGGCAAGCCGGAATTCGGCAATTTCCAGGACGCCGGCGCGGTCGCTGCGGGCCTGGGGAAATACCACAGCCATCTGGCCGGCGTGCTGTTCGCGGTCGCGCTGATCGACGCCAGCCTGATCGGTGCCAGCGCGGTGTCGTTGTCCACCGCCTACGCGCTGGCCGACGTGCTGAACATGAAGCACTCGCTGCACCGAAAGCCGTCCGACGCCCGCGCCTTCTACCTGGTGTACTTCCTGCTGATCGCCGGGGCCGCCGCGCTGGTGCTGATTCCGGGTGTGCCGCTGGGCTTGCTGACCAACGCGGTGCAAACGCTGGCCGGCGTGTTGCTGCCGTCCGCCTCGGTCTTCCTGCTGCTGCTGTGCAACGACAAGGAAGTGCTGGGCCCATGGGTGAACGGCCGCTGGACCAATCTGTTCACCGGCCTGGTGGCGGCGGTGCTGGTGCTGTTGTCGGTGATCCTGACCGCTTCGGTGCTGTGGCCGGACATCTCCAGCCAGACCATCGTCAATGTACTGGTCGGCGGTGGCATCGTCGGGGGCATCGTGGTGATCGCCGCGCATGTCGTCAAGCTGCGCCGCGACGCCGAAACCGGCGCCGATCTGGCGGAAGAGGCCAAGCCGACCAAGCTGTACATGCACACCTGGCGCATGCCGCCGCTGGCTCAGTTGAAGCCGATGGTGCTATCGCGCAGCAACCGCATGTGGATGGCCGTGTTGCGCGGCTATCTGGTGGTGGCTGTCATCATGGTGGTGTACAAGGTGACGCAGGTCGCCTTGCTCGGCCACTGAGCGGCGGGTTAAGGTGGGGCCGGTGCCGCGTAAAAGCGGCGCCGGCTTTTGCCCTATTAGGGACCGGTGCATGGTGGCTTTCACGGAAAACCACCATGCATGTTCCTTATAAGAAACCGGATAACAAGGAGGACGCATGCATTACAACCTGCACAATATGTTCGAGCTGGATTGGTTCGGCTTGCTGCACTCGCTGATCTGCCTGGCGATGGCTTTCGTCTGCGGCACCGTGATCGGCCTGGAGCGTCAATACCGCCAGCGCACGGCCGGCTTGCGGACCAACGCGCTGGTGGCGGTCAGCGCCGCGGCTTTCGTCAATATGGCCTTGCAACTGGATGGCTCCGGCAGCGCGTCGAGGGTGGTGGCTTATGTGGTTTCGGGCGTCGGTTTCCTCGGCGCCGGGACCATCATGAAAGAGGGCTTGAATGTGCGCGGCCTGAACACCGCCGCCACGCTGTGGGGCTCGGCCGCCACCGGCGCTTGCGCCGGCGCCGGCATGCTGGGCCAGGCCATCCTGACCACGGTGTTCGTGCTGGCGGTGAACACGCTGCTGCGACCGGTGGTCAATTCCATCAACCGCCGTCCGATAGATGACGACGCCAGCGAAGTCACTTACCAGCTGTGCGTGATCTCCACCCGCGAAGAGCAGAAGCAGGCGCTGGCCCAAGTGGGCCAACTGCTGGAAAAGGCCAATTATCCGGTGGGGGATCTGGATGTCGAAGCCTTCGGCGACGATGAGGTGGAGATGACTGCCACTTTGTTGGCCACTTCGGTGGATTCGGACGAGCTGGACCGCATCGCCGCCGAGTTGGCGGCCAAGTCCTATATCAGCCAGGCTTACTGGAACACCAGCACCAGCGAGTGACGCAAGTTTTTTGGCATGAGCCGCCGCGGCCTTTGACCGCCGGCGGCTTTTTTGCGTCCGATGTCGGGCGGGATAGCCGGCCGCGCGCCTTGTCCGGGGTCAAAGTTCATGACAGACGGTGTTACAATCAACATTAGGTTTTTAGTTGCCGCAGGGCGTAGCCAGAATGAGGCGCCGGCGGCGGGGTAATCCACGGGCGGCCCCACCGGCGCCCGGTTTCTCGAGACAGCCTTATGACCATCATCCGCCAGGAAGACTTCATCCAGAGCATTGCCGATGCCTTCCAGTACATCAGTTGCTACCACCCTAAAGATTATATCGACGCGCTGTACCAGGCTTACCTGAACGAGGAGAGCGCCGCCGCCAAGGACGCGATGGCGCAGATCCTGGTCAACAGCCGCATGTGCGCCGAAGGCCGCCGCCCGATCTGCCAGGATACCGGCATCGCCGTGGTGTTCCTGAAAGTGGGCATGAAAGTGCAGTGGGACGCCCAGCTCAGCGTGCAGGAGATGGTCAACGAGGGCGTGCGCCGCGCCTACAACCATCCGGACAACAAGCTGCGCGCGTCCGTGCTGCTGGACCCGGCCGGCAAACGCCAGAACTCCAAGGACAACACGCCGGCCGTGGTGCACTTCGAGATCGTCGAAGGCGACCAGGTGGACGTGATCTGCGCGGCCAAGGGCGGCGGTTCCGAGAACAAGTCCAAGATGGTGATGCTCAACCCGTCGGACTCCATCGTCGACTGGGTGCTGAAAACGGTGCCGACCATGGGCGCCGGTTGGTGTCCGCCGGGCATCCTCGGCCTGGGCATCGGCGGTACGCCGGAAAAGGCGATGCTGCTGGCGAAAGAGTCGCTGATGGACCACGTCGACATCCACGAACTGAAGGCCAAGGCCGCTGCAGGCGAGGAGTTGTCCCGCGTCGAAGCGCTGCGTCTGGAGCTGTTCGAGAAGGTCAACGCGCTGGGCATCGGCGCGCAGGGCCTGGGCGGCCTGACCACGGTGCTGGACGTCAAGATCCTGGATTACCCGACCCACGCGGCATCCCTGCCGGTGGCGATGATCCCGAACTGCGCCGCTACCCGCCACATCCATTTCCACCTGGACGGCAACGGTCCGGCGCATCTGGAAACGCCTAGCCTGGAAGACTGGCCGGACATCACTTACGACCCGTCCAACGGCAAGCGCGTCGACCTGGACAAAATCACCAAGGAAGAAGTGGCCAGCTGGCAGCCGGGCGATGTGCTGCTGCTGAACGGCAAGATACTGACCGGCCGCGACGCCGCCCACAAGCGCATGGTGGACATGTTGAACAAGGGTGAGAAGCTGCCGGTGGACTTCACCAACCGCTTCATCTACTACGTCGGCCCGGTGGATCCGGTGCGCGAGGAAGTTGTCGGTCCGGCCGGCCCGACCACCGCCACCCGCATGGACAAGTTCACCCGCCAGATGCTGGAGCAGACCGGCTTGCTCGGCATGATAGGCAAGGCCGAGCGCGGCCCGGCGGCGATCGAGGCGATCAAGGACAACAAGGCGGTTTACCTGATGGCCGTCGGCGGTTCGGCCTACCTGGTATCCAAGGCGATCAAGGCGTCCAAGGTGGTGGGCTTCGCCGACCTGGGCATGGAGGCGATCTACGAATTCGAGGTCAAGGACATGCCGGTGACGGTGGCGGTGGATTCCTGTGGCACCTCGGTGCATAACACCGGCCCGGCGGAATGGCGGGTGAAAATCGGCAAGATTCCTGTCTCCATTGCTTGAGGCGTTTGATTGGAAAAACAGCCCGCGTTGCAAAACGCGGGCTGTTTTTTTACTTAGCTAGCCATAAGCTGGGAATGAAGTACAGTCCGGCTGCGCCTATGTAGCCGCAAGAATAGGAGTTGGGGGGGGAGGATGCATCGAATGGCGAGCCATTCGGGCAAGTGCTCCAGTTTTTTCCGTCTAGACTATATCTATTATTTACACCATTGTTATTGTACGTGAGATCTCCGGGGGCTGTAGTGAGTTTTATTCCGTCTTCGGTGTTGCTTTTCAGTACTAGCCAGTATATTTTCCCCTTTTCCAGCTTTATCCCATTGCTTCCCAAATAGAATTGAGGGCTGCTTTGAATAAAGCTTTTTTTGATTTCATTTTTTACCGATGGAGTGGGAGTTTCCCCAAATAAATTGATCTTGGAGTTGCTTGAAACAAGCTCTTGGCCAGGGGCTCCATTTGCATCGCTATAGATGGAGACGTTGAAGTCGCTTGCTTCTACAGCTTCCATTCCTAGGTATTTGGCATTGAAATCATAGTCTGACTTGAAGACTGTTGCCGCATATTTAAGACCAGTGCTTATAATGAAGTTTGGGCTCGTTGGCGATGACGAGTTGGTATTGTCGTACATCAATTGGGTTGCCTTGCTAGCAACTTTCCATAAGGTTCGTGTGCTGCCGGCTTGCAAGGTCGATTCGGTGATTTTGCCAAAGAATGGAGCGCTTGCCTGAATTTCAAACGTATCCCCGTCTTTTGCTGTAGTTGTGGATGAGGATATCGTTCCATTCTTAATCAGCGTAGTGCCGCCAGTTAAATTGACGGGAATGAATTTTCCTGCTCCAATTCCAGATATCTTGATCGAATTGCTTTTGTATACAGTTGTTGGGTCGGCATCCTGAATATCATTGAACCCGATGCCGGCAACTGGAACCAGCCGCCTTGGCAGTATGCCGCTATTGTCCTTGTCGACCCACTCTTCAAATTTGGGCGCGACCACCTTGATGCCGCGGCCGGCGTAATAGGTCTCAACGTTTCTTCTGATTGAATCCAGATCGATCTGAGTCGCGGCCAGTTTGAGTTGGTCATATAACGGTTGAGAGGAAAGCTTGCCTGTGCTGACCAACTCGCTGGCGATCGTGCTGATCAAATGGGATAGCTCCGCAGTTTCTGCCGACGGGTGAGACCAGCCATCAGGACCGGGCACCTTGTCGCGGTTTTGGGCAACTTTGGACAAGATGGCCGAGGTCGCCAACAGTATGGAATCCTGATCTGCCGTTCCATTGATGCGCATGTCAAACAGCGAGCCCAGATTATCCACTTTGCCGGCATCAATGCCGAATACCGCCAGCACTTCATTGCGAGATTGGCTGTAGGCGGTTTGATAGTCGCTGCCGCTAGCCATCAAGGTTTTCAGGCGAGGGGCTTGCAGCGTGGTCAGCAGGTTGATGGTCAGCGACTTGGATATGCTGAGGTCGGCCACAGCGTTCAGTGTGACTGGAGCGGTCGATAGTGTGCCGCTCAGTTCATTCATGTAATAACCGCTACCGGTCAGTTCGACCAGCTTGCTGTCCACGGAGCCAGGGATGCTGAAATTGCCCAGATCGTCGCTGGTCTGGGTCATATAGACCTTTCCGGTGGGGGATAGCTTGTCGTTCAGTTCGGAAATCCAGATCTGGGAGCCGAAGATGAACGGGCCTTTTTGAACCTGGCCGGCGACGCGGTATTGACTGGCCTGACCGCCTCCTTGGGATGGAGCGGAGCTGCTGCCGGAACCGCCGCCGCAGGCTGCCAGAATGCTGGCGGTCATGATTGGAAGGATTTTGCGTGCAAGTCTTGTCATGTGCGCACTTTCTTTCTGCGTTTCACGGAAAAATGCCGATATTGAAGGTATTTTTAATTTAAATGGCATTTATTATGCCATATTTAATTTTTTTTGGTCTATTTAGAACAAATAGCTTGCTGGCGAGTAAAAGATTCTGCTTGGGTGGCAAGTTAAGAGGATGGGATGGCGAGCGTGGTGTTGCATACAAGCGGCACAGATAGATCGTCTGCAGCATATTTTCGTTTTTTATCTTGCAAATCTTTGACTTACGGCATAAATACTGAAAATGTTCACGGCATTGTTTTAGTGTTTCTACCTAGCGAGTAATGAATATGGAACTCGGTTCCGTCGCCACCTTCGATCTGTACCCGGACCTGTATGCGCGCTTTCGCCCATCCTATCCGGAGGAACTGTACGATTGGCTGCTGCAACTGTGTCCGGGGCGCGGGCGCGCCTGGGACTGCGCGACCGGCAGCGGCCAGACCGCGGTGAGGCTGGGGGAGAGTTTCTCGCGCGTCGACGCCACCGACATCAGCTCGTCGCAGCTGTCGGCGGCCGAGCCGCATAATCAGGTGTATTACCGCGAGTGCCCGGCCGAGGTCACGCCATTCGACGACGATTGCTTCGACCTGATCTGCGTGTCGCAGGCGCTGCACTGGTTCCATCTGCCGTCGTTCTGGCCGGAGATGCAGAGGGTGCTGAAGCCGGGCGGCGTTTTCGCCGCCTGGGGCTACCATCATTGCGTGGTGTCGCCGGAGATCGACCGCGCCTGCAGCGTGCTGTGGTCGATCATCGAGCCGTTCTGGTCCAGCCGCTGCCAGCTGCTGTGGGACGACTTCCGCGGCAGCGGCTGCCCGTTGCCGCTGTTGAAAGCGCCCAGCTTCACCATCAGCAGCGACTGGACGCTGGATCATTTCCTGGGCTTTCTCAACACCACCTCGGCCAGCAAGCTGTGCAAGCAGGCGCTGGGCGAGAGCATCCTCGACGATTCCTGTCAGCGCATCACCCGGGCCTGGGGGCCGCGGAGCCAGGTGCGGCGCGTCGATCTGCCGCTGCACTTGATGGTGGCGCGCAAGGATGGCGCGGCTGGCCTGATCGGCTGAGCGAGTTCAATGGACGTAAAAAAGCGCCCGATCGCGGGCGCTTTTTCGTTTGCGGCGGGGGTCAGTGGCGGCGGTCGTATTCCGCCTGCAGGTCGGACAGCAGGATGTTGAGCGCGTCAGACGAACGCACCAGTTCCAGCAGCGACACCGCCAGCGAGGCGATCATGCACAGCAGGCTGGCGCCGAAGGTGACTTCCCCGGTCGCCTGCCAGCCGGTATAGATCTGGAACATCGCCACCGTGCACAGGAACAGGCTGGCGATGCCCATGAACTGCATCCACTTGATCAGCGTGATCCGGGTGCGCAGGTTGCCGATCTGGCGCAGGATTTTCGGGTCTTGGCTGTCGCGGTATTCCTCGTACAGGTTGCGGATGATGCCCGCCAGGCCGAGAAAGCGGTTGGTATAGGCCAAGAGCAGCAGCGAGACGGCGGGAAACAGCAGGGCCGGGGTGGCCAGGTTCAGTGCGGAGTGCATCAGGAGTTCTCGTCTATCCATACGTCGGTGCCGTTGGGCGCGGCATCGAACAATTCAATCACATCGCGGTTTTTCATGCGGACGCAGCCCAGCGAGCTGGGCCGGCCCCATGGTACATGATCGCCGGCGCCGTGGATGTAGATGGCGCGCTCGTAGCTGTCGACATTGCCGCCCTGGTTGAGGCCGGGTTCCTGGCCGCACAGCCACAGGATGCGGGTGAGGATCCAGTCCTTGTTCGGGTATTGCGCGTGCAGCTCGGGCGTGTATTTCCACGGCGTCACCTGGCGGCGGAAGATGATGGTGTTCTCCTCCGCGCCGCCGCCCAGCTTTTCGCACACGGCGTGCCAGCCGCGCGGCGTCTGGTAGCTGCCGCTGGTTTCGCCTACGCCGTTCTTCGCCGTCGACACCACGTATTCCTTCTGGACCCGTCCCCAATCGTCGAGCAGGCGCAGCGTCTGCGACTTGACGCCCACCCAGATCCAGGGCGAGCCGTAATGGCGGGGATTGGGATAGGTGGCTTGCAGCGGGCCTTCGGTCTGCGCCTGTAGGATAAACGCCGCGTCGTCGGCGGCCAGGCAGGGCTGTGCCAGGCAGGCCAGCAGGATGGCGAGTCTCGCGCGCATTTCATTCCTCCCCGGCGGATCGGCGCCGCTGGCGGAAGAAGGCGGACAACTGCTCCGCGCAAGCTTCCGCCTCCACGCCGCCGAACACCGCCGCATGGTGGTTGAGCCGGGCGTCGGCGAATAGATCGACCGTACTGCCAGCCGCGCCGGTTTTGGCGTCGGCGGCGCCGTAGATCACGCGGGCGATGCGCGCGTGCAGGATGGCGCCGCTGCACATCGGGCAGGGTTCCAGCGTCACGTACAGGTCGCAGCCGTCCAGCCGGTAGTTGCCCAGGCGCGCGGCGGCGTCGCGCAGCGCCTGCATTTCGGCATGCGCCGACGGATCGTGCCGGCCTATCGGCTGATTGTAGCCGCGGCCTATGATCTCGCCGTCCTTTACCACCAGCGCCCCCACCGGCACCTCGCCTTCGGCGGATGCTTGTTCGGCCAGCGCCCTGGCCATGCCCATGTAACGCCGGCGTTCTTCCCCGCGCGGGGGCAGGGCCACCGGGGGGTGGTCGGACAGCTGGCGCAGCAACGCAGCCTTGTCGCCTTCTGCCAGCTCCTGCCAATGCACGCCGCGGGCGGCGGCCTCCAGCGCGAACAGCAGACGGCGGGTCGCGGTGTGGCCTGCCGCTTTCAGCTGCAGAAAGGCGGTAACGGCGCCGCGAGCGAGCAGCTGCTGACGGGTATGGATGTCCAGCTCGGCCAGCCAGGCGATGGCGGCGGGAGGCAGCGGGGGGGAGGTGAGCGTCACGGGATCAGGCGGAGCGAGGGTTGCGGCAATACCGTCATTATCGCGTGTTTCCCGCCGTGAACCAAACCAGGGGGATAGCATCCAGGCCCGGTTCCGCTGAAATCATGCAGAGAAGGAGTTTTTATGCGCTTGTGGCTGATATTGGCATAAAGAAATCGCCGATGCTGACGATATGATTGGAAAACACCAGAAAGTCCGCCCATGTCCGTGATCTCATCTCCGCCAAGCTCCAGCATCTGGCGGCAAAGCCTTTCTCCGTCAGCGCTGTCCAATGGCGCGAGCCAGCCTTCTTCCCCCGCTTCTTCCGCCGTCAATGGCGACGCCGATGCGCAAAACCCGCTGCAGCCCAAGCTGCCGGATCCGCGCAGCGAGCTGCAAAAATCGTTGAACCAGGGTTTGCAGGACTATATGCAGAAGCTGAAAGTGGATCTGAACCGCCCGGCGAAGCGTCAGAGCAGCGAGGCCGACGCCATGCAGAAAGCCGTGCTCAAGCAGCGGGTGGAGGGGCTGCGCCGGATGATGATGATGTCGCACGACAAGGGCAGCTTGCGGGCGCTGGCTTCCGAGCTGGCTCGCTTGGCCAAGGAGTTGAAGGACTTGGTGGCGAGCATGAGCCAGAACGCGGCCGATAGCCAGATGACGGTGAGTGTCGGCGGCGATCAGGCGGCAGGCGATGCGGCATCGCCGGGGAGCGGCGCGGACGGAGTCGAGGGCGGGGGCGGCGTGGCATCGTCGTCTGCCGGAGAGGCGACATCTTCTGATGCGGGAGGGGACGCATCCTCCGGGACCGATGCGGCATCGACTGCGGCTGCCGCGCCGGACGCGAGCGGGACCGCCGCATCGGCGCAGCAGACAGGCAACGGCCAGAGCGCGGCAGATAGCCAGGCAAGCGATGCGAGCGCGAAGGAGCAAGGCGGTGGCGCCCAGCCTGGAGGCGACAGCCAGGCCCAGGCCGTCGATCCCCGCGCGGCGCAGCAGAGCTCGCAGTCTGGCGGAAAGGGCAATCAGGGGGTGGGGGACCCGGATATTCAGGAAATGGTGTTGACGCTGAAAATGGTCAAGGAGTTCATCAAGCAGCAGATGCAGCAGATGAAAGACAAGCGGGAAACGCAGGATGATGTGCAGAGCGCGGAAAAGGCGCTGGGCGATGTCGACAAGATACTCAAGGGCGGGCCCGAGGCGGCGGAGGCGATGGGGGAGCAGATGAACGTCAACATCAGCGATGTCGCCAGCAACATCAATGTGACCGCCTGAGTCTCGGACGTGGCGGGCTTCAGCGCGCGAAGGCGCGCCGGACAAGCCGCCAGACTACCCATAGCCGGGCGCCGCCTTGCAGCCAGCGGCGCAGGCGCGGATTCGGCAACAATTTGCCCAGCGTTTCCAGCGTCGAACCGAACCAGCCTTCGCGCCACAAGGAGAAGCCTGAGCCGGCCAGCCGCATCGGCTGGAGCAGCCTTTCCTTCTCCAGCTTCAGTTTGATGCGCAGGGCTTCGCCCTTCATCACCAGCAGCTGTTTCTTCAGTTCCCGGTCCTGCGGCGTCACGCGCGCTCCCCGCCAGGGCCCAAGGCTGTCCAGTCTTTCCGGATTTCCTCTAGAGTGGTTGAGAACGGCGCGGATTGCCGCCTCAGGCGCCGGCGCAAGCCCAGCAGCAGCGCGATGCCGCCGCCGCACAACAGCAGGGCGAGGCCGGCCATGACGGCGATCCGCCACTCCTGCGGCGTCAGGGCCCACAGAGCCAGCACGGCGGCGATCAGGCCGCAACCCAGCAGAACCAAGCCCAGCATGCCCTGCAGCAGATTGCCGACGATCTCGTCCTTCAGCTCCTGGGCTTCCAGCGTCAGCAGCTCGGCGCGAGTCAGGAACAGCGACGCCAAGCCGCCCGCGAACGAGCGCAGGGTGCCGGGGCGGGGGGCTTGGGCGGGATCGGACATGGGGCTCAGCGACGGGAGACCAGCATGCCCAGCAGGAAGGCGACGCCGGCGGCGATGCCGATCGATTTCCATGGATTGTCGTGGACGTACTGGTCGGTGGCCTTGGCGGCTTCCTTGGCCTTGCCTACCACGGCGACTTCGGCGTCGCGCAGCTTGGCCTTGGCGGTGCCCAGCTTGTCGGAGAGGCGCTTGCGCAGCTCCTTGGCGTGCTGGCTGCCATCATCGACGGTAGAGTTGATCAATTCCTCGGTGCTGTTCAGCACTTGGCGCACATCATCCAGCAATTGCTCTTTTTCCTTGGCGCTAGCGGCGGTGGACATGACTACCTCCTGGCGAATATTGAAAATAAAGCGATCCGGCGCGACGCGGCATGGCCCGCCGCGCCGAAGTCCAAGCTAACAGGCCGGCGTGGCCGAGTCAAACCGCCGCGCGGCGGTCTACCCATGTTGGTAGAGCGCGTCGTCCAGCGAAGGTTCCTGCGGGCTTTGGGCCGCGCGGACGCAGAGCAGTCCGGTCAGCGCCATCGCCGCGCAGTAGAACACGCAGATCCATGGGCTCCACGGAATGGCGGCGATCAGCAGCAGCGGGGTGGCGCTGGCCCAGACTGAATAAGCGACGTTGTAGGTGAAGGAGATGCCGGATACCCTGACCTCGGCCGGGAACATGGCCACCATGATGGACGGCACCACGCCGACGATGCCGCAGCACAGGCCGGCGAAGGCGTAGGCGAGGCCCGGCCAGCCCCAGCCGGCGATCAGGTCGGCGTACAGCGCGGCGATGCCTACCGGCAGCAGCAGGCTGTAGAGAATCAGGCTGCGGCGCTGGCCGATGCGGTCGCATATGTGGCCGGCGATCACGCAGCCGATGTTGAGAAACACGATGCCCACGCTGCTGAGCGCGAACGCGCGGTCGGCGTGCATGCCGAAGCGTTGCTGCAGCAAGGTGGGCGTCACCACCACCAGCACCACCACCGCTGAAGTGAGCACGCAGGTCAGCACCGCTGCCGGCAGCAGGGTGTGTTTGTGACGGCGCAGCACATCGACCAGCGGATACGCGGCGCGTTCGTCCTGGCGCTCGCGCATCGACAGGAACACCGGCGTTTCGCTCAGCCAGCGCCGCAGCCAGACGCCCAGCAGGCCGAACGGCCCGCCCAGCAGGAAGGGGATGCGCCAGCCGTAGTCCAGCATTTCCTGCGGCGTGAACACGCGCGCCAGCAGCGTGGCGGTCAGCGCGCCCAACAGATAGCCGAAGGTCAGGCCGGCCTGCAGCACGCCCAGCGCGTAGCCGCGGCGGCCGCGCGGCGCGTGTTCGGCGACGAAGGACCAGGCGCTGGGCACTTCGCCGCCCACCGCCGCGCCTTGCAGGATGCGCAGCGACAACAGCAATAGCGGCGCCAGGATGCCGATGTCGGCATAAGTGGGCATCAGGCCGATCAGCAGACAGGGGCCGGCCATCATCAGGATGGTCAGGCTGAACACGCGTTTGCGGCCCAGGCGGTCGGCGAAGTGGGCCATCAGGATGCCGCCCAGCGGCCGAGCCAGATAACCGGTGGCGAAGATGCCGAAGGTTTGCAGCAGCCTCAGCCATTCCGGCATGTCGGGCGGGAAGAACAGTTTGCTCAGCGTGGTGGCGAAGAAGGCGAAGATGATGAAATCGTAGATTTCCAGCGCGCCGCCCAGCGCGGCCAGGCCCAGGGTCTGGTAGTCGGCGCGGGTGAGCGGGGTGGATCGGGAGTCAGTCATGGATCAATCACGGAGTGCTTGGGATGCCTGTTCGGCGGCATCGCTATGGTAAAGAGCGAGCCAGGCCTTGGCCGGAGGCTCGTTCGCGCATGGCCGCCAGTTTAGCGCGGGAATCGCATCCTGCGGGAATAATCATATTCTGTTTGCATTTTTCGTCCGAGTAAAATCAGGTTCATCCCGCAGGGCGGGCAGCAGGTGTTCCGCGATGAAGTCGATGAACACCCGCTGTTTGGGCGGCAGATGGCGGCTGGCGGGCCAGACGGCGGTGAACTTGCCCTGTTCCGTCGCGCAATCTTCCAGCACGGTCTGCAGGCGGCCATCCGCCAATTCGCGGCGGATCGCGAAGTCGGGCAGCCAGGCGATGCCCAGGCCGTCGCAGGCGGCGGCGATCAGCGCTTCTATGCTGTTGCAGCTGAGAAAGGCGTTCGGCCGAGGCGATCCAGGAGGCGCGCGCAATACCCAGGGCTGCAATTGTCCGTTGTAGGGAAAGCGATAGCGCAGGCAGGGGTGGGCCTGCAAGTCGTCTGGCCGCTGCGGCGCGCCGCGTTGGCGGAAATAGGCGGGCGAGCCCACCAGCGCGAAGCGGAACGGCCCCAGTAGCCGCGCCTGCAGCCTGGAGTCGTCCAGTTCGCCGCTGCGCACCGCCACGTCGACGCCTTCCGCCACCAGGTCCACCATGCGGTCGCTGAAGTCCAGTTCCAGCGAGATTTCAGGATAACGGGCATGGAATTCGGGCAGCAGCGGCGACAGCATGCGGTGGCCGATCAGCGGCAAGCTGACTTTCAGGCGGCCGCGCGGCGCGGCGGCGCTATGCGCAAGTTCCGCCGAGGCCTCGTCCAGTTCCGCCAGGATGCGGCGGCTGCGTTCGAACAGCAACAGCCCTTCCTGAGTCAGGTGGATGCGGCGGGTGCTGCGGTGGAATAGCCGCGCCGAGAGCTTGTCCTCCAGCCGGCTGACGCTTTTGCTGACGGCCGAGGCCGAAATGCCCAAGCGCTCGCCGGCGGCGACGAAGCTGCCCAGCTCCGCCGCGCGGACGAAGGCCAGCAGGCCGCTCAAGCTGTCCATGCCGTTCATGCCGCGCCTCCTTTACTGACAAAATTTCATTAATAAGATGACATTGTGCCTGTTTTCCCATGTAATTGCCCTGCCTATCATTTGCCGGATCAAAAACCGCGCTTGGCGATGGCCGCGCGCTGGATGTAAAGGAGAGGCGAATGCAAAGGAAGCAAATGGAATGGCACGGCGGGAAATGGTCGGTGCTGGCGGCGGTATGTCTGGCCGCGCTGGCGTTGCCGTGGAGTTTTGTCGGCGGCGCGGTGGCGACGCCGGCTATCGGACGGGCTTTGGGCGGCAGTCCGCAGGCGCTGGGCTGGGTGACCAGCGCCTTCATGCTGAGTTTCGGCAGCTGCCTGATGGCCGCCGGCGCGCTGGCCGATCAGTATGGCCGCAAACGCCTGTTCGGCGTCGGCATCGGCTTGTTCGCGGCGTCGTCGCTGGCCATCAGCCTGGCGCCGGACTTGTGGTGGCTGAATGGCTTGCGCGCCGCGCAGGGGCTGGCCGCCGCCGCGGCGATGGCCGGCGGTTCGGCGGCATTGGCGCAGGAATACGAGGGGGAGGCGAGGACGCGCGCTTTCAGCCTGCTGGGCACGACTTTCGGCCTGGGACTGGCCTTCGGCCCCCTGTTGTCCGGCTGCCTGATCCAATGGCTGAGCTGGCGCGCCATCTTCGCCTGCGGCGCGGCTATCGGCGCGGCGGCGCTGTTGCTGGCGCTGCCGCGCATGCGCGAATCGCGCGATCCGGATGCGGCGGGGCTGGACTGGCTTGGCGCAGCCAGCTTCACAGCGATGCTGGCCTTGTTCACGACGGCGCTGCTGCAGGGACCGCAGCTGGGGTGGCGCAGCCTGCCGGTGCTGGCGTTGCTGGCCGGTTCGTTGGTCTTGCTGCTGGCTTTCATCTGGATCGAGCAGAGCGTCGCGCGGCCGATGCTGGATCTGTCGCTGTTCCGTTATCCCGCCTTTGTCGGCGTGCAATGCCTGCCGCTGGCCACCAGTTACTGCTATGTGGCATTGCTGGTGCTGCTGCCCTTGCGCTTCATCGGCGTCGATGGGCAAGGGGAGGCCGAGGCGGGCTTGTGGATGCTGGCGCTGTCGGCGCCGATGCTGGCGATGCCGTCTCTGGCCGTATGGCTGACGCGCTGGCGTTCCGCCGCATCTATTTCAGCAGCGGGCCTGCTGATTGCGGCGGTTGGCCTGGCTTGCCTCAGCCAGGCCCCGGCAGGCTCGTCTTTCATGCTGCTGGCGCTGCTATTGATCGGCAGCGGCAGCGGACTGCCTTGGGGGCTGATGGATGGCTTGTCGGTCAGCGTGGTGCCGAAGGAGCGCGCCGGCATGGCCAGCGGCATCTTCAGCACCACGCGAGTGGCGGGCGAGGGCATGGCGCTGGCGGCCATCGGCGCATTGATGGCCGGTTTCACCGCCAAGGCGCTGGCTGACGTTGGTCTGGGCGCATCGATGGCCGCCGCGCAGCGGCTGGCCTCCGGCAACCTGGCCCAGGCTCACGCCTTGCTGCCGATGGCGGATATCGGCAAGCTGGCGCAAGCGTATCACTGGGCTTTCCAGCAATTGCTGCATCTATTGATCGCCTTGACGCTGTTGTCGGCGTTGATGGTGCTGGCTTTATTGAGGCGCGGGAGCGGAAAGGCGCGTTTGGCCTAGAGGAGTGGGCAATGAAAAACGCCCCCCGAATTTCCTTCAGGCTCAGCTGACGATATCCGGGGCTTCCGCACAGACTCTGTTGCGCCCGCCCTCCTTGGCCTGATACAGGGCTTCATCTGCCCGCTGCACCAGATCGTCCGCTGTTTCTCCCTCGCGCAGAACCGCGACGCCGAAGCTGCTGGTCTTGCTGCCAATCTCGGCGAAGGTGTGCGCTTGCACACTGGCGCGCAAGTGCTCGGCCAGGCGCAAGGCCTGTTCCAGGGTGGTCTGAGGGCAAAGAATCAGGAACTCTTCGCCACCCCAACGGCCCACGGTGTCGGTCGCTCGCACCGCGCGGCTCAAGATGCCGGTGAATTCCCGAAGCAGGGCGTCCCCAACCAGATGCCCGCGGCTGTCGTTGACCGACTTGAATTTGTCGATGTCGGCCAGGATCACGGCAAGCGGGCGACTATCCAGATCGGCCAGCGCCATGGCGCTCTTGAAAACCTCGTCCAGGCCCCGGCGGTTGACCGCGCCGGTCAGCTTGTCGGTTATGGCCAACTGGGCTAGCTGCCGATGAGCTTCGAGCAGCTCGGCTGTTCGCTGCGCGACCTCCTGGCTCAGAATCTCGTTGTGGCGCACCTGGAATTCGTGCGCCGTTTGGAGTCGGCCATAGGCATCGTTGAGCCTGTCGACCAGCACGCTCAGCTCATCCTGCGGCCCCCGCGGGCCCCGGCGCAGCACAAAGGGAGTGAAACTCTTCCCGGGTTCGAAGGACTTGGCGAACTCCGCCATCTGCGTCAAATGTCGTGTGATCATCCATGAGATCAGCAAGAGAATGCTGATCGAAGTCACCAGCGACTTGCCGCTCTGCGTCGCCAGCACAATGCCAATGCGATCAAGGGTGCGGCTATAGAGGGTGTGCAGATTGGGCGCAATGTAGATCTTGCCAACGACCACCCCGTTGCGTTGCAAGACGTACTCGAAGCGCCTCTCCGCGTCAGCATCAACCTGTCCGGTCGTCAGCACGGCCGATTGGCTGGGGCCGTAGTGGATCGTGGCGCCAGCGACCCAGGGGGAATGACCGATGCCGTCGAGCTGCACCTGCATGCCGGCGACGTTGAAGTTCCAGGCCGCATCGGCAAGGCCTGGCAACTGGCTCTGCTCGATGTAGCGCATGCCCTGCTCGAGTTCGGACACATCGCGTCGGTAGTCGAAGAACAACTGTACCGAGGTCGCGATCAGCGCCGCCGTCGTGCTGATGCAGAGGATCCAGATCAGCATGCGCAGCGCCAGTCCGCGCGGCGCAATGAAAATCAAAAAGAAATTGCGCAATCGGGCGCTATCCCTGGCCTGGCGATTCGCATCCATGCTTAGTTGGCCTGCCTGCGGAACGGCGAATAGCGGGCGTAGACTTCCTCGTAGCGTTTGGCGGCTTCCGGATCAAGCAAACGGGCTTCCGCCTCTATCCACGGAGGACGCTTGCCAGCCTTGGCAACGATCTCATTGACCCGTTTGACTATCTTTCGTCCCCACGGTCCCTTGGTGCAAGCCGCATACCCGAGCGTGTATTGAGGGTGGCCAGCGATGGGGAAGTAAACAAATTTGACTGATGCGGGCAGTTTCAAATGCCTGGCGAACCAATAGACCTCGTCCGGATAGGCGATGATGTAGTCCACCCACCCGCTGGCCAACTGGCTGAAAGGCGCTACGTCGTCGGCACTGGTCTGAAGGATGTTCTTTTGTCCGGCCGCCGCCGTGAAAGCTGACAGAACTACAGGCGGGTAGCCCCGCATCTCTTGGCGGACGGTAGTCAATGACAGGTCATGCATCAGCCGGGCGATGTCCATGGCCCCGTCAGCATTGCGATAGGCGGTCAGGCGGGCCGCCCGATCCGATCTCATAACGACGTAATACGGCAGCACGAATTCGACCGGCTTGCTGAATTCCATATACGCTTCGCGCTCGATCGTCTTGAGCAGGCTAGGCTGGCAAACGTGCTGGCCCTGCTTCATCAGGCCGGAGACGCGCGCCAGGCTGGCGCGTTCGATCACGCTGTTGTACTCGGGCGTGCGCTCAATGAAATATCGCAGAAACACGTCAGCGTAGCCCTGGCCCTTGTCGGGGCCGTCGGTGATGGTGACCGGTGGATTGCCCGGCATTTGCCATCTGATGGTGTTGTCGTCGGCCCGAGCGTTGGCGCTCATCATCAGATGGCACAGCGCCATCCCTGCGCCAACGAGCGTCCAGGAAGAGGCGGTCTTCATCTTCCCGACGGTGGCTTGCAACATTTCCGTATCCCTTTCAATACACTAGCGATCGCGCCTGTGGTTCCTGGCCGGCTCGATGGGTTCCAGCAAATTCGGGCAGTGTCCCAGCTGTGCTGGCGCATCGCTGATCGCCCCGCCGCGAGCGACGCACTGGTCGGGCGGGAGCGGCGTTTTCTGTTCGACAAAGCGGACAAGCAGATCGAAGGCATGCTGCGCGTGCGGCTCGATCAACTCAAGCTGAGGGAAGAGGGTGGCGTAGCTCTCGACGTGATTGCCGTTCTGGATTTCGTAGAGCCGATAGGCTTGGGCGTGCTCGCCGCCTTCCGCGGCAACCTGCCGCGCATAGGCTCGCGCATGGTGGTCGATGGGCAGCAACGCATCCATGGTGCCGGCGACCGTGATCAGCGGACGCTTGATCTTGCCGTCGGTGGCGATGGCCGCCACATTGTTTCCGACCGTCGAGGCGGACAGCCGCGCCAAGTAGTTGTACCTGCCGGGCCCGGCGCCATAGGTGTCGTAGCCAGGATCCAGGCGCTTTTGCCATTGGCACTGCGTGGGCTTCCAGAATGAGTCGGCGTGCTTGCTCCATAGCGAGACCGGGCCGTTTTCCGTGTCTTGGACGAGATCGGGCGGATAGCCGGCCGCAAGGATGTTCAACGCGGCGGTGCTCGTCGGGGAGAAGTCTGAGGCGAGATAGTCGGGGTAGTTGAGGATCGCCGGGGGCAAGTCAGTCAGCAGGCTTGGCCCGCGGAGATCGACGAAAGTGCCTGCCCACTCCACGCCGCCGTCGAAGTATTCCGGCGCGGTTTCGATCGCGCGGCGCACTTGATAGCCGCCGTTTGACGTGCCGACCGCATAGGTATAGCGCGGCTTGCGGCCATACTGCGCCTCTACGCCGCGGCGCGCCAAGTCAGAGGCCATCACCATGAAGTCACGCCAGCGGGTGAATTCCTGGCCAGGATCGTCGTCGTAGTAATGGACATAGCTTGGCTTATCCGGAGGGCCGGTTCGGCAGGCCAGCGGATCCTCCGCTGTGCTCGCGTACGCGCTGAGCACGCCCTTGTTTTGCGACGCATAGGCATAGCCCTTCTGCAGCACGTAATCGCTCCAGACGAAGTCGCCGTTGAACTCGCTGCGAGCGCCGGAAGCGCCGGCCACGACAAGGCGGCCGTTCCAGTCCTTGGGCAGCCGCAGCAGGAAGCGCGCCTGCCCCAGCGGATCCTTGGCGAAGCGGGCCTGAATCTGCACACCGGGGACCGCCTTCTTGATTGGCGGCCTGCTGGCGGCATCCGCCACGAGTATGTCGCGGTCGGCCTGCGGCATGAACGCCAAGTGCGGCAGGCCGGGCAGCGAGTCGTTGGCCGGAGTGGTGTTGGGATTGCGGGTTGTCAGATCGGGGCTTTCGACGCAACTGGCGTCGGCGAGTTGCGAGTCCAATTTCCGGAGCAGGCGTTCGCAGGCGCTCCGCTCATCAGCAGCGGCCGCGCCAGAAAGGATCAGCAGGGCAAGGACAGCGGCCGTCGATTTCCACATGACTCGTTTCCTTGGTTTGATGTTTCAGTAGCCGGCTTGGCCGTAATCGCTCGGCAACCCAACAGGCACGCAATGCCATTGGTGATGCAGAATAACTGAATCGTTTGTCCTTTCCTAGACGCCTCACGAGCCTCACGCCAGGTCCTGCAAGGAGGCGTCATGAGCAAACCGCAGTCTCCCCCGACTCAAGCGTGTCTGGAGAAGCGGGGACGATTCAGATATTGCCAAACGGAAAAACAAAAAAGCCCGCAATCATGCGGGCTTGTGTGTGTTTTGGCGCCTGTAGGCGCCAGACGTCAGATCATTCCCACTCAATCGTCGCCGGCGGCTTGCCGCTCACATCGTAGACCACGCGGTTGATGCCGCGCACTTCGTTGATGATGCGGTTGGACGCGCGGCCCAGCAGGCTGTACGGCAGCTCGGCCCAGTGGGCGGTCATGAAGTCGCTGGTCACCACGGCGCGCAGCGCGACGACGTAATCGTAAGTGCGGCCGTCGCCCATCACGCCGACGGATTTCACCGGCAGGAACACGGCGAAGGCCTGGCTGGTCAGCTCGTACCAGTTCTTGCCGGTCTTCTCGTCCACGGTGTTGCGCAGCTCTTCGATGAAGATGGCGTCGGCCTGGCGCAGCAGGTCGGCGTATTCCTTCTTCACTTCGCCGAGGATGCGCACGCCCAGGCCCGGGCCCGGGAAGGGGTGGCGGTAGACCATGTCGTGCGGCAGGCCGAGCGCCACGCCCAGCTGGCGCACTTCGTCCTTGAACAGCTCGCGCAGCGGCTCGAGCAGCTTCAGGTTCATGTCTTCCGGCAGGCCGCCCACATTGTGGTGGCTCTTGATGGTGTGCGCCTTCTTGGTCTTGGCGCCGGCCGATTCGATCACGTCCGGGTAGATGGTGCCCTGGGCCAGCCACTTGGCGTTGGTCAGCTTGCCGGATTCGCGGTCGAAGACTTCGATGAATTCGGCGCCGATGATCTTGCGCTTCTTCTCCGGGTCGGACTCGCCGGCCAGCTTGGTCATGAAGTCGGCCTCGGCCTGCACATGGACCACCTTGACGCCCAGGTTCTGGGCGAACATTTCCATCACCATCTTGCCTTCGTTCAGGCGCAGCAGGCCGTGGTCGACGAAGACGCAGGTCAGTTGGTCGCCGATGGCGCGATGGATCAGGGCGGCGGCCACGGAGGAGTCCACGCCGCCGGACAGGCCAAGGATGACTTCTTCGTCGCCGACTTGGTCGCGGATCTTCTTCACCGCTTCGTCGATGTAGTTGGGCATGGTCCAGCTGGGTTTGCAGCCGGCCACGTGCAGCACGAAGCGGTGGATCATCTCGGTGCCGCGCTTGGTGTGGGTGACTTCCGGGTGGAACTGCACGCCGTAGAAGCCGCGGGTCTCGTCGGCCATCGCCGCGTACGGGCAGGACGGGGTTTCGGCGATCACCTGGAAGCCGGCCGGCAGCGCGGTGACTTTGTCGCCGTGGCTCATCCAGACGTCGAGGAAGCCGTTGCCGGCGTCGTCGATCTGGTCTTGCAGGCCTTCCAGCAGCTTGGAGTGGTGGCGGGCCTTGATCTGGGCGTAGCCGAACTCGCGCTTGTCGCCGCTTTCCACCTTGCCGCCCAGGGTCTGGGCCATGAACTGCATGCCGTAGCAGATGCCCAGCACCGGCACGCCCAGCTCGAACAGCTTGGGGTCGGCCTGGTAGTCGGATTCGTACACCGAGTTCGGGCCGCCGGACAGGATGATGGCCTTGGGCGCGAAGGCCTTGATCTCTTCGATGGGCATGTCGAAAGAATGAAGCTCACAGTAAACGTGAGCTTCGCGTACGCGGCGGGCGATCAGCTGGGTGACCTGGGAGCCGAAGTCGAGAATGAGGATCTTGTCCATGCCTATCCTTGAAAAGTAATGCAGGCCGTTAAGGCCATTATCGTCAATGCTAAAAATAATTCCGTGGTTTCCGGGCGCTCAGTCTTCGCTGGGCGGCAGCCGGCGCGGCGGTTCCGAGCGCTCCGGCACGCGGTCGCTGCGGGCGGCCAGCAGCAACACGCCCATCAGCACCATGCCCAGCGCCACGAAGTGGGTGGCGCGCAGGCCGAGCTGGTCTATCGCGTAGACGCTGGCGCCGGCATAGGCCAGCATCGGGCTGGTGACCAGCGTGGACTTGTTGAAACCGTCCAGCGCGAATAGCAACACGCCCGCCGCGAACAGCAGCAGGGCGAGCAGGGTGGAGGTGTTGGGCAGCAGGGCGGTGCTTTTCAGCAGCCATACGCTGCCGACGCAGATCAGGGCGATGGGCAGGGCGGCGCCGCGCTTCATCATGCCGCGCCTCGCTGATTCTTCATCACGCGCTGCTTCTCGCGCTGCCATTCGCGGTCTTTTTCGGTGTCGCGCTTGTCATGCAGCTTCTTGCCTTTGGCCAGGCCGACTTCGGCCTTCACATTGCCTTTGGCGTAGTGCAGATCCAGCGCCATCATGGTGTAGCCGGCGCGTTCCACCTTGCCGATGAAGCGGTTGATCTGTTCTTGCGACATCAGCAGCTTGCGCGGACGCACCGGGTCCGGGTTGACGTGGGTGGAGGCGGATTGCAGCGGAGTGATGTGGCAGCCGATCAGCCAGAAGGCGCCGTTTTTCCAGTCGACGTAGCTTTCCTTCAACTGGACGCGGCCGGCGCGGATGGCCTTGACTTCCCACCCTTCCAGCACAAGCCCGGCCTCGAGTTTTTCCTCGATGAAGTAGTCGTGGAAAGCCTTGCGGTTCTGGATGATGCTCATGTGTGGCGGGTTCCTTTGAATCCGGCATTGTATCAGAAGCCGGGCCGCAACCAAAATCGTGTCTTTTCAGTGGCTTGATGTGAAAGGACTTGGCCGCGGGCGCGTCGTGAAGCCCGGACGGGCGGCAGTAGGCGCTTTTTGCTAGAATTGCGGCTTGATTGTCAGTTTCGAGACCCCGGCCGCGCCGGGTTTTTGCCGATGCAGCTTGTCGAAAAGAGCGTCCTGGTGGCGCATACCCCGGCGCAGATGTACGCGCTGGTGGACGATATCGAACACTACAGCCGTTTCCTTCCCTGGTGCGGCAAGGCCGAGGTGCTGTCGCGCGATGGCGGCCAGGTGGTGGCCAGCCTGCATATCGATTACCTGAAGGTGCGCCAGCACTTCACCACCCGCAACCATAACGCCGAGAACGAATCGATTCGGATGGAGCTGGTGGATGGGCCGTTCGAATCGCTGGAAGGCGTGTGGCGCTTCAAGCCGCTTGGGGAGTTCGGTTGCAAGATCGAGTTCAGCCTGCGCTACCAGTTCTCCAGCCGCATTCTGGAAAAGCTGATCGGGCCGGTGTTCGGCCATATTTCCGGCACCTTGGTGGATGCCTTCATCAAGGAAGCGGACAGGATCTACGGCGATGACTGAGATGCTGAGCGTGGAAGTGGCTTATGCCAGGCCGGATCGGCAATGGCTGGTGGCGGTGAGCGTGCCGGCCGGGACGTCCGCGTTGGATGCGGTGCGCGCGTCAGGCATCTTGGAGGCGTGCACGGAGCTGGACGAGGCGGCGCTGAAGCTGGGCGTGTTCGGCAAGGCCGTCAAGCCTGATGCCGTCTTGCGCGAGAATGATCGGGTGGAGGTTTACCGACCGTTGCTGGCCGATCCCAAAGAGGTGCGCAGGCAGCGCGCCGAGGCGGGCAAGAAGATGAAGAAGGGCGGTTGAGCCCGGCGGACGGAAATAAAAAAGGATGGCCTGGACGCCATCCTTTTTTTATTGGCCAGCGGTTGGTCAGCCTGGCATGTCCTCGGCCGAACAGACGCGGTTCTTGCCGTTGATCTTGGCCTGGTACATCGCGTGGTCGGCGCGTTCCAGCACGTCGGCCTCCTGCTCGCCCAGGTGCCAGCGGGCGACGCCGGCGCTGAAGGTGATCAAGAGCTTGTCGTTGTTGGCCAGGAAGAAGGTTTTGGTCAGCTCGCGCTGCAGCCGCTGCACGGCTTGCACCGCTTCGGTTTCCGGCGTATCCGGCATCAGGATCACGAATTCCTCGCCGCCGAAGCGGGCGACGATGTCTGCAGGACGCAAGGTGAGCTTGATGGTGTCCACCAGATATTTCAGCGCGTCGTCGCCGGCCAGATGGCCGTAGCGGTCGTTCAATTGCTTGAAGTTGTCGACGTCGATCAGCGCGACCGACAGCGGCGCGGCGGTGCGTTCGGCGCGGCCGATTTCGCGCTGGAAGTACTCGGCCAGGCCGCGGCGGTTGTAGGCGCCGGTCAACTGGTCTTCCTTCACCTTGGCGCTGGCGGCCTCCAGCGCGGTTTCCAGCTCGCTGATGCGGTGCTCGGCCGCTTCCACCTGCTCCTTGGCGGAGACCAGCTCGTCGCGGGAGCGGGTCAGATCCAGCTGCATGATGGATGTGTCCTCCATCAGCGAGCCGATGATGCCGCTCAGTTCGTCGACATCGGGCATCTGTTTCAGCTTCTCGCTGTGGGCCTGGATCTTGCCGTGGAATTCGTCGGTGCTGTCGGTCATCATCGCCAGCCGGCTGACGAAGCGGTCCAGCAAGGCCCGCAGCGAACTCGCGGCTTCGTCCAGCGAGGTTTTCAGCATGCCCTGCTTGCGGATCACCTCTTTCAGGCTGGTTTCCAGCTGGTAGATCTGCTGCATCGACAGCGGCTCGTGCGACAGGATTTCCTGCAGCGAACCGACTTGGCCGAGCAGATATTCGTCGGAGCGATTCAGCTCGGCGACGTTGTCCAGCATCAGCTTGAGCAGGTTGGCGAGGCCGGTGGCCAGGCGCCCCTCCTGCTGGGATTGCAGTTCCAGCTTGATCATGAATGCCCTGAGCTTGGGCATGAATACGTTCAGGCTGGCGTCGTCGGCGATGCCGTCCAGCTCCTGCAGCAGCGTCTCCAGGCCGTCCACCAGATCGGGGTAGTCGGCCAGGCGTGGCTCCAGGCCATGCTTGAGCGCGAAGGACAGCGTGCGTTGCCATGCTTGCCAGCTGCTTGTGGTCTCGGCGGGCTGCTCGTTGCCATCCTGCGAGGGCTGGGGGTCTGGCGGGGGAAGGTCTCGGCTGGACGGCGCGGCGTTCCAGTTTTGCAGCAGGGCGACCAGTTTCTGATTGAGTTCTTCGGGCTGGTTGCCGTAATTGATCAGCACCCGCTCCAGCGTGCTTTGCTTGTGATGCTGGGGGAGGTCGGGCTGGCGCAGATCCCAGCTCTTGACCAGGGTCTGGATCAGCTGGCCCCAGCTTTGCGTCAGCTGTTGCGCGGAGAAGATGCCGCGCAGGAAATCGATGATCAGCTGGGGCGCTTGCTCCCAGCGGTTTTCATCCAGCACCTGGCGCAGGCGGGTCAGGGTGACCTTGGCCTGGACATTGTCCTGGGGCAGCGTTTCCAGAGCCCGCAACAGCAACACGGCCAGTTTGTTGTCGCGCCCGATGGGGGTTTGCGTCAACTCATGGTAGACCCGCTCGAAGTTTTCAGGTGTCGGAAGCAGCTTGCGCATGGACAGCTGCTTCAGGGTTTCTCTTGCCACTTCGATGGGATTCTGTGTCGTCATTGCCCAAACCTTGGTGCTTTTAAGGCGGCCTGCCATCATCGGTCGTCAGTGGGTGAGTGTACGTTATCGACGGTTCGCCGGAGAGGGCGACTTGCTGGGGTCCAGCAACTGGAAAAACACCTCGCCGTTGCGAATCATGCCAAGTTCGTTCCTAGCTCTTTCCTCGATCGCGTCACTGCCTTGTTTCAGATCGCGTACTTCTGCATCCAGGGCGGCGTTGCGGGCGACCAGCTTTTGGGTGGTCGCCCGTTGTTCCTGCAGCTGCTTGTCCAGCTGCCAGACCCTGAGCCAACTGCCCTTGCCGAACCAAAGCGGCCATTGCAGGGCGAGGATCACGGTTACCAGGGTCACGGTCAGCCAGCGCATGCAATTACTTCAGATGGTAAAAAGCGGCACGGCCGGGGTAGTGGGCGGCGTCGCCCAGTTCTTCCTCGATGCGCAGCAGTTGGTTGTACTTGGCCATGCGGTCCGAGCGCGACAGCGAGCCGGTCTTGATCTGCATGCAGTTGGTGGCGACTGCGAGGTCGGCAATGGTGCTGTCCTCGGTTTCGCCGGAGCGGTGGCTCATAACGCAGGTATAGCGGGAACGCTTGGCCAGATCAACTGCTTTCAGGGTTTCCGACAGCGTGCCGATCTGGTTCACCTTCACCAGCAGCGAGTTGGCTACGCCCTTGGCGATGCCGTCCGCCAGGATTTTGGGGTTGGTGACGAATACGTCGTCGCCGACGATCTGCACTGTCTGGCCCAGGCGTTCGGTCAGCAGTTTCCAGCCAGCCCAGTCCTGTTCCGCCATGCCGTCTTCGATCGAGATGATCGGGTACTTGTCAGCCAGGTTTTCCAGGTAGTCGGCGAACTCTTCCGAGCTCAGCGACAGTTTTTCCGCGGTGAGATGGTACTTGCCGTCGCGGAAGAATTCCGAAGCTGCGCAGTCCAGCGCGATCATCACGTCCTGGCCGGCCACGTAGCCTGCCGCGTCGACGGCTTCCAGGATCAGCTTGATCGCGTCTTCGTGGCTTTCCAGGTTCGGGGCGAAGCCGCCTTCGTCGCCGACGGTGGTGGCGTAGCCGTGGCGGTCGCAGATCTTCTTCAGATGATGGAAGATCTCGGCGCCCATGCGCAGCGCTTCGCGGAAGGTTTGCGCGCCCACCGGGATGATCATGAATTCCTGGATATCCAGGGTGTTGTTGGCGTGTTCGCCGCCGTTGATGACGTTCATCATCGGCACCGGCAGCGCCATCGGGCCGGCGCCGCCCAGGTAGCGGTACAGCGGCAGGCCGGCGTCTTCGGCGGCGGCGCGGGCCACGGCCATGGAGACGGCCAGCATGGCGTTGGCGCCGAGGCGGGACTTGGTCTCGGTGCCGTCGAGTTCGATCAGGGTTTTGTCGATGAAGGTCTGGTCGGAGGCGTCCAGGCCGATGATGGCTTCGCAAATCTCGGTGTTGATGTTGTCAACGGCCTTCAGCACGCCCTTGCCCAGGTAGCGGCTCTTGTCGCCATCGCGCAGTTCCAGGGCTTCCCGGGTGCCGGTGGAGGCGCCGGACGGCACCGCCGCGCGGCCCATGACGCCGGATTCCAGCAGCACGTCCGCTTCCACGGTCGGATTGCCGCGGGAGTCCAGGATTTCGCGAGCTACCACGTCAACGATCGAACTCATTGTCTTTCCCTTCATAGCTTTCAGTTGAACTTGCAGAGGGCGGCCCGCCCGACGGATCGGGCGGACATTACCAGCTGTGTATTACAGCGAGCGCTCAGCTTGGGATTGTGCCGCGCACGCTCGTCCGGCGCATTGAGCGTGGTCAGCAACTGCCAATCAGTTGGCTTGCTTGTCGGCCTGGTGAGCCAGCGCGGCCTTCACGTAGGCGATGAACAGCGGGTGGCCGTCACGCGGAGTGGAGGTGAATTCCGGGTGGAACTGACAGGCGAAGAACCAGCGGTGGCCCGTCAGCTCGATGGTCTCGACCAGCTTTTCATGGCCGGCGGAGCGGCCGCTGATGGTCAGGCCAGCCTGTTCCAGGCGCTGGATGTAGTAGTTGTTGACCTCGTAGCGGTGGCGGTGGCGCTCGGTGATTTCGGCGCTGCCGTACACGCGCGCGGCCAGGGAGCCGTCAACCAGGTCGCACTGCTGGCCGCCCAGGCGCATGGTGCCGCCCATATTGGAGTTCTCGTCGCGTTTTTCGATCTTGCCGTCGTGGTTCACCCACTCGTCGATCAGCGCCACCACCGGGAAGTTGGTGTCGAGGTCGAACTCGGTGGAGTTGGCGCCGGCCATGCCGGCCACGTCGCGCGCGTATTCGATCAGCGCGATCTGCATGCCCAGGCAGATGCCCAGGTAGGGGATGTCGTTCTCGCGGGCGAACTTCACCGCCTTGATCTTGCCTTCCACGCCGCGCTTGCCGAAGCCGCCCGGGACCAGGATGGCGTCCATGTCGCGCAGCGATTCGGCGCCGTCGCGCTCGATCTCTTCCGAGTCGACGTAGATGATGTCGACCTTGGTGCGGGTGTGGATGCCGGCATGCTTCAGCGCTTCGGTCAGCGACTTGTACGACTCGGTCAGGTCCACATACTTGCCCACCATTGCGATCTTGATCGCGTGGTCAGGCTTTTCGATCGCGTCGATGATGCCTTCCCAGGCGGACAGGTCGGCCTTGGGCAGATCCAGTTGCAGCTGTTCGGCGATGATGTCGTCGATGCCTTGGCCGTGCAGCATGGCCGGCACTTTGTAGATGGAGTCGGAGTCGTAGCAGCCGATCACCGCGTTCTCTTCCACATTGCAGAACAGCGCGATCTTGCGTTTTTCGTCTTCCGGCAGCTCGCGGTCCATCCGGCACAGCAGGATATCCGGCTGGATGCCGATCTCGCGCAGCTCTTTCACCGAGTGCTGGGTAGGCTTGGTCTTGATTTCGCCGGCGGTGGCGATGTAGGGCACGTAGGACAGATGCACGTACAGCGTGTTCTTGCGGCCGTGGTTGGAGCGCATCTGGCGGATGGCTTCCAGGAAGGGCAGCGATTCGATGTCGCCCACGGTGCCGCCGATCTCGACGATGGCGACGTCGGCGTCAGCCGCGCCTTCGCCCATCTTCAGCTTGATTTCGTCGGTGATGTGCGGGATCACCTGGACGGTGCCGCCCAGGTAGTCGCCGCGGCGTTCCTTGGTGATGACCGATTCGTACACCTGGCCAGTGGTGAAGTTGTTGCTCTTCTTCATCTTGGCGTGGATGAAGCGTTCGTAATGGCCGAGGTCGAGGTCGGTTTCCGCGCCGTCTTCGGTGACGAACACTTCGCCGTGCTGGAAGGGGCTCATGGTGCCCGGGTCGACATTGATGTAGGGGTCGAGCTTCAGCATGGTGACTTTCAGCCCGCGGGATTCGAGGATCGCGGCGATGGACGCAGCGGCAATGCCCTTGCCCAGGGAGGACACCACGCCACCGGTTACGAAGATGTACTTGGTCATGAGATTACGGCTCTGTGGGAATCCGGGATTTTACCCTGAAATCGAACGAAGTTGAATCACTTGCTGCATCTTGTTGCCGCCCTCGGTCGGCGCAGAATGCAACACTCACTATAGACACACGGCGATAAAGCTCGCGCGGCTGTGGTGAATCCGTTACAATGCCCGCCGACTGTTTCATTATGAGAGAGCGCCCGTCAACGCGTCGGGTGCTCGTTCCGCTTGAATTACTGGCTTTTTATATGTTATAAAGCCAGCTTTTACCGGTTTTGGGAGTTTAACCATGGCGCGTGTTTGCAAAGTCACCGGCAAGCGTCCGATGACCGGGAACAACGTTTCCCACGCCAATAACAAGACTAAACGTCGTTTCCTGCCGAACCTGCAATATCGCAAGTTCTGGGTGGAAAGCGAAAACCGCTGGGTGCGCCTGCGCGTATCCAACGCTGCACTGCGTACCATCGACAAGGTGGGCATTGATGTAGTGCTGGCTGATCTGCGCGCTCGCGGCGAGATCTAAGCGGTCAACCAGATAAAGCACTGAGGTATACATCATGCGCGATAAGATCAAGCTGGAATCCACTGCTGGTACCGGCCACTTCTACACCACCACCAAGAACAAGCGCACCATGCCGGAAAAGATGGAGATCAAGAAGTTTGATCCCGTCGCCCGCAAGCACGTTCTGTACAAGGAAACCAAGCTGAAATAAGCTGGTTTTCTGGTTGGTAAAGAGCCCTTCTCTGGTGCACGGAGAAGGGTTTTTTGTTTGTCCAGCCGGCGGTTTTGCCGGCAGTGCGCGAAAAAAGCCAGTCATGCGACTGGCTTTTTTCATTGGGCAGCGGGTTTTGTCAGGATTCGGCCTGGCGGAAGATTTTTCTCGCCAACAGCAGATCCTGCCAGGCCTTGGCCTTGTCCGGCTGGTTGCGCAGCAGGTAGGCGGGGTGGTAGCTGACCACCAGCGGCACGCCCTGGTAACGATGCGTCTTGCCGCGCAACCGGCCGATGGAGTCCTCGGTTTCCAGCAGCGTCTGGGCGGCGAACCGGCCCAGCGCGATGATCAGCGTCGGCTGGATATGACGGATCTGTTGCAGCAAATAGCCGTTGCAAGCGGCGATTTCGTCCGGGGCTGGATTGCGGTTGCCCGGCGGGCGGCATTTGAGCACGTTGGCGATATAGACGTCCTGGTCACGGTCCAGCCCGGCCGCGGATAGCATGTTGTCCAGCAGCTGGCCTGCGCGGCCGACGAAGGGCAGGCCCTGGCGGTCTTCGTTCTCACCCGGCGCTTCGCCTATCAGCATCCAGCGCGCCTGGGGATTGCCGCGGCCGAATACCGTCTGTGTGCGGGTTTCGCACAGGCGGCACTCCTGGCAGTCGGCCACTTTGCGTTGCAGCAGGGGCCAGTCCACCAGGGCGAGTTCGGCGCTCACCTCGGCGCGCAGCGGCTCGGCGGTGGGCGTGGGTTCGACGGACTTCGGGATGGTGGACGCCGGAGCGGGAGCCTGCGCTGCGATCTGCGGCGCTGCCGGCGGCGCAATCAATTCTGCGCGGTGTGCCGGAAGGGATTCGGACGGGACCGCTGCCATGGCCATGGCGGGTGGCTCGGTTTGTGCGGCGTCTGTTTGCAGCGACTGGCGCAGCAGTTGCGCCGGGTGCTGCTCGAACCATCCTGCGCGGGGTTGCCAGGCCGGTCCCAGGCCCATTTCCTGTTGCTGCAGGCTGGCGCGGCTCATAGCGATGCCTCCATCAGGATCGCGTGCTCGCGGCCGCCGCTGACGGGGTAGTAGTTCTTGCGCAGCCCGCACTGGCGGAAGCCGCAGCGCTGGTAGAGCTTGCGGGCCGGCGCATTGCTTTCCCGTACCTCCAGAAACAGCCTGTGGCAGCAATCGTCGCGCAGATTCTGCAGCATGGACTGCATCAGTTGCAGTCCAAAGCCTCGGCCCTGGTGTTCTTTGGCGATGACGATGTTGAGGATTTCCGCCTCGTCCAGCACGCGCATGATCAGCGCGAAGCCCATCAGCGAGCCGTCGTCGCCGAACAGGCCGTAGCAGGGGTAGCCGGCGGCCAGGCTGTCCCGGTACAGGCCGACTCGCCACGGGTGCGGCGTCGCCTGTTGTTCCAGGTCGGCCAGCTGCTGCGGATCCGTGGGGCGGAAGAGGCGGACCGTATTCATCGGTTGCGCGCCTGCTGTTGTTCGATCGAAGTCAGCGCCACCTTGTTGCGCACGTAGAGCAGCTCGGCCTCGCGCGGATGGCGGGCGGGGTAGCGGCCGCTTTCCGCCAGCCGGATATAGGCGGCGGCGTGGGGGCGGGGATGGGGCGACAGCGGCAGGCGCTCCCGGGCGTCGGCCAGCAGCTGGGGGTAGTTGTCGAAGCCGTCGCCGGCAAGCATGGCGACGTTTTCGGGCAGCGACACGTCTTCGGGCGAGACGACAGCGATCGGGCTGAGCCGCTCCCAGTCAGATCCGACGCGGTAGAGCGCGCTGTATACCTGCTGCATGCGGGCGTCGAAGCAGACCTGCACCAGTCCTTCGCCGGCCTGCCAGGCCAGATTGTCCAGCGTGGGGATGGCGGTGACGGACAGGTCGGCGGAGTAGGCCAGGCCCTGGGCGACGCCGCAGGCGATGCGCAGGCCGGTGAACGAGCCCGGACCCTGTCCGAATACGATGCCGTCCAGCGACGACAGCGCGACGCCGGCTTCGGCGAGCAGGCGCGACACCTCCGGCAGCGTGCGCTCGGCGTGCTTTTGCGCGACGCATTCGTGGAAGACCAGCGTTTCCGTTTCCAGGCTCAGCGCCAGGGAAAGATAGGTGGTGGAGGTGTCTAGGGCTAACAGTTTCATTGGGCTTGATGCAACCTTGCAAGGCTGGGAATTATAAGCCCAGTTCCTCGACCCAGGCGAGCGCGGAGATGTGGGCCTGGTTCAGCTGTTCGCTGGACAGGCCCAGCTGGTCGCATAATTGCGGCACGCCGTCCAGTTCCCCGTCCTCGCAGGCGCGGGCCAGCTTAAGGTAGAGGCTGATCGCGCCGCGCTCGTGAAGCAGGGCGTCCATGACTTGAAGCGGAAGCTGCAGGTGCTCGATGATCTTGTCCATCGGCATGTCGAACAGCACGTCCAGCAAGCTGAACAGGCCGACGATGAATAGGTTGTCGTTGACGTCGTGGCGCTCGCCCAGCTCGACGCCCAGCAGCTCCATGAAGCGGCCGCGGGTGATGGCGGTCTTTTGCAGGGCTGGCGGGGCGTTGTTGTCGTCGGAGGCGGTCACCAGCAGCAAGGTCAGCCAGCGGTAGAGCTTCTGGTAACCCAGAACGGTCACGGCATGAGAAAAGGAGCTGATCGTGGTATTGAGGCCGGCGGCGGCGGAGTTGACATAGCGCAGCAGCTTGTAGGATAGCGCGACGTCGCGTTTGAGCACCTGTTCGATGTCGCGGATGTCGGCGTCTATGCGCAGCAGGTTCAGCAGCTCCAGCGTGTTGCTGAAGGCGGGATGGATCACTTTCGCCGCCAGCGTTTCGGGACGGGCGAAGTAATAGCCTTGAAAGCCGTCCATGCCCAGCTCTTTGCACAGATGGAACTGGGCGTGGGTTTCCACTCGTTCGGCGATGCGGATCAGCGGATAGCTGCGCAGGCGCGCGGCCAGCATCTGGAAGCGGGTGGTGTCCTGGCTCTGAATATCCAGCTTGACGTAGTTGGCGAGCTCCAGAAAAGCGGCGGCCGGGGATTCGAAGCTGAAATCGTCCAGCGCGATGCCGAAGCCCATCGAGCGCAGATGGCGCGCGCGGGACAGCAGCTCATTGCTGGGAACGATGCGGGGCGACAGATCCAGAATGATGCGGCGAGGCGGCAGCAGCTCCAGAAAGTCGCTATTGAGCATGGCTTCGCCGACGTTGATGAAGGCCAGCTTGTTGCCGATCAGCCAGCTGGTGCCCATATTGTTGAGCGTGTTGACCAGCACGTCGGTGTCGGCCTGGAGCTCTGTGTGGCGGCCGACGCCGACGGCATCCCCGTTGGGACGAAAAAGCAGCTCATAACCTATGAGCTGCTGGTTGCGGTTCAGTACCGGCTGCCTTCCGATGAAGGCGGTGTTGGTGGTCATCACTGCACCCTGTGTTTTAGGTGGCAATCATATCCGTCGTCCGCGCCTGGGTATTGTTGTTCTCGCTGGAGGCGAGAAGATCTTCCATGTCGAGCACCAGCACGACGGAGCCGTCGCCGGACAGGGTGGCGCCGGCCACGCCTTTCGGGCGGATATTCTGCAACGGCTTGATCACCACGTCGTCACGGCCGACAAAAGAGTCGATTGCCAGAATGAAGGATTTTTCCGCGGACTGCATTAGCACGCCGAAGTAAGGTTTCTGGGTGGGCTCCCAGCTCAGCAGGCTGGCCAGCGTTTTCAACGGCAGGATTTCGTCGCGCACCACGATGGTGGGCTTGCCCGACACTTCCTGGATCGCATTGCCGTCGATGGTGATGATTTCGCGAACCATCGCCAGCGGCACGGCGAACGGCTGGTTGCAGGCGCGGACCACCAGCACGGGCAGGATGGCCAGCGTCAGCGGCAGCGAGATGCTGATGCGGGTGCCTTCGCCCGCCGCCGAGCTGATGTCGATCCGGCCATTCAGTTTCTGGATGTTGGTGCGGACCACGTCCATGCCGACGCCGCGGCCGGATACGCTGGAAATCTGGTCCTTGGTGGAGAAGCCGGGCAGGAATATCAGCTGCAGGCACTGCTTCTCGTCCAGGGTGTTGGCGGTCTCCTGATCGATCAGCCCCTTCTCGATTGCCTTGCGGCGCAACGCGTCCGGGTTCATGCCCTTGCCGTCGTCGGTGATCTCGATCAGGATGTGGTCGCCCACTTGTTCTGCGGTCAGTTGAACCAGAGCTTGCGGCTTTTTGCCGGAGGCGATGCGGTCTTCCGGCGATTCGATGCCATGGTCGACCGCGTTGCGGACCAAGTGGACCAGCGGATCATTCAGATCCTCGATCATGGTCTTGTCGAGCTCGGTTTCCTCGCCGGACAACACCAGCTCTACCTCTTTGCCCAGTTGGCGGGCCAAGTCGCGCGCCAAGCGCGGGTATTTCTGGAATAGGCGGCCGATCGGCTGCATGCGGGTCTTCATCACCGCGTTCTGCAGGTCTCCGACCAGAAGGTCCAGCTGGCTGATGGCTTCGTCCAGCGAGCGCAGCGTGTTGGTGTCGCGGTTGCCTTGCAAAATCTCAGTGCGCAGCGTGGTCAGGCGGTTTTTGGTCAGGCCGATTTCGCCGGACAGGTTCAGCACCATGTCCAGGCGCACGGTATCGATGCGGATGGTGTTTTCCTGCGGGCCGCTGGCGGCCGGGCCGCCGCCGGTTTTGGCGGGGGCGGGCTTGGGCGCGGGTTTTGCGACCGCAGGCGGCTGGGCTGCGGGCGCCGGAGCCGCTGCGGCCGGGGCGGCCGGGGCGGCCGGGGCGGCCGGGGCGGCGGCAGGCGCCGGGGCAGCGGGTGCCGCTGCAGGAGCGGCGGAGGCTGGAGCCACGGCCTGATACAGTTGATTCCAGTCGGGACCGTTGCCGGCGGGGGGCGCAGCGGCCGGGGCGGCAGCGGCAGGGGGCGCGACGGCGGCGGGTTCGGCCGGGGCTTCCGCCGCGAGCGGTTGGCCGGCCAGCGCGGCGTCAAGCGCGGCGAGCACGCGGGCGTCCGCGTCGCCGGGCATCAAGCCTTGGCCCAGCGTGCCGAACATGTCGCGGACAATGCCGGTGGCGTCGAGAATCACATCCATCACTTCCGACGTGATGTGCATTTCTCCGTTGCGCAACTTGTCGAACAGGTTTTCCGTGCGGTGGCACAAATTCACCATCGGAATGACGTTGAGGAAACCTGCGCCGCCCTTGATGGTATGGAAGCCGCGGAAGATGTCATTGAGCAGAGCCTTGTCTTCCGGGCGCTTTTCAAGTTCGACCAGCTTGTTGTCCACATCGGACAGGAGGTCGGTAGACTCCATCAGGAAGTCACCTAGCAACTCTTCCATGCCGCCAAATTCGCTCATTTTTCCACCCCACGCGTTCTGCGTTGTCTTGCTTGCGTTGCTTTAGAAGCCCAGGCTTTCCAGCAGGTCGTCCACTTGCTGCTGGCTGTTTACCACATCGGTCCTGCCTTCCGGATTGATGACCGGGCCGTTGAGCAGGCTGGTATTCAGCTCTCCCTTCTTTTCATCGGGGGAGAACTCGATCAGGAAGCTGACCAACTCGGTTTCCAGGATTTTGACCATGCCCATCATTTTCTTGATCACTTGACCCGTCAGATCCTGAAAATCCTGAGCCATGACGATTTCAAGCAATTGGGCATTGGTAGCCTGGGTTTGATTGGGCACGTCTTTCAGATATTGCTGGGTTTCCGCTGCCAGATTCTTGAATTCTTCAATGCTCAGCAGATTGGCGAACAGTTTTTCCCAGCGCTCGCTCAGCGCCGTAGCCTGGCTTTCCAGCGTGTCCTGGAATGGCTTGGCGATATCGGTAGCGTTCAGCACGCGTTCTGCCGAGTTTTCGGTCAGCGTGGCGATGTAGGCCAGGCGGTCCTTCGCGTCGGGAATGGTTTCAGCTACTTTTTCCAGCGACTTGTCGTAGCCCAGATCGCGCAGGGCGTCGTGCATCTTGCGGGTCATCTGTCCGATATGTTCATACATTGTCGAAGGACTGGTCTCGCTTGAGAACAATTTGGCGCCAGCCTCTTCGCCCGCAGGTGCGGCGGCGGCAGACGGCTCGGGCTCGCTATCTTGCTGTTGGGCGATGCTGTCGAACAGCGCCTCCAGTTCCGGCGAGTCTCCGTTCTCCATAATATGGTCCGGCACGTTCAATCCTCCTCAATGCAAATGCGGGCAGCTTTGTGCGATGCTGACGCTCAGGCTGGCTTGTTCATGTTCTGGAAGATTTTGCTCATCTTCTCTTCCATGGTGGCCGCGGTGAACGGTTTTACGATGTAGCCGCTGGCACCAGCCATGGCCGCCTCGATGATGTTTTCTCTTTTGGCCTCGGCGGTGATCATCATGAACGGCAGATGCTTCAGTTGGGGGTCCGCCCGCACTGCTTTGAGGAGCTCGATGCCCGTCATGTTGGGCATGTTCCAGTCGGAGACGACGAAGTCGAAGCTTTGGGTTTTCAGCTTATGCAGCGCGACCTGGCCGTCTTCGGCCTCGTCGACGTTGGTAAAACCCAACTCTTTCAGCAGGTTGCGGACGATTCTGCGCATGGTGGAGAAGTCGTCCACGACCAGGAATCGCATATTCTTGTCTGACATCGAGGTATATCCTGAATTATCTATGTTCCATCAAGGCGCACATTGTAGCGACTACCTTTGCAGGAATGGAATCAAAGTTTCTGCCAGTACGCCCGGGTCGAACTTGGCAACGTAGGAATCCACCCCGACACTGGAGCCCATCGCGCGGTTGGCGTTGGACGACAGCGACGAGTGCATGATCACCGGAATGCCCTTGAAGCGCTGATCGGATTTGATCAGCTTGGTCAAGACGTAGCCGTCCATTTCCGGCATCTCCGCATCGACCAGAATGATTTTCAGGTAGTCGTGCAGGCATTCTCCATCGGCCCAGTTTCGGCCAGCCAGCACCTGCAGGCGATCCCAGGCTTCGCGGCCGTTGGTCGCCTGCTGGAATTTGATGCCCATCTTTTCCAGCACGCCGGTGATTTCCTTGCGGGCCACCACCGAGTCGTCGACGAAGAAGATGTACTGGTCGGTTTCCAGCTGGGCGGTGGGCACATCGGGCAGCCGTGGCTCGCCGACCACGCTGGCCAGGATCTGCTCGACGTCCAGAATGGAAACCAGTTTGCCATTTTCCAGTTCGGTAACCGCTGTGATCAGGGTTTGATTGGTGCCGGCCGCCGCCATGATGTTCTCCGGCGCCCGCACCTTGTCCCAGTCGACGCGGATGATGCGGTCGACAGAGTCCACCAGAAACGCCTGGGTGCTCTTGTTGAACTCAGTGACGATCATCGTGTCGAACTTGCTGCCGCCGTGGTCATGGCCGATGAATTTGGCCAGCGAGATCACCGGGATGATATTGCCGCGCAACGACAGCACGCCCTCCACTCCGAACGGCATATTGGGCGTCTTGGTGATGGTCGGCGTCTGCGAGACCTCGCGCACCTTGAACACATTGATGCCGAATGTTTCGCGCGTTCCCAGCGAGAACAGCAGAATCTCCATCTTGTTGGAGCCGGCTAGCTTGGTCCTGGCGTCAACACTGGCGAGCAAGGAGGCGTCGGTGCTAGGCATGTCGTATCCCTATCCCTTGAAAATCTTGAAGAAGGCCTGTTAGTTGCTGGGTTCCAGTTTCAGCATCTGGCGCAGCTTGCTGGCGAGCTTCTGCGGTTCGAACTTCGATACGTAGGCGTCTACACCCACGGATTCGCCCAGCTTCTGGTTGGACGAACCGGAAAGCGATGAGTGCATCAGCACCGGAATGCCGGCGAAACGCGGGTCGCTCTTGATCATCTTGGTCAGCATATAGCCGTCCATCTCAGGCATTTCCACGTCGGTCAGCACCAAGTGCAGCTCGTCGGACAACTTGCGTCCGGCGGCTTCCGCTTGCTGGGCCATTTTCTGCAGGTCCTCCCAGCCGCGCATGCCGTTGATCGCCGAGGTATAGCGAATGTTCATCACTTCCAGCGTGCGTTCGATCTGCTTGCGGGCGACAGCGCTGTCGTCGGCGAAGAAGATGCGGCGGTCTTCCTTGACCGGCTCAATATTGATGAAGCTGTGGCCGTCGTCGATGATGCTGGTTTCCGCCAGCACCTTTTCCACGTCCATCATCATCACCAGCGTGCCGTTGTCCAGCTCGGTGACGGCTGTCACCAAGCCGGCCATGCGGTTGGTGATCATGTCCGGCGGCACGCGCATCGCAGACCAGTCCAGACGCAGAATGGTGTCCACCGCTTCGACCAGAAAACCCTGGGTATGGCCGTTGTACTCGGTGACGATCATGATTTCCGGCCGATTGCTGGTCACGATACCGGAGTATTTGGCCAAGTCGATCACGGGAACCAGCGCGCCACGCAGGCTGACCATGCCTTCCACTGAAGAGGGCATTTCCGGAGCGGAGGTGATCTCCGGGGTGCGCATCACTTCGCGGACCTTGAATACGTTGATACCAAAAATTTCTTTTCGACCGGTGCGCTGGTCGTGCCCCAAGGAAAACAGAAGGATTTCCAGCTTGTTGGTGCCTGCCAGTTTGGTTCTGGCGTCGATTTTTTTGAGAAGCTCTGACACAGAAACCTCCACAGCATCTTTTGGAATGGCGCACTACTTCCCTTTATACGCCAGATATTGGTTTTTCCCGTTTTTTTTTGCTCTTGGCGACGTCAACTGCATGTTGGCGCGCTATGGGCTGATCATTATCATACCGTTTAAGTGGTTTTTACAAATGACAGTGAAGCGATGCCTACTATGGTTTCAAGCCTGAAGGATCAGCAGCAGCTCGAGGCCGCGTTCGAGCAATTCAATGCGGTTTCCAGTCAACTCATTGATGCATATAGACAACTTGAGGTTCAGGTCAATGTTTTGAACGCGCAGCTGGATGAGGCGAACAGTCAGTTGCGAAAACAGCGCGACGAGAACGCCGAACTCGCCGAACGACTGGCGTCGCTGCTCAAAATGCTGCCGGCAGGCGTGGTGGAGCTATCGCCGGAGGGCAAGGTGATCGCCGAGAATCTGGCGGCGGAATCGCTGCTAAGTGGTTGTTATATCGGAGAGGAGTGGGAAACTCTGCTGGGGCGCTTGCTTAATCAGGAAGCCGATGGCAGCTTCGCGCTGGGGGGAGATGGCGAGTCCAGGCGTTTGACGCTGCAGTATCAGGATCTGCCGGCATCGGGCGGGCGGATTGTGCTTATTCACGACGTGACCCGGCTGCATCAACTCAATAGCGAGCTTGCCCAGCAGCAGAATCTGGCGTCGATGGGCAGCATGGCGGCATCGCTGGCGCATCAGCTGCGCACGCCGCTGGCCAGCGCGATGTTGTATACGGCCAACTTGAAGCAGGATATTCCCCGTCCGGAAGACCGGGCGCGTTTTGTCGACAAGAGCCTGGCGCGCATGCGGGCGCTGGAAGGGCTGATTCAGAACATGCTGGGGTTCGTGCGCGGCCAGGTTTCGTCGCTGGAGACGGCGAAAGTGGCTCCGCTGCTGGAGGACGTTTGCGCGGTGCTGGCGCCGCAGTGTCATGACAAAGGTGTGTTTTTTGATTGCAATCTATCCGCCGACTCTGCCATAACGGTCTTGATAGACCGCAAGGCGTTGCAGGGGGCGTTGATCAATCTGCTGGAGAATGCTTTGCAGTTTGCGCCGCCGGGAGGACGGGTGGGCCTGGCGGTGGCGCCGGATGGCGATGACGTCGTATTCTGCGTAGACGATGATGGCCCGGGGGTGGACGACGCGGTGCGAGAGAGGATTTTCGAACCGTTCTTCACCCAGCGGCCCGGCGGAACAGGCCTGGGGCTGGCGATCGTGAAGAAGGTGGCTGAAGAGCTGGGGGGAAGTGTACGTTGTTACAACAAGGTGGCGGGCGGAGCCTGTTTCGAATTGAGGCTGCCGGCATCTCCGGCGTGACGCCGGATGCGGCGGAGGCGTCCGTTCAATTTGTCAGCGAACCTATGGAAAGCCGAGGACCAGTGATGAGACCGATAGTCAAAGTCGAGGGGAGTGTCGGGAAGATGGTGCTGATTGGGCAGTTTGATTTCAACCTGCACAAGGAATTCCGCCAAGCCAGCCAAGAGTTGCTGGATACCCCAGATGTTCAGGAAATCCAGGTCGATTTCGATCAGGTGCCGTTTCTTGACAGCTCCGCGTTGGGCATGCTGCTGCTGCTGAAGGAGCGGGCCGCGGGGCAGAAGAAAACGATGGTTCTGGTCAATTGCCGGGAGGCGGTGATGCAGGTTTTCGAGATCGCCTGCTTCAACAAGATGTTCACGATTCGGCCCGCTGCCTGAGCATGAGCACTGCTTGCGCCGCCGTCGGCATGCTTGCGCGGCGCGCGAGCGTTTCTTCCAAGTGTTAGTCCGGTTCGGACGCGAGGCCCGGAGCGCTTTACTGACGCAGCCGAAGCGCTCTTCCGGCAGCGCGCTTGCGGCTTTCGTTTTTGCCGGGGATGTCTTTTGCCTGCCGCTGTGGCATGCGCTCTACGCAAAACGCTTGATTTTCAGCGCGCGCCGCTTGATTCGCCAGCATTTATGGTTGATCACGTAATTAAAGGCGGCAATGGGCAGGATGCGCCCGCCTATCCGGCCATGGCTGTGGATGGCTGGGCCATCTCAATGGCGCTTGGCCGATTTTCCTTTGAATATTGATGACGTTGCGCTGGCCTCCCCGCTTGTTTGAGCTGTGGGGGCGGCCATCTGCTCCCGGACTGGGGACGATCCCGATGCTTGATCGCGTCGGCATGGTTGGTCCGTTGGAGGCCATGTGTGTGGAGCCATGTATATGTCAACAGGAGTCTCTCGATCACGGGAACGCCATGTCTAAGAAAATTCTCACGGTGGACGATTCCGCGTCGATTCGCCAAATGGTCAGTTTCACGCTAAAGAGTGCAGGCTACGACGTGGCGGAAGCTGCCGACGGCAACGCCGGCTTGAGCAAGGCGCAGGGCATGCAGTTCGACCTGGTTCTTACCGACCAGAACATGCCGGGCATGGATGGACTGACGCTGATCCGTTCGCTGCGCAAGCAACCCTCCTACAACGCCACCCCCATTCTGATGTTGACTACCGAGTCCAGCGACCAGATGAAGGCGCTGGGCAGAGCCGCGGGCGCCTCAGGCTGGCTGGTCAAGCCATTCGATCCGCAAAAGCTGCTGGACGTCGTGAAGCGCCTGGTCGGCTAACGCGGCGATCGCCAAGAGGGGACGATTGTGACGATCGATATGTCCCAGTTTCACCAGGTATTTTTCGACGAGGCGGAGGAACATCTGGCCACGATGGAGTCGCTTCTTTTAGCGATGGATGTGGCTCAGCCGGAACAAGAAGATCTTCATGCGATATTCCGCGCCGCCCATTCGATCAAGGGCGGCGCCGCTACTTTCGGCTTCACCGAAATGGCCGAACTGACCCATGTGCTGGAAAACCTGCTGGACAGGGTGCGCAAAGGCGCGATGGGGCTGACCGCGCAGATGGTGGATGCCTTTCTGCAGGCGAAAGACGCGCTGCAGGCGATGCTAGCCGCGTACAAGAACGGCGAGGCGCTGGACGGAGAGCTGCGGGAGGAGATCCAGCGGCGGCTGGAGGAAATCGAAAGCCAGGCGACGGACTGCGGAGCCCTGGCGCCGGAGCCGGATGTTTCCCTGGAGGCGGAGTCGCTGTGGACGCTGTTTCTCGAATTGACGCCCGCCGCCGGCCAGGATATCCGTCCTCTGCTGGCGAACCTGGCGGCGCAGGGCGATCTGACCATCGTGCAGGAGGGCCGGCTGGATGACGAGCTGCCCTGGGTGGCGGTGTTCACTTCGTCTTTGGCCGCGGACGAGGTCGCCGAGTCGCTGGCGTTCACGCTGGCGGCGGAACAGTTCAGGGTCAGCGTGGACCGCGGCGGCGAAGGCGGGGACGCATACGGCTTTTTCCTGCCGGACGACCGAGTGGAGCCGGGCGGGCGCGGGATGTCGGGACGCGTTTCCTATATGGATGACGATGGCGGCTTCGGCTTGTTCGAGCCGTTGCCCGGGCAGAGCGCGCCAGGCGAGGATGCCGGATCGCGGAGGCTGGCGCAGATGGAGCGCGATGGCAGCTTCGGTTTGTTCGAACCGCTGGCCGGCCCGGAGGGAGGCGGGGAGAAGGATGTAGAGGGCGATGGCTTCGGCTTGTTCGGCGGCGCGCCTGGCGTGGGCGCCGCGAAGGAGCCGGATGCCGCATCGCCGGAAGCGAAACCGGCCGCGGCGGCGCGGCCGCTGCCGGACAAGGGCGCCGCCGCGGCGGGCGAGAATTCGATCCGGGTCAATATCGAGAAAGTCGACATGCTGCTGAACCTGGTGGGCGAGCTGGTGATCACCCAGTCCATGCTGATGCAGTCCGGCAGCGCGCTGGACCCGGTGGAGCATGAGCGCCTGCTCAACGGCATCGGTTCGCTGCAGCGCAACTCGCGCGAACTGCAGGAGGCGGTGATGTCGATCCGCATGACGCCGATCGCCTTCGTGTTCAATCGTTTTCCGCGCGTGGTCCGCGATCTGGCGGGCAAGCTGGGGAAGCAGATCGATCTGAAAATGGTGGGCGAGAACACCGAGCTGGACAAAGGCTTCATCGAAAAGCTATCCGATCCCTTGACCCACTTGGTGCGCAACAGTCTGGACCATGGCATCGAGCCGCCGGACGCTCGGGTGGCCAAGGGCAAGCCGCCGGTCGGCCGGCTGACGCTGCGCGCCTTTCATCAAGGCGGCAGCATCGTGATCGAGGTCAGCGACGACGGCGCGGGACTCAACCGCGAACGCATCCTGGTCAAGGCGCGCGAGCGCGGCATGCCGGTGGGCGACAATATGTCCGATGCCGAAGTGTGGGGACTGATCTTCGAGGCCGGCTTTTCCACCGCGGCCGAGGTGACCGACGTGTCCGGCCGCGGCGTGGGCATGGACGTGGTCAAGCGCAATATCCAGAACATGGGCGGCCGGATCGAGATCGACTCCATGGCCGACGTCGGCACCACGATGAGCATACGCCTGCCATTGACGCTGGCGATCATGGACGGCATGTCGGTGAGGGTGGGGCACGAGATCTATGTGCTGCCGCTGGGCTTCATCCTAGAGTCGCTGCAGCCGGAGCCGGCGGCGATCAAGACGGTGGCCGGGCGCGGCGAGGTGGTGCACATCCGCGGCGAATACCTGCCCATCGTAGCGCTGGGGCGGTATTTCAATGTGGGCACGGCCAGGCAGCGGGCTGACGAGGGCATCCTGGTGATCGTGGAGGCGTCAGGCGCCAGGGTGGCCTTGCTGGTGGATGATCTGATCGGGCAGCAGCAGTTCGTGGTGAAGAATCTGGAAACCAACTACCGCAAGGTGGACGGCTTGTCCGGCGCCACGATACTGGGGGATGGGCAGGTGGCGCTGATCCTCGACATTTCCACCATCGCCCGCAGCAATGGCGGCCCGCGCGGATCGGCCGCGCAGATGGCGGCCATCGTCGAATGACAGCCGGAGACGCGACATGCAACTGGACAATCTGAGCGATGCCCAGGCGAGGGGCGAGGGAGCCAGGGAACTGCTGGTGTTCACGCTGGGCAACGAAGAGTACGGGCTGGACATCCTCAAGGTGCAGGAGATACGCGGTTACGACACGGTCACCCGCATCGCCAACGCGCCGGAGTTCATCAAGGGCGTGATCAATCTGCGCGGCAGCATCGTGCCCATCGTCGATCTGCGCCTCAAGTTCGGGCTGGGCGAGCCGCATTACAACGAATTCACCGTGGTGATCATCCTCAATATCGGCAAGCGCACGGTCGGCATCGTGGTGGACGGCGTGTCCGACGTGATCCAGCTGGGCGAGGAGGCGATGCGCGCGCCGCCGGAGTTCGGCTCGACCGTCGATACCGCCTATATCGAGGGGCTGGGCACGGTGGGGGAGCAGATGATCATCGTTGTCGATATCGAGCGTCTGATGCGCAGCGAGGAAATGGCGCTGACCGACGAAGTGGCTGCCCGGGCCTGAAGCCGGGTACCGAGTAGGGAGGAGAGCATGAGCGACATCAAGTTGAAGCAGCAGTTGACGCTGGGTATCGGCTTGCTGATGGTGGCGATGGCGGCCGCCCTGTATCTCGCCCAGGCGCAGCTGCATCGCCTGCAGGGCGCAGCCGACGATCTGGCCGGCGGCCAGGCGGCCCGGATCAGCCAGTTGGCGCTGGCCGGCCAGGCCCAGCAGGCATCGCAGCTGCTGGTGCGGCAGCTGGGCGGCCTGCTGCCCGAGGCCGCGCTGGCGGCGCAGCGCGCGGCTCAAACGCCGCTGGACAATGCTCTGGACGGCGTGACCGGGCGTCTCAACAGTCTGTCGGCGCACGCCTCGGCCGACGCCAAGGCGCGGCTGGACGCGGCCCGCAATCTCGACGGCCCGCTGCGCAACCAGATCGCAGCCTATCGCCAGTTGCTGGCGGGCGGAAAGACGGCGGAGGCGAGCGGCTACCTGTCGACCGCGCTGTGGCCGGCGGCGCTCAAGTATCAAGACGCCATCGCCCAGTACGCCCGTTTCGAAGGCGAGCAGGCGGCGAACGCCGCGCCCGAGGACGGCGCCGTTTCCGCCGGGATGATAAGCAATGAGCTGATCAGCATGGGCGCGGCGCTGTTGTTGCTGGCCGCCGCGCTGGCCTGGCTGTTGCGCCGCGCGCTGGACCGCCAGTTCGGCGGCGATCCGCAATTGCTGGCCGCCGTGCTGCGCGAGCTGGCCAACGGTGAGGTGCGTACCGAGTTTCGGGTGCGGCCGGACGATCGGAGCAGCCTGCTGGCCTGTCTGGCCGAGGTGGTCGCGTATGCCCGGGAAAACCTGAGAGTGCGCAACGCGCTGGATGTCTGCACCACTAATGTGATGATCGCCGACGACAGCCACCAGGTGGTGTATGCGAACCGCGCGGTGCTGGACATGTTCCAGCAGGCGGAGTCCGACATCCGCCAGGAGTTGCCGCAGTTTTCCGCCCGGGCCATCCTGGGCAGCAATATCGACAATTTCCATCGCAATCCCTCGTATCAGCGCGGGGTGCTGCAGCAGCTGGACGGCACCCATCGGGGCACCATCAGGGTGGGCGGACGCACCTTCAGCCTAGTGCTGACGCCTATCCGCGACGGCCAGAACCGCAAATTGGGCTCGGTGGTGGAGTGGCTGGACACCACTCGGGAACTGGAGTTGAAGGCCGCGGAGGAGGCCCGCCTCGCCGCCGACCGGCGCGCGGCCGCGGAAAACGCCCGCATCCGCAGCGCGCTGGATGTCTGCACCACCAATGTGATGATCGCCGATGAGGACCACTGCATCATCTACACCAACCAGTCGGTGCTGAAAATGTTCCAGCAGGCGGAGGCGGATATCCGCCGCGACATCCCCCGCTTCTCGGTCGCCGGGTTGATCGGCAGCAATATCGATGATTTCCACAAGAACCCGTCGTACCAGCGGGGCCTGCTGCAGCAGGTGAGGGAGACCCACCGCTCGTCCATCACCGTCGGCGGGCGCACCTTCGGCCTGATTCTGACGCCCATCGTGGGTTCAAGGGGAGAGCGTCTGGGAGACGTGGTGGAGTGGCAGGACAACACCGAAATGCTCAGGCTGAAGCGCGAGGCCGACCAGCGCGCCGACAAGGAAAGCAAGCTGGCGGCGGAGAACGCCCGTATCCGCAGCGCGCTGGACGTGTGCACCACCAATGTGATGATCGCGGACGAGACCCATCACATCATCTACGCCAACCAGGCGGTGCTGAGCATGTTCCAGCAGGCGGAAGCCGACATCCGGCGCGAAATTCCCCGCTTCTCGGCAGCCGGGCTGCTGGGCGGCAAGATAGACGAATTCCACAAGAATCCATCTTACCAGCACGGCGTGCTGCAGCAGGTCAGAAGCACGCACCGCTCGTCCATCGTGGTCGGCGGACGGACTTTCAGCCTGATCCTGTCGCCCATCGTCAACGCACAGGGAGAGAGGCTGGGCGCGGTGGTCGAGTGGCAGGACAACACCGAGGCCTTGCGGCTGCAGGCCGAGGCGGATGCCAGGGCGGTCGAGGCGGCCCGCGTCGCAGGCGAGAACGCGCGCATCCGCAGCGCGCTCGACAACTGCACCACCAATGTGATGATCGCCGACAACACGCGCAAGATCATCTACATGAATCACAGCGTGACCGACATGCTGCGCGGGGTGGAGTCGGATTTGCGCAAGGCGCTGCCCAATTTCGACGTGCGCCGGCTGTTAGGCGCCAGCATCGACGAATTCCATAAGAGCCCGGCCCATCAGCGCGAGTTGCTGGCCAATTTGCGCTCCACCTATCGCACTGAAATCCAGGTGGCGGGCCGAACCTTCTCGCTGGTGGCCAATCCGGTGTTCGACGCCGACGGCGAGCGCCTGGGATCGGTGGTGGAGTGGAAGGATCGCACCGCCGAGGTGGATATCGAGCGCGAGGTGTCGGAGATCGTCAGAGCCGCGTCGGCGGGCGAGTTCGGCAAGCGCATCGAGTCGGAGGGCAAGCAGGGCTTCTTCCGCCTGCTTGGCGAGGGCATCAACCAGTTGCTGGATGTCACCAGCCGCGGCCTGAACGATATCGCCAATGTGCTGGGCGCGCTGGCTGGCGGCGATCTGACCAAGACCATCAGCTCCGACTATGACGGCCTGTTCGGCCAATTGAAGACGGACAGCAACGCCACGGTTGAACGTTTGCTGGAGATCGTCACCAACATCAAGGACTCCACCGACGCGATCAACACCGCGGCCAAGGAAATCGCAGCCGGCAACTCCAATCTGTCCAACCGCACTGAACAGCAAGCGGCCAGCCTGGAGCAGACGGCCTCCAGCATGGAGGAGATCACCAGCACCGTTAAACAGAACGCGGAAAACGCCAGAAAGGCCAATTCGCTGGCCACCGGCGCGTCGGATATCGCCGCGCGGGGCGGCAAGGTGGTTGGCGACGTGGTATCGACGATGAACGAGATCAACGAGAGCGCGAAGAAGATCGTCGACATCATCAGCGTGATCGACGGCATCGCCTTCCAGACCAATATCCTGGCGCTGAACGCCGCGGTGGAGGCCGCGCGGGCCGGCGAGCAGGGCCGCGGTTTCGCGGTGGTGGCGAGCGAGGTGCGGAACCTGGCCCAGCGTTCCGCGGCCGCGGCCAAGGAGATCAAGTCGCTGATCGGCAACTCGGTGGACAAGGTGGAGTCAGGCAGCCGGCTGGTGGACGAGGCCGGCCGCACGATGAACGAGATCGTGGTGTCGATCCGCCGCGTCGCCGACATCATGAGCGATATTTCGGCGGCGTCGATGGAGCAGAGCTCGGGCATCGAGCAAGTCAACCTCGCGGTCACCCAGATGGATGAGAACACCCAGAAAAACGCGGCGCTGGTCGAGCAGGCGGCGGCGGCTGCGGAGTCGCTGGAGGAGCAGGCCCGTTATCTGTCCGACGCGGTGGCGGTGTTCAAGCTGGACGACAAGCCATTGCACGGCAAGCCGCCTGCCGCGCCCAGGCTGGTCTCGCGCCCGGCGGGCGGGGCGCTGTCGCAGATAGGTTTGGCCGGCGCGGCGGAGCGCAAAGCCGGCCAGCATCCGGGCCGCTACCAGGTCAAGCCCAAGACGATCGAACCCATCCTGCCGCAAAAAGATGGCGAAGACGGTTGGGAGGAGTTCTGAGAGCAGGCTGGAAATGGGACGCGCGGCCGCCCGGATGGGGGCCGCGCCAGGGGGTGCGGCATGGCCGACGAAACGGAACTCAAGTTCACCCGCAACGACTTCAAGCGGGTTCGCGAGATGATCTATCAGCGGGTGGGCATTTCGCTCAGCGATTCCAAGACCCATATGGCGTACGCCCGGCTGTCCAAGCGGGTGCGCTCGCGCGGGCTGCGCAGTTTTTCCGACTACCTGGACTTGCTGCAGCACAGCGAGGAAAGCGACGAGTGGCAAGGCTTCATCAATGCGTTGACCACCAATCTGACCTCGTTCTTCCGCGAGTCCCATCATTTCGACATGTTGCGCGAGCACGCCAGGGCGCGCCGGAAGCCCGGCGAAACGTTCCGGGTATGGAGCGCGGCGTCGTCCACCGGGGAGGAGCCATACTCGATCGCCATCACCTTGCTCGAGCTGTGGCGGGAGGCCGGCGGCGGGGCCTTCCAGCTGCTGGCGTCCGATATCGATACCAATGTGTTGCAGCAGGCGGCGCACGGCGTCTATGCCAGAGATCGGGCCGAGAAGGTGTCCGGCGCCCAGCTTCAGCGATATTTCGACAAGGGCGTGGGCCGCAACGAGGGCATGATCCGGCTCAAGCGGCAGGTGCGGGAGGCGGTGTCCTTCTTCCAGTTCAACCTGGTGGCGCCAAGCTGGCCGGACATCGGCCGCTTTGACGTGATCTTCTGCCGCAATGTGATGATCTATTTCGACAAGCCCACCCAGGCCGGCATTCTGAACCGGATGGCCGGCTGCCTGCGGCCGGATGGATTGCTGATGCTCGGGCACTCGGAAAACATCACGCACCTGACCGACGCCTATGCCGGCTGCGGCAGAACCACCTATCGGCTGGCGCGCCCCGGCGGGGAAGAGGAGGGCGGATGAGCGCTGCGGGCAGGAAGATAAGGGTGGTGGTGGTCGACGATTCGGCGTTGGTGCGCAGCTTGCTGACCGCCATCGTCAACGAGGCGCCGGACATGGAAGTGGTGGCGACGGCGGCCGATCCCATCATTGCCCGGGAGAAGATACGGGAAACCAATCCCGACGTGGTGACGCTGGATGTGGAAATGCCGCGGATGGACGGACTGGAGTTCCTGCGCCGCCTGATGCGGCTGAGGCCGACGCCGGTGCTGATGATCTCGTCCTTTACCGATGCGGGATCGGAAACCACGCTCGCAGCGCTCGAGATCGGCGCCGTCGATTTCATCCACAAGCCGGCCAACGACATCGCGCGGCATATGCAGGAGTACGCGGAGGACATACGCGAGAAGCTCAGGGCGGCCGCCGAGGCCAGGTTGAGGCAGCCAAGCCGATTCCTTCAGCCGAGATCGGCAAGGAGGATGGGCGTGGCCGCGCCGCTGAGGAAGGACGCTCTGGTATTCGTCGGCGCTTCTACCGGAGGAACGGAGGCGATCAAGGACTTTCTGATGGGCATGCCGGCCGATGGTCCGCCGATTCTGATCGTCCAGCACATGCCCGAGCACTTTACCTTCACTTTCGCGATGCGCCTGGACAGGCTGTGCCCGATACGGGTGAAGGAGGCTGAGGAGGGAGAGGCGGTGAGGCCGGGTGTCGCCTATATCGCGCCGGGCCATTCCCATATGCGGGTGGCGCCGGCGGCCGGCGGCGGCTACCGGATCGCGCTGGACCAGGGGGAAAAGGTCAATCGCCACCGCCCGGCGGTGGATCCCTTGTTCGAGTCCGCGGCCAGGCTGTTGGGCAAGCAGGCCATCGGCGTGATTCTCACCGGCATGGGTAAGGACGGCGCGGAAGGCTTGTTGCAGATGCGTCACGCCGGCGCCGCCACCTTCGGACAGGATGAAGCCAGCTGCGTGGTGTACGGCATGCCGCGCGAGGCGTTCAAGATCGGCGCGGTGATGCATGTGCATCCTTTGAATCGGCTGGCGGAAAAAGTGGTCGAGTGCCTGCAGGGGCATGCTGAAGGGGCGATTACATGAATCATGCCGATACGGTAGACGGCAATAATCGCCAGTATTACGACAAACATTTCCAGATCATGGCGGTCAAGGTGTTTCCCGGCGAGTTCCACGCCACCAACCAGCCCAAGCTGCTGATGACGCTGCTGGGTTCCTGCGTGGCGGTATGCCTGAGCGACCGCCTGTCCGGCGTGGCCGGCATGAACCACTTCCTGCTGCCCGAAGGCTCGCTGGATCTGGGTTCCGGCGCGTCCGCGGCCCGCTTCGGCGTCAACGCGATGGAGTTGCTGATCACCGACATGCAAAAACTGGGCGCGATGCGCAACCGGCTGGAGGCCAAGATCTTCGGGGCCGGCAATGTGCTGGACGGCATGACGATGGTGAGGGTGGGGGAGCGCAACAGCCATTTTATCCGCAGTTACCTGGCCAACGAGCAGATTCCCGTTCTGGCCGAGGATCTGCTGGGCGAATGCGCGCGCAAGGTGTATTTCTTCACCGCGACCGGCAAGGTGCTGATCAAGAAACTGAAGCGCACCAGCGCGGCGATCAAGCAGGAGCAGCCGTACCGCGGCCGCATCGTGGAGCAGAACGAAGGCGCCAAAACCGGCGACATCGATCTTTTCATCTAGGCAGCCGAGCGGGCCGGAAACAAAAAAGCGGCCGAAAGGCCGCTTCTGGTTTTGGCCGGGAGGCGGGCTAGCGCTCCAGGTGGGGCAGCTTGTCTTTCACGTCGGCCCAGTCGGCGTGGTCGGGCAGCGGATCGATGCGCTCGACGATGCTCGGCCAATTCTTGGCCAGTTCCGCGTTCAGCGCGATGAATCCTTGCTGGTCCTTGGGCACGTCGTCTTCCGCGTAGATGGCGCTGACGGGGCATTCGGGCACGCACAGCGAGCAGTCTATGCATTCATCCGGGTCTATCGCCAGGAAGTTGGGGCCTTCGCGGAAGCAGTCGACCGGGCAGACCTCCACGCAGTCGGTGTATTTGCATTTGATACAGGCATCGGTTACAACGTACGCCATTCGTGTATCCTCAGTAAGGCTGGATCGTGATTCGGGATAATCGTCATTTTAGCGGTAAATTTCCTTTCTGACGCGCCGGCAAATTCCTCAAGATGTCCAATGCTACCTACCGGGGCCGTTTCGCCCCCAGTCCCACCGGCCTGTTGCACGCGGGCTCGCTCAGCACCGCCGTCGGCAGCTATCTGGAAGCGCGCAGCCGCGGCGGCGAATGGCTGCTGCGGATGGAAGACCTGGACCCTCCGCGCGAGGTGCCGGGCGCAGCCGACGACATTCTGCGCACGCTGGAGGCTTTCGGCTTCGAGTGGGACGGGGAGATGGTCTACCAGAGCCGCCGCCATGATTTGTACCGCGCGGCGCTGGAGCGACTGATCGCTTCCGGCCATGCCTATGCCTGCTGCTGCACCCGCAAGGAAATCGCCGCGTTGGCGCGCCGCGGCCTGGACGGCTACGTTTACCCGGGCACCTGCCGGCGCGGCTGTCCCGGCGACCGCGAGGGCCGGGCCTGGCGCTTGGCCGTGGCCGAAGGGGAGCGGGTGGTGGACGACAGGCTGCAGGGCGCATACCCACAGGATCTGGCGCGCGACATCGGCGATTTCGTGCTGCTGCGCGCCGACGGCTTTTGGGCCTATCAACTCGCGGTGGTGGTGGACGATGCCGAGCAGGGCGTCACCGACATCGTCCGCGGCGCGGATCTGCTGGTGTCCACGCCGCGCCAACTGGCGGTTTACGACGCGCTCGGACTGCCCGCGCCAGGCTATTGCCACCTGCCGGTGCTGACCAACTCCGCCGGCGAGAAATTGTCCAAACAGACGCTGGCGCCGGCGATATCGACCCGCGACGCCGCGCGGCAGCTGCGCGCGGCGCTTGAGCTGCTGGGGCATGTCCCGCCGGCAGACTGCGAGAGCCTGGACGAGCTGTGGCGCTGGGCGGTGGCGAATTGGTCATTGAGCCGCGTGCCGGCCGGTCCCTTGCAACTCCCTCATTCCTGACGATTTTCCATTTAAATGACGCAAGCATTTGTCTGCTAACGGTTTTTTGATGAAAAAAATCGTCAATGCGACATGTTTTTACGTCAAAACTGTGTTTTAATGCGCCCTTTTTTTGGCGCGGCGGCAGGCCGCACCCGGCTGCGGCGCAGCCGAGCGTTCCGGCTTCAGCTATCTTGAAGCCATGGCCAATAGGCCTGCCGATGCGGTTTTGACCTTTGCGCATGTCTGACGCCGGGTGCGACCACCCCGGCGCGCGATGCTTTCGTTCCCACGGAGAGTCAGGTTTGAACGAAAACAGTTCCACTAAAAAGAAGGGCTCGCTCGGAGTCTGGATGTGCACCGCCCTAGTGGTGGGCAATATGATAGGCTCCGGCGTTTTCCTGCTGCCGGCTTCGCTGGCGCCCTTCGGCGGCGTGTCGATGCTGGGCTGGCTGCTGACTTCCTGCGGCGCCATCTGCCTGGCGCTGGTGTTCGCCCGCCTGTCGGCCATCCTGCCGCGCGAGGGCGGGCCGTACGCCTACATCCACGCGGGCTTCGGCGATTTCGCCGGTTTCTGGATCGCTTGGGGCTACTGGATCGCGCTGTGGGCCGGCAACGCCGCGCTGGCGGTGGCGGCCACCAGCTATATGCAGGTGTTTTTCCCGGTGTTGGGGCACAACGAGCCGCTGGCCGGCGCGGTCGCCATCGGCCTGATCTGGATCGTCACCTGGATCAACAGCCGCGGCGCGCGCAGCTCCGGCGTGGTGGCGGTGGTGACCACGCTGCTGAAGCTGCTGCCGCTGGCGGCGGTCACCTTCATCGGCTTCTTCCATTTCCAGCCGGAAAATCTGACATTCAACCCGCACAACAAGCCGCTGCTGTCCTCGTTGTCCGCGACGATGGCGCTGACGTTGTGGGCCTTCCTCGGCCTGGAGTCGGCGTCGGTGCCGGCCGGCGACGTGGTGGAGCCGGAGAAGACCATCCCGCGCGCCACCGTGATCGGCACCTTGCTGGCCACCGTGCTCTACATCCTGTCCACGGTGTCGCTGATGGGCCTGATGCCGGCGGATACGTTGGCGGCTTCGCAGGCGCCGTTCGCTGACGCGGCCAAACTGATGTGGGGCGACTGGGGCTACTGGCTGGTGGGCTTCGGCGCGGTGGTGTCCTGCTTCGGCGCGCTCAACGGCTGGAGCCTGATGCAGGCGCACGTGCCGGCGGCCGCGGCCAAGGATGGTCTGTTCCCCAGCCGTTTCGACCAGCGCAACGCGGCCGGCGTGCCCATCTTCGGCCTGGTGCTGTCCAGCGCGCTGGTCACCATTCTGATGGCGATGAAGTATGCCGGCGGTGACAGCGGGGTGAAGATCTTCGAATTCATCATCCTGCTGGCCACCGCCACTACGCTGCTGCCGTACGCGTTCTGCTCGATGGCGCTGATCGCCATCATGCTGATGCGCGGCAAGGAGTTCGCGCCCAAGGATTACGTCGCTCCCGGCTTCTTCGCCGGCATCGGCTTCGTTTACTCGCTGTGGGCGTTGTACGGCTCCGGCGCCGATATTGTCATGTGGGGCATGTTGCTGTTGCTGATGGGCCTGCCCATCTATGTCTGGCAGTTGAAGGAACGGTTCGTTGGGGATTGAACGACGTTCCGGTCAGCGAAAAAGCGCAGCGCGAAAGCCTGCGCTTTTTTCGTTTTCGAACCATTTCAATGCATGAGGATGAGCGGTTTTTTTCCTTGAAAAACATTTATTCAGACTGTTTGATATAGAAATAATATTGGCTTGCCAAGGCCCGGATATTGACACCATAATCGCCGGGTCATACAGGAGAGAGCGGCTTTTCGGCCGCCGCCGAAGGCGCAAGCGCACCCGCAATCGCTCAGGCAAAAGGACTGTATTATCGGCCGGCGGCAGCCGGTTCGCGCAATCTGGAGAGCGGCGCCCGCGCGGCGTCCACCGAAGGGGCTAACGGCTTATCCGGCCGGAAAATCTCAGGTGCAGGGACAGAGGGGTGTGGTTGATAGAGGATATCCACACTTTGCTCGAAGGAACCGCGCCATGACGGCCCCGAAACGTACTCCGCTGTATGAAGCCCACCTCGCCGCCGGCGCCAAGATGGTCGATTTCGCCGGTTGGGAAATGCCCATCCATTATGGTTCCCAGCTGAAAGAGCATGAGATCGTCCGTACCGACGCGGGCATGTTCGACGTTTCCCACATGACGGTGGTCGACATCACCGGCTCCGACGCCAAAGCCTGGCTGCAAAAACTGATCGCCAACGACGTGTCCAAGCTCGGCTTCGAGGGCAAGGCGCTGTATTCCGGCATGCTGACTCCGGAAGGCACTGTCGTCGACGACTTGATCGTCTATCTCACTTCCTATGGCTACCGCATGGTGGTCAACGCCGGCACCACCGAAAAAGACCTGGCCTGGATGGAAAGCCAGAAGGCCGGCCTCGACGTGGCGCTCAAGGTACGCCGCGATCTGGCGATGCTGGCGGTGCAGGGCCCGCAAGCCATAGACAAAGTCTGCGCCGTGAAGCCGGAACTGGCCGACGCCATCCGCGCGTTGAAAGTGTTTCAAGGCCTGCCGCAGGATGAATGGTTCTACGCCCGCACCGGCTACACCGGCGAAGACGGCCTGGAAATCATGGTTCCGGCCGACCAGGCCATCGCCTTCTTCAACCAACTGCAAGCCGCCGGCGTGTCGCCGATCGGCCTGGGCGCGCGCGACACGCTGCGCCTGGAAGCCGGCATGAATCTGTACGGCCACGACATGGACGAGACCGTGTCGCCGCTGGAAGCCGGCATGGGCTGGACCATCGCCTGGGAGCCGGCCGAGCGCAAGTTCAATGGCCGCGAGGCGCTGGAAGCGCAAAAGGCCGCCGGCGTGAAGATGAAGCAGGTGGGCCTGGTGCTGGAAGGCCGCGGCGTGCTGCGCGAGGGCCTGAAGGTGGTGGTGGAGGGCGTCGGCGAAGGCGTGATCACCAGCGGCACCTTCTCGCCGACGTTGAAGCACTCGATCGCCATCGCTCGCGTGCCGGCCGCCACCGGCGCCGCCGCCCAGGTGGATCTGCGCGGCACGCTGACCGATGTGCGCGTGGTGAAGATGCCTTTCGTGCGCAACGGTAAGAAAGTTTTCGAATAATCGGGCAGCGCCTCTAGGCGACTGCCGTCACCATTGATCTGATCTTAAGCTGGAGAACTTCAAGATGAGCAACATTCCCGCCGAACTGAAATACGTCGACAGCCACGAGTGGCTGCGCCTGGAAGCCGACGGTTCCGTCACCGTGGGCATCACCGCGCACGCGCAGGAATTGCTGGGCGACATCGTCTTCGTCGAGCTGCCGAAAGTCGGCGCGAAGCTGGCCAAGGATGAGCAGGCCGGCGTGGTGGAGTCGGTGAAGGCCGCTTCCGACGTCTACTGTCCGATCGCCGGCGAAGTGCTGGCCGTCAACGAGGAGCTGGAAGGCGAGCCGGAGCTGGCCAACACCGATCCGTACGGCGACGGCTGGTTCTTCAAGATCAAGCCGGCCAACGCCGCGGATCTGGACGGCCTGATGGACGCCGCCGCCTACGCCAAGGAAATCGGCGCCTGATAGCCTGACCGCCCCGCCGTCGCAAGACGCCGGGGCGTTGTTTTTCCCGGCGCGGCCTCGCGCAGGCCGCCGCAAAGAAGGAAGTCCCAAGCATGTCGCTCTCCGAACTCTTCAATCACCACGAATTCATCGCCCGCCACATTGGCCCGTCCGACGCCGAGCGCGCCGAGATGCTGGCCGCTGTCGGCGTGCCGTCCATCGACGCGCTGGTCGACCAGACCTTGCCGGCCGACATTCGCCTGAACCGCCGCCTGGATCTGCCGTCGCCGCAGCCGGAAGCCGAGGCGCTGGCCGCGCTGAAGGCGGTAGCATCCAAGAACGTGGTCAACAAGTCCTTCATCGGCCTGGGTTACTACCCGGTGCTGACGCCCACCGTCATCCTGCGCAATGTGCTGGAAAACCCGGGCTGGTACACCGCTTACACCCCGTACCAGGCCGAGATCGCACAGGGCCGTCTGGAAGCATTGCTGAACTTCCAGCAGATGGTGATAGACCTGACCGGCCTGGAAATGGCCAATGCGTCGCTGCTGGACGAGGCTACCGCCGCCGCCGAGGCGATGGCGATGGCCAAGCGCGTGTCCAAGTCCAAATCCGCCAGCTTCTTCGTCGACAGCCGCGTGCTGCCGCAGACGCTGGATGTGATGAAGACCCGCGCCAAGTACTTCGGCTTCGAGCTGGTGCAAGGCCATCCGGAAGAGGCTGGCAACGGCGATTACTTCGGCGCGCTGTTCCAGTATCCGGGCGAAGCCGGCGATCTGATCGACCTGACCCCGCACATCGCGGCCATCAAGGCCAAGGGCGGCGTGGTCGCCGTCGCCGCCGACGTGATGGCGCTGGTGGCGCTGAAGTCGCCGGCCGAAATGGGCGCCGACATCGCCCTGGGCAACACCCAGCGCTTCGGCGTGCCGATGGGCTTCGGCGGCCCGCACGCCGCTTACTTCGCGTTCAAGGACGAGATGAAGCGCTCGGCGCCGGGCCGCATCATCGGCGTGTCCATCGACGCCAAGGGCAAGACCGCGCTACGCATGGCGCTGCAGACCCGCGAGCAGCACATCCGCCGCGAGAAGGCCAACTCCAACATCTGCACCAGCCAGGTGCTGCTGGCCAATATCGCCGGCCTGTACGCGGTCTACCACGGCGCGGAGGGCGTGCAGCGCATCGCCGCCCGCATCCATCGCCTGGCTGCGATCTTCGCCCACGCGGTGAAAGAGGCCGGCGGCAAGCTGGCGTTCGACCGCTTCTTCGACACCGTGCAGGTGGAGGCGGCCAAGGCCGACGCCATTTACGCCGCCGCGCTGGCCGCCGGCTACAACCTGCGCCGCGTCGGCAAGACCGTGTTGGGCGTGGCCTTCCATGAGGCCGCCACTGAGTCGGACCTGGCCCGTCTGATCGAGCTGTTCACCGGCAAGCCGGCCGACATCGCCGCTTTGGACGCCGCCGCCCAGGACGCGATCCCGGCCGCGCTCAAGCGCGAGTCGGCCATCCTGACCCACCCGGTGTTCAACACCCACCATAGCGAGCACGAGATGCTGCGCTATATGAAGAAGCTGGAAAACCGCGACCTGGCGATGAACCACTCGATGATCTCGCTGGGCAGCTGCACCATGAAGCTGAACGCCACCAGCGAGATGATCCCGATCACCTGGCCGGAATTCGCCAATATGCACCCGTTCGCGCCGCGCGAGCAGACCGTCGGCTATCTGCAGCTGATCGAAGGCCTGCAGACGCAGTTGAAGGCGATCACCGGCTTCGACGCGATCTCGATGCAGCCCAACTCCGGCGCCCAGGGCGAATACGCCGGCCTGTTGGCGATCAGCCGCTACCATGAGTCGCGCGGCGAGAGCCACCGCGACATCTGCCTGATTCCGCAATCGGCGCACGGCACCAATCCGGCCACTGCGCAGATGATGAATATGCAGGTGGTGGTGGTGAAGTGCGATGAAGCCGGCAACGTCGACGTGGCCGATCTGAAGGACAAGGCCGAGCAGCACGCCGCCAATCTGGCCGCGCTGATGATCACCTATCCGTCCACCCACGGCGTGTTCGAGCAGGGCATCAAACAGATCTGCGAGATCGTCCATAGCCATGGCGGCCAGGTCTATATGGACGGCGCCAACCTGAACGCCCAGGTGGGCCTGACCCGTCCGGCCGATATCGGCGCCGACGTGTCGCACATGAACCTGCACAAGACCTTCTGCATCCCGCACGGCGGCGGCGGCCCGGGCATGGGCCCGATCGGCCTCAAGGCCCACCTGGCGCCGTTCATCGCCAACCACGTGGTGGCGCCGGTGCCGGGCGCGGTGGAAGGCCAGACCGCGGTGTCGGCCGCGCCGTTCGGTTCCGCCTCCATTCTGCCGATCTCGTATATGTACATCGCGATGATGGGCGCGGAAGGCATGAAGCAGGCCACCGAGAACGCGCTGCTGTCGGCGAACTATCTGGCTACTCGCCTGGCCGAGCACTTCCCGGTGCTGTATACCGGCGCCAACGGACGCGTCGCCCATGAGTGCATCATCGACCTGCGCCCGCTGAAGGCCGCTTCCGGCGTGACCGAAGTGGACGTGGCCAAGCGCCTGATGGACTACGGCTTCCACGCGCCGACCATGAGCTTCCCGGTGCCGGGCACGCTGATGATAGAGCCGACCGAATCCGAGCCCAAGGCCGAGCTGGACCGCTTCATCGCGGCGATGGCCGCTATCCGCGCCGAGATCGACCAGGTGCAAAGCGGCGCATGGCCGGCGGACAACAATCCTCTCTGCAACGCGCCGCACAGCAAGGCCGACATCGCCGGCGACTGGAACCGCCCGTACAGCCGAGAGCAGGGCCTGTTCCCGCTGCCTTACGTGCTGGAAAACAAGTTCTGGCCGAGCGTGAACCGCATCGACGATGTCTATGGCGACCGCAATGTGGTATGCAGCTGCCCGGGCATGGAAAACTACGCGTAAACGTCTGCCGGCCTTGCCGGTTCAGCCTCAACCCGCCGCATTCAGTCGGCGGGTTTTTTATGTCTGATAAATGTGTAAGGGTAAATACTTAGAAATAGTAACTAAGTAGTCATACGTTCATGTACGAACTATCACTAAGGGGGATGCAACGCGGCCTGGCGGGGAAGGCGCGCAGGCGCATATTTGAGCAAGAGGCGAGCGGGAGTGAGCGGAAATGTGTGTCGCTAATTTTGATGCTTTTTATCGAGGGAACGATTCGTTTTATGGCGACCGGCCGGCGTTGTCGCTGATGTATTTCCTGGAGAAGTACGGCGTGGGCGGCGGCGGCAGGGGGCTGGACCTGGCTTGCGGCCAGGGGCGCAACGCGCTGTACCTGGCGAAACGCGGATTCTCCATGTTCGGCGTGGACGAGTCGTCCGAGGCCGTGTCCAAGATGGGCGAGCAGGCTGATCGGCGGCGTCTGGATGTCAGCGGCAAGGTGGTCAATCTGACCGAGCTGGAAATCGAGCCGCAGCGTTACCGCATCATTGTCGCCTATACCGCGCTGGACCATGTCGACGCCGCCGCCGGCGAGCGGCTGGCCCAGGCGATGATGGAGGGGCTGGAACCCGGCGGCTATCTGTTCGCCGCGGTGTTCATGGTGGACGACCCCGGCTGCGCCGGAACGGGCGGGGGCGTCAGCGAAACCGCGGCTTATGTCCGCCACTACTACCAGCCGGGAGAGCTGCGCGAGCAGTTTTCCGGATTGACGCCTCTGGCGTACCAGGAGGAGTTCGCGCTGGATCTCAGCCATGGGCATCCGCACCATCACAGCATGGCCAGGCTGTTCGCCCATAAGCAGGCCGCCTGAGCGCGATCGCAAATCAAGAAAACAGGGCGTCAGCCCTGTTTCTCATTGCGGGAATGCATAGCGGGAATGTGCATCGGGCCAGGATCGCCCGGGCCTGATTCCTCGATGAGCAAAAAACGCGTCAGGAAATGAGACGTGTTTGTTACAATGGCAGGCGCCCGCGATGGCAGTCGCGCGGCGCTTTTTTGATGAATAAATAAAAGGTTAGCGGCGGACATGCCGATAAGAAGCGTACTTTCCTGGCAGGGGGGCGACCTGGAGCTGCTGGAGGCCTTGAGCCTGCCGGTATGGATTTTCGATATCGACCACAAGCGGGTGTTCTGGGCCAACGAGGCCGGATTGCAGGTGTGGGGAGCGGCCAGCTTGCTGGAATTGCAGGCGCGCGACATGTCGCAGGACATGTCGGTGTCGGTGGCGCAAAGGCTGGCCCAGTATCAGCAGGACTTCGAGCGCGAAGGCGCCTGTTTCGTGGAAAGCTGGACGCTGTATCCCAACGGCCGGCCCAGCGTGCTCAAGGTGAAGTTCCGCGGCATACGGGTGAATGGCCGGATGCTGATGTTCTGCGAGGCGCAGAACAGCCTCAGCGCCGACCCGGCGTCCCTGCGCAGCACGGAAGCGCTGTTGCACACCTCGGTGCTGATCACGCTTTACGATGGCAACGGCGGCGCGCTGTATCGCAACCCCGCCTCGCGCGAGCAGGTGGCGGTGGCCGGCGAAGGCTGGCGCCAGCATTTCGTCCACGACAGCGACTGGCAGCAGTTGCGGCAGGGCGTGGCCGCCTGCGGCGAATCGCGGCTGCTGGCGAGGGTCAATACGCGGGAGGGCATGCGCTGGCACGAGGTGTCGGCCCGCGCTTGCCGCGACGCGGTCACCGGGCAGGACGCGCTGCTGGTCAGCGAAGTGGACATCACCGATCTCAAGCACGCCGAGGCGCGCGCCAGCTTCCTGGCCAATCACGACGTGCTGACCGGCTTGCCCAACCGCAACGGCATCCGCAGCGAATTGCTGCCGCATCTGCAGCAAGCGCTGCGCAATGGCCGCCAGGTGGCGCTGATGTTCATCGACCTGGATCGCTTCAAGAACGTCAACGACTCGCTGGGCCACGCCTGCGGCGACGAGCTGCTGATCCGGATGGCCGGCCGGCTGGTCGGCCTGCTGGGCCATGACGAGAGGGCGGCGCGGCTGGGCGGCGACGAGTTCCTGGTGATGCTGAGCGCGCCGCAGGTGGCGGAGCAGGCGGAGGCGCTGGGGCGGCGCATCCTGCAGGCGCTGGCGGTGCCGATGCGGCTGGAGGGCATGGACGTCGGCGTGTCGGCGTCTATCGGCGTCAGCGTATGCGAAGGCCGGACGCTGGACCTGGAGCAGATGATGCGCCACGCCGATCTGGCGATGTACGCCGCCAAGGATGCGGGGCGCAACAACCTGATGTTCTTCACGCCGGCGCTGGAGGCGCGCAGCCAGGCGCAGCTGGCGCTGGAGAACGATATTCGCCGCGGCCTGGAGCACGGCGAATTCATCGCCTATTTCCAGCCGCGGGTGGACATCGCCAGCGGACAGGTGGTCGGCGCCGAGGCCTTGGCGCGTTGGCGCCATCCCTTGCGCGGCCTGTTGATGCCGGATAGCTTCATTCCCATTTGCGAGGATTGCGGCATGGTGATGGAGCTGGGCCGGCAGATACTGGTTCAGGCCGCGCGCCAGCAGCGCCAGTGGCGAGATCGGGGGCTGGACTTGCTGGTGTCGGTCAACCTGTCCGCCAGCCAGTTTGTCGATCCCGGCCTGCCTGGCCTGGTGGAGCAGATACTGGCCGACAGCGGCTGCCAGCCGGACAAGCTGGAGCTGGAGATCACCGAGTCGGTATTGCTGGGGCACGATGAGCAAACCATGAACACCTTGCAGGCCTTGCGCGCGCTGGGGCTGCGCATCGCGGTGGACGATTTCGGCACCGGCTATTCCAATCTGGCCTACCTGCAGCGCTATCCGCTTACCTCGCTGAAGATAGATCGTTCCTTCATCGCCGATCTGGACGACAAGCCGGCCATCACCGAACTGATCACGACTCTGTGCCGGATGATGGGACTGAACATGGTGGCGGAAGGCGTGGAAACCGAAGCGCAGCTGGCCTGGCTGGCCGAGCGCGGCTGCCAGGAATACCAGGGCTATCTGTGCAGCCCAGCCTTGTCCGCGCAGGAATTCCTGCAGCGCTTGTTCTAGCGCTGTCGATAGCGGGGGAGGCGAGAGCGGCCCCCGATTATCGTTTCTCCTCCACGGTCGCCGGGCGCCATGGACGGCCTCTTTATATCAATATGTGGATTAAATCGTTGGATTCGCGGCATTCTTCGCTTACCCTATGCCGGTAATGCAGGCGGCATGTTCCGGCCTGCGGCAAGGAGAATGAGATGAAGACATTGTGCGCCGCCGCGCTGGCGGCCCTGTTGCCGATGGCCGCTTTCGCGGCCAAGCCCCTGACCGTATGCACCGACGCCAACCCTGAAGGCTTCGACGTGGTGCAGTACAACTCGCTGGTCACCACCAACGCTTCCGCCGACGTATTGATGAACCGCCTGGTGGAGTACGACGCCGCCGCCGGCAAGCTGCAGCCGGGGCTGGCCAGCAGCTGGGAAGTGAGCGCGGATGGCCTGAACTACACCTTCCACCTGCGGCCCAACGTCGGCTTCCACAACACCGACTACTTCAAGCCGACGCGCAAGCTGAACGCCGACGACGTGGCGCTTACCTTCGATCGGATGCTGAACCCCGACAATCCCTGGTACAAGACCGCGCCGGCCGGCTATCCGCACGCGCAGGCGATGCAGTTTCCCAAGCTGATCAAGGCTGTGCGCAAGCTCGATCCGCTGACGGTGCGCTTCGAGCTCAATTATCCCGAAGCCACCTTCCTGTCCAGCCTGACCATGGGCTTCGCCTCCATCTACTCCGCCGAATACATGTCTCAGCTGTTGGCCGCTGGCAAGACCGGCGAACTCAACAGCAAGCCTGTCGGCACCGGCCCTTTCGTGTTCAAGAGCTTCGCCAAGGACGCCTTGGTGCGCTACGCGCCCAATCCGGGTTATTTCGGCGCCAAACCCAAGGTCTCGGCGCTGGTGTACGCGATCACGCCGGATTCCAATGTGCGGCTGCAGAAGCTGCGCGCCGGCGAATGCCAGATCGCGCTGTCGCCCAAGCCGCAGGATGTGCAGGCGGCCAAGGCCGACGGCAAGCTGCAGGTGTCGCAGACGCCGGCCTTCATGACCGCCTTCGTCGCCTTCAACAGCCAGAAGAAGCCGCTGGACAACCCGCAGGTGCGACAGGCCATCAATCTCGCCTTCGACAAAGCCAGCTATTTGAAGACGGTGTTCGGCAATGCCGCCAGCGCCGCCAGCCTGGTCTATCCGCCCAATACCTGGAGCTATGACAAGACCATCAAGCCTTATGCCTATGATCCGGCGCAGGCGAAGAAGCTGCTGGCCCAGGCGGGTTATCCCAACGGTTTTGATGTTTCTGTGTGGGTGCGCCCCAGCGGCAGCACGCTGAATCCCAATCCCAAGGCCGGCGCGGAGCTGTTGCAGGCCGACTTGGCCAAAGTGGGCATCCGGCTGCAGATCAAGGTGCTGGAGTGGGGGGAGCTGATCAAGCGCGGCAAGGCCGGCGAGCACGAGATGCTGTTCATGGGCTGGGCCGGCGACAATGGCGATCCGGATAATTTCCTGACGCCGCAGTTTTCCTGCTCCGCGGTGCAGTCCGGCACCAATTTCGCCCGTTATTGCGACGGCAAACTGGACAAGCTGATCGCCGACGGCAAGAAAACCAGCGACTTCAAGGCCAGAGCCAAGCTATACCAGGCGGCCCAGCACGCCATCCATGAACAAGCGTTGTGGCTGCCGTTGGCGCATCCCATCGCCTATGGTTTGGCGCGCAAGGAGGTGACGGGCTATGTGGTTAATCCTTATGGCCGGGTCAATTTCGCCGCAGTGGGCTTGAAATAAGCGGTTTCCCGAGTAAAAATAGACCACTTTGTTTTATAAACAGAGTGGTCTCTTTCTTTTTTGGCATGCTTGCGCCAGAGCAAAGCCGCATTTCTCCTGGGCGGAGATAATGCTCGATGGCGCGCAGGATGGGGCGTCGCCGCGACAAAGCGCTTATGCGTGGCGCAGCGACGTGTTGCCAGTTGCATGCAGACCGCCGGGATTTGGTAGTATTGCTGAAGCGGTCGCGCTTGGCGCGGCCGCTGGGAGAGAGAGGAGCGCCTTGCCGTTGGCGTGTCTTGCTTGTTCTTAGAATGTGCCCGCCCTCGCTTGAGCATGCGCTTTCGCGTATCATGCGCCGGGCTCGGGCCGATAAATGATAAAACAATAGATGCAAACTAGACGAACACAGCAAAGCCGCAGGGAGTCCACCATAGGCAAACTGGTGGAGGCGGCGATCGAATGCCTGCTGGAAAGCGGCTATCACGGCACCAGCGTGCAGCTGATCTGCGGCCGGGCTGGCGTGTCCCAGGGCGCGCTGTTCCGCCATTTCGCCACCAAGAACGAGCTGATGCAGCCGGTGGGGCGCAAGGTGGTGGACGACATCTTCGAATCCGCGCTGACGCTGGCGGCGCAATTGCCGGCCGGCATGTCCGAGGAGGAGCGCATCATCGCGCTGATGAAGGCGCTGGTGATGTCGCCGCGCCACATCGTGCTGCTGGAGCTGCTGATGGCAGCGCGCACCACGCCGGATCTGCGCGACATCTTCCTCGGCAGCTCCAGCACCTATTTCCGCGACCGCTTCGTCGCGATGATGGCCTCGCTGTTCCCGCGCTACGCGATCTCCACCGGTTTCTTCGCCACCCTGCTCACCATGATGACCACGATGCACGGCATGGCGCTGTACCGCACGCTGGCCGAACATCCGGAAGGAGACAAGATGCGCGAGCAATGGCTGCTGTCCGCGTTGAGGGCCGAACTGGAGCGGATACGGCAGGAAGGGGCGGATACCCGCAACCCGGTTTACCAGCTGCCGTTCTGAATATCCGTTTTTCAGCTAAAACCCCGTCGCTTGCGGCGGGGTTTTCTTTATCTATTGAATTTGGAGTTGATCGGCTAGCTGGGGCGGGATATGCGATTGTGCGGCGTTAGCCGCTAGGATTGTTTTATCCATTTGAAACGGACATGAAAAAAGACCCGCCGAAGCGGGTCTTTTTTGCGTCTAAGTTCGCAGGTTCTTGCGTCGAACCGTTGAATTAGAAGGCGTGAACCATGTTCAGACCGAAGGACTTCAGGTCTTTGTTTTCGTACTTCACGCCATTAACAACGTAGCTACCGCCAACAGCGATTTGGCCGTATTGAGCACCGACGGTGGTGCGCTTGGACAGAGCGTAGTCAACGCCCAGTACGTACTGATCGTACTTGGTGTTATCCAGTTTCACGCCGCCAACTTCAACCTTGTCGCCGTGGGCGTAGGTGAATTTCGGAGTGATAGCACCGAAGGTGTAAGCAGTAGTCAGAGCGTACTCGCGGGTCTTGACCTTGCCGTTGGCGCTGATGGTTTGGCCTGCCGGAACCAGTGCAGCGGTAATTACTTGGCTGCCCCAGGTGCTGCCCAGTACATCCAGACCACCCTTAGCTTGTTGGTAGCCGAAGCCAACGAACAGGTTGTTGGCGTTGTAGCCAACTTCCAGACGATGCTTTTCGTTGGCAGTATCGTTCAGACCGAAGCCGGCAACAGCAACGTGATTGGCATCTACGGCACCAACAGACACGATTTTGCCAGTAGCTTTGTCTACAACGACAGCAACGTTGCTAGCAGCTTTGCTTTCGTGGCTGTAGTTGTACTTACCGAAGAAGCCGCTGTTCTCGTAGCCCAGACCCAGGTTGTAGGTTTCGCGGTCGGAGGATACTGCGCCCTTGGTTTCCTTGGCGCCGTATTGCAGAGCGGCGGTCAGGCCCGGAACCACGGTCGGCAGATCGTAGCGCACGGAGTTCTTCAGACGGGTAGCGTCGCGGGTGAAGATGCCCAGGCCCAGAGCGTTGCTGGAGTATTCCCAGGTGTCAACGGTGCCCATATCGCTGTCCAGGAAGTTGGACACGTTACCGAAACGCAGAGTACCCAGATCGCTTTGCAGGCCCAGGAAGGTGTTGCGGTTAGCGAGGGTGCCGCTGTTCGAAGAGCCGTACTGGGACGGGTTGCCGTCAACAGAGTAGCCGGTTTCAACTTGCCAGATGGTCTTCAGGCCGTTGCCCAGATCTTCAGTACCTTTGAAGCCGATACGGGAACCCAGGTCGTCGATATTGGTTTGCTTGGTAACGCCGTTGTCGTTGTATTCAACGCCAGCTTTGATTTTGCCGTAGATGGTTACATCGGCGAAAGCGGCAGCCGGCAGGGTGGCTACCAGCAGGGCGATCAGACTCTTTTTCATGGTCAAGTCATCCTTTTTTAGGTTTAGGAATGTGAGCAAATGCTATTGGCTGGGTTGTGAAAATGCAACTTCACCTGCCGAATTGTGTTGCTATCAAGCAACTGATGTTGTGTTTTGCGCAATCTTAAATTCGATTTTGTTTGTTGTAAGTTGCTGAATTGTCAGGATTGTTACTGTGATTTTATGATGCGCTGTATGTTGTTGCAAAAAAGCATCAATGTTATTAAATGCTTATGATTATTGGGTTTTGTGAGGATGCTTGCCTGTAGTCGGCAAAAAAATAGCCCGTCCGGAAGGGGCGGGCTGAAAAATCAACGTGACTTGAAGTGAATCCTGCAGGCGCGGATAGCATCCACATGAATTCGCTTTCGATCATGATAAAAGAAAGCATTGGCTCTGTAAATGGAGTAGATATTCCATTTTTTGACTATTTGTTAATGCAGAATGTATTCAACTTATTGATTCTATTTGAAATTTTCCATATTAAGTAAGTTGCACAAAAACGCATCAACTGCTGAGCGGTGAGGTGTTTTGGCTGCGGAATCAAGCGCTTTCGGGGCCGGGGGAGGCTGGCGCGGCGGAAGAGGTTGGCGGAAATCACCTACAATGTCGCCATCGAATCAGGGGCTGGGGCCAGGTATATATAAGGTATGCAAACACTGACGGTGGTGGGGTTGGGCAGATTGGGGCGCAGCGTGGCCAGGCTGGCGGCGGTGAGCGGCGCGTATCGTCTGCTCGATGTGATGGGGCGGCGCTTGCCGCCGCTGGAGGAGGCGCGCGCCTTTGTCGGCTCCGGGCGGTTGGTGAGCGATATGAGGCAGTTGGCCCCGGCCGATCTGTATCTGCTGGCGGTGCCTGACGCCGCAATCGCATCTTGCGCGCGCGGCCTGGCGGCGGCGGGCGTGGCGCCGGAGGGCAGTGTGGTATTTCACGCCAGCGGCGCGGGCGACGTTTCCTTGTTGCAGCCTCTGGCGGAGCGGGGGGTATTGACCGCCAGCCTGCACCCGGCGTTTTCCTTCGCCGACCCTGAGCGGGCCGTGGAGGGCTTTGCCGGCACGCTTTGCGCGCTGGAGGGCGGCGAGGAGGCTTGCCGCAGGCTGGAGGTTTTTGCGCGCGCGCTGGGCGGGAGGCCGTTCCGGCTGGCGCCCGGCGGCAAGGCCGCCTACCACGCCGGCTTGTCGGTGGCGTCCAATTTTCTGGTGGCGCTGACCGAGATGGCGCGACAGTTGACGGCCCGGGCCGGCGTGCCTGAGGAGCTGATTCAGCCTTTGCTGGGCGGCTTGATGCGGCAGACGCTGGGCAATGCGCTGGAGATGGGGCCGTACGAGGCGCTGACCGGGCCGATTCTGCGCGGCGATATCGGCACCGTCGAGCGCCATCTGGAAGTGTTGGCCGATACCGGCTTGCTCTCCGCTTACCGCGCGCTGGGCCGCCAGGTGGTGGCGCTGGCCGGAGATCGCCTGCAAGAGCCGGCGCGCCAGCAGTTGCTGGCGCTGTTGTACTGAGAAGGTTTGGAAAAAAGCTTGCGAAATGCCTGAGTCAAGGCGCGCCGACTTATGTCGTGCCGGTCGTGCCGGTCGTGCGGCCAGGAGGCGCAGCGCAGGATCAGGGTTCTGTTGCCGGCTCTTGACGCGGGGCGGGCACCTTGAATACCTGGCGCAGGTAGGCGAGGAAGGTTTCGTCGCTGCACATGGTTTTGCCCGGGCTGTCGGATAGCTTGGCCACCGGCTGGCCGTTGCAGCTGACCAGTTTCAGCACGATTTGCAGCGGTTCCAGCCCCATGTCGTTGGTGAAGTGGGTGCCGATGCCGAAGCTGACCTGGATGTCCGGGCTGAAATGGCGCTGCAGTTTCAGCGCGCTGTCGACGCTGAGGCCGTCGCTGAAGGTCAGCATCTTGGTTGCCGGATCAATCCGTAGCTTGCGGTAGTGGGCGATCGCCCGTTCTCCCCATATATAAGGATCGCCGCTGTCGTGGCGCAGGCCGTCGAACAGCTTGGCGAAGTAAAGGTCGAAATCGGCGAGGAAGGCGTCCATGCCGACCACGTCGGTCAGCGCGATGCCTAGGTCGCCGCGGTATTCCTGCACCCATGACTCCAGCGCGGCTTTCTGGAAGTCCCTCAAACGCACGCCCAGGGCCTGGAAGGCCTGGAAGAATTCATGCGCCATGGTGCCGATCGGCGTGATGCCCAGCTTGCGGGCCAGGTAGACGTTGCTGGTGCCGCGGAACACCTGCGGCAGCGCATGGTTCAATCTCTCTACGACATGGGCCTGCCAGTCGCGGCTGAAGCGGCGGCGGGTGCCGAAGTCGGCGATCAGGAGCGGGAAGCGCTGGCCGGCGGCTTCTTCGCGCTGGAAGCGCTCCAGTTCGGCCAGCTTGGTTTCCAGCCGGCGACGGCCTTCCTCGCGCACCGCCTTGCTGTCCAGCGGGCGGAAATACAGCTCGTTGACGATGGCCAGCACGAAGATCTCGAAGAACATCGCCTGCACCATCGGGCCTTTGATCCGGATGGCCAGCTGCTCGCCTTCCTCGCTGACGCTGATGAAGCGGCGCTGTAGGTGGAACAGTTCCAAGTAGTCGACATAGTCGCTTTTGATGAAGCGCAGGCCGCGCAGATAATCCAGCTCGTCCTGGCTGAAGCGCAGTTCGCACAGCATGTCCAGCTGCGCCTCCAGTTGCTGTCTCAGCAGGGCCAGCGGCGTGTCAGGGTGGTTGCGGCAGCGGAATTCGTACTCGCCGTGGGCGGCGGGAAACTGGTGCAGCACCACCTGCAGCATGGTGAACTTGTAAAGATCGGTATCCAGCAGCGATTGGATGATGGGCGTGTTCTTGAGCATGGCGCTTCTCAGGCGGCGTGGATCACGAAGATGGCCGGCCGCTTGTGCAGGTCGGGCGGGTTTTGCGGCCAGTCCTGCACCTGATGGCTGACGATGGTCTGCGTCGGCAGGGTCAGATCGCAGGCTACCGCGAGCCGGGTGGAGGGCGCCAGCATTTCGCGCAGCTGTTGCAGCAGCGCGTTGTTGCGGTAAGGCGTTTCGATGAACAGCTGGGTCTCGTTGTTCTTGCGCGAGCGTTGTTCCAGTTCTTTCACCAGCTTGGCTTTTTCGACGGCGTCCACCGGCAGGTAGCCGTGGAAGGCGAAGCATTGGCCGTTGGCGCCGCTGGCCATCAGCGCCAGCAGGATGGAGGAGGGGCCGATCAACGGCTCGACGCGGATGCCGTGCTTGTGCGCCAGCGCCACCAGCTGCGCGCCGGGGTCGGCCACCGCAGGGCAGCCGGCCTCGGAGATCAGGCCGACATCGTGGCCAGCCTTCAGCGGCGCCAGCAGCGCGGCGACGTCCGCCTCCTTGGTGTGCTCGTTCAGCGTGCCCATGGACAGCTCGCGGATCGGCGTCGTTACGCCCAGCGCTTTCAGATGCTTGCGCGCGGTTTTTTCCGCCTCGACGACAAAATGGGCGATGTGGACGACTTTGGCGCGCTCGCCCTCGGGCAGCCAGGCGATGCTCTCATCGCCGAGCGGAGCGGGGATCAGAAACAGGGTGCCGCTCATTTCAGCACCTCCACGCCTTCATTCGCCAGCATGGAGATCAACTGGAACAGCGGCACGCCGATCAGCGCGTTGGGATCGTCGGACTCCACCTTTTCCAGCAGCGCGCCGCCCAAGCCTTCGCTCTTGGCGCTGCCGGCGCAGTGAAGCGCGTCCGGCTCGCGAGTGAGATAGTTGCGGATCTGCGCTTCGGTCAGCTGGCGCAGCGTGACGCGGGTGATGCCGACGCATTCCTGCAGCCGGCCGCTGTCGCTGTTGTACAACGCCAGCGCCGAATGGAAGATCACCGTGCGGCCGCTCATCCACTTCAGCATCTCCACGCCTTGTTCGAAGCCGCCGGGCTTGCCGATCTGCTTGCCGTCCAGCAGCGCCACTTGGTCAGAGCCGATAATCAGAGAGGCTGGGTGCTTGCCTGCCAGCGATTGGGCTTTGGTGTGAGCCAGGCGCACGGCGGTTTCCAGCGCGGTTTCGCCGGTCAGCGGCGTTTCGTCGCAGATGGGCGGTTCGGCGCTGAAGGGCAGGCCTAGGCGGGCGATGATTTCTTGACGGTAGCGAGAGGTGGAAGCCAGTACGATGTGCATGATTCGAGCCGGTTGGCGGCAACGCCGACGGCGCGGCCGAGTCGGCCGGCGGCCATGGTTCAGCCTTGCCTTGTTTCTTTTGACAAATCAGGGGAATGGATTGTACCATGCGGAGTTTATGTCTAAACCGATTTTGATCGATCCGCTCAAGTTCGCCCGGGAGGGGCGCTCGCTGTCCGGCAAACTGCCGGTTGGCGGGTTGGACGAGCGCGTTCACAGCGACCTGTCGGACACCTCTGGCGAGGTGTCCTATCAGCTCGACGGCTTTCGCGACGAGCTGCAGCGTTCTGCGCTGCGCATCCGCCTGACGGCGGATTTGCGAGTCACTTGCCAGCGCTGCCTGGACGGCATGCCGTTCAGCCTGGACACCGATTCGGTGCTCACGCTGTTCGCCAGCCAGGAAAAGCTGGAGGAAGCCTGCGAGCAGGACGAGGAGCTGGACGCCGTTCTCGCCGAACCCGAACTGGACGTGATTGCGCTGATCGAAGACGAAATCATCATGGGCTTGCCGCATTCGCCGAAACACGACGAATGCAGCAGGGATACTCTCTCGCTCGCCAAGGCTGACAAGCCCAACCCGTTTGCGGTGCTGGCGGCGCTTAAGAGACCCAAGTCCGAGTAACCCGGATTCGCATTAGAATCTACTTGAATTTCTTAGGAGTCGACCATGGCTGTTCAACAGAACAAAAAGTCCCCGTCCAAGCGCGGCATGCATCGTGCACACGATTTTCTGACCGCTCCGGCTCTGGCAGTTGAAGCCAGCACCGGCGAAGCCCACCTGCGCCACCACATCAGCCCGAACGGCTTCTACCGTGGCCGCAAGGTTGTGAAGACCAAGGGCGAGTAATCTCCCCGTCCTCACTTCCTTTCCTTTTTTGGTAGGCACTTTATACCGCAATCGTTGATGACTATCACCGTCGCGGTTGATGCTATGGGCGGTGACGTTGGCCTCAAGGTTACCGTCCCGGCATCGATCCAATTCCTGCAAGACCACCCCGACATCCATCTGATTCTCGTAGGCGACCAGCCAGCCCTGGAGGCTGAATTGGCCCTGCACGATGGCGCCGTGCGTGAGCGCATCCTCATCCAGCATGCCACCCAAGTGGTGGGCATGGACGAGGCGCCTCAGCTCGCCCTCAAGAATAAAAAAGATTCGTCGATGCGGGTGGCGATCAATCTGGTCAAGGAAGGCAAGGCGCAGGCCGCCATTTCCGCCGGCAACACCGGCGCGCTGATGGCTACCGCCCGCTTCGTCCTCAAGACCATTCCGGGCATCGACCGTCCCGCCATCGCCAAGCTGCTGCCCAATGTCAAGGGCACTTCCTGCGTGCTGGATCTGGGCGCCAATGTCGATTGCACCCCAGAACAACTTTTGCAGTTCGGCATCATGGGTTCCGAGCTGGTGGCCTGCCTGCAAGGCAAGGCCAATCCTTCCGTCGGCCTGTTGAATATCGGCAGCGAAGATATCAAGGGCAACGACAATATCAAGAAGACTGCCGAGCTGTTGCGCCAGTCGGAGCTGAATTTCTACGGCAACGTGGAGGGCGACGACATCTGCAAGGGCACGACCGATGTGGTAGTCTGCGATGGTTTTACCGGCAACGTGGCGCTCAAGACAGCTGAGGGGCTGGCGCACATGTTCGCCGTATTCCTGAAGGAAGAGTTCGGCCGCAGCTGGTGGACGCGCTTGTGCGCGTTGGCCGCGCTGCCGGTGCTGGGCCTTTTCAAGAAGCGCATCGATCCGCGCCGCTACAATGGGGCCAGCTTGCTGGGCCTGCGCGGCATCGTGGTGAAAAGCCACGGCGGCGCCGATGTCACGGGATTTCGTTACGCGTTGGCGCAGGCATGCGAGGAGGCCGGTTCCGACGTGATTGCACACATCGCCGATCGGGTTGCCAAACAACTAGACAACCTCAAGCAATCCGAGGCGGAAGCGAACTGAAACATATGGGCTATTCCCGCATTCTCGGCACTGGCAGCTTCCTGCCGTCCCAGGTGCTCACCAATGCGCAATTGGCCGAACGGGTGGAAACCAGCGACGAGTGGATTGTCTCTCGCACCGGCATCCGCGCGCGCCATATTGCCGACGAAGGGCACAAGACCAGCGATCTGGCGCTGAGGGCGGCGGAAGCCGCCATCGCCAGCGCCGGCATCGACAAGGGCGAGATCGACCTGATCATCGTCGCCACCACCACTCCCGACATGATTTTCCCCAGCACCGCCTGCATCTTGCAGGAGAAGCTGGGTTTGCCCGGCGTGCCGGCTTTCGACGTGCAGGCGGTGTGCGCCGGCTTCGCTTACGCGCTGGCCACCGCCAATGCCTACATCAAGAGCGGCATGTCGAAGAAGGCGCTGGTGATCGGCGCCGAAATCATGTCGCGCGTGCTGGACTGGGATGATCGCCGGACCTGCGTGCTGTTCGGCGACGGCGCCGGCGCGGTGGTGCTGGGCGCATCCGACGAGCCCGGCATCCTGCATGCCAAGCTGGCGGCCGACGGCCGTTATCAGGGCTTGCTGAATACTCCGGCGCAAATCTCCGGCGGCAAGATTCAGGGCATGCCCTATCTGCACATGGACGGCCCGGCCGTATTCAAGTTCGCCGTCAAGTCGCTGTCCGAAATCGCCGCCGCCACGCTGGCGGAGGCCGGCGTGGACAAGGCCGATCTGGATTGGCTGGTGCCGCACCAGGCCAACCTGCGCATCATCGAATCCACCGCCAAGCATTTGGGCCTGCCGATGGATAAGGTTGTCGTCACCCTGCCTGAGCAGGGCAACACTTCGGCCGCTTCCATTCCGCTGGCGCTGGACGCCGCGGTGCGGGATGGACGCATCCAGCGCGGCCAGACCGTGATGCTGGAAGGCATCGGCGGTGGCTTCGCCTGGGGCGCTGTGCTGCTGACCTACTGATTGGAATTCCGCAAAGTGGCTTTTTCGCCGCATGATCGCCGATAATGACAACGTTTATTGATCGGCGGCGTGGCGCGAGCGGCCGCTTTGCGTCATCCTTTGCGTCGAATTCTGTGGAGTCGACTATGGCTTTTGCTTTTCTTTTTCCGGGACAGGGCTCGCAGAGTCTGAAAATGATGGACGGCTTCGCCGACCTGCCCGTGGTGCAGCATACTTTCGAAGAGGCGTCCGACACGCTGTCGCTGGACCTGTGGGCGATGCTGCAGGTGGATGGCGCCGACGCGATCAATGCCACCGTGAACACCCAGCCCATCATGCTGGCCGCCGGCTACGCCACGTATCTGGCATGGCAGGAGTTGAACGGCAAGCAGCCGTCCATCGTGGCCGGCCATAGCCTGGGCGAATACACCGCCCTGGTGGCCGCCGGCGCGTTGCCGTTCGCCGAGGCGGTGAAGCTGGTGCGCCTGCGAGCCGAGGCGATGCAGGCCGCGGTGCCGGCCGGCGTCGGCGCGATGGCCGCCATTCTCAATCTGTCCGACGACGACATCCGCGCCGCCTGCGCGGAAGCCGCCCAGGACGAGGTGGTGGAAGCCGTCAACTTCAACTCCCCGGGCCAGGTGGTGATCGCCGGAAACAAGGGGGCGGTCGAGCGGGCGATGGATCTGTGCAAGGCCAAGGGCGCCAAGCGCGCGCTGCCGCTGCCGGTATCGGTGCCGTCGCATTGCTCGCTGATGCGGCCGGCCGCAGAGCGCCTGGCCGAGGCGCTGCAGGGCGTGCACTTGAGCGCGCCGGCTATTCCGGTGCTGCACAACGCCGATGTGGCCAGTTACAACGACGCGTCGCAAATCCGCGACGCGCTGACCCGCCAGTTGTACATGCCGGTGCGCTGGACAGAAACCATCCAGAAGCTGGCTGCGGATGGCGTCACCATGATGGCCGAGTGCGGCCCGGGCAAGGTGCTGGCTGGCCTGGCCAAGCGCATCGACGGCAACGTCAAATGCCTGGCGCTGACCGACCGCGCGGCGCTGGAAGCCGCGCGCGAAGAGCTGGCTTGACGCGACATTCCGGCGGGCCGGCTTGGGCCGGACCGCCATCGCCCCCTTCGGCGAGAGCCGGGCGGGGCGTTGACAATAAGGAGACACATTGATGAGTCTGCAAGGCAAAGTGGCGCTGGTGACCGGCGCCTCGCGCGGCATAGGCGCGGCGATCGCCGACGCGCTGGCCGCCGAGGGCGCGGTGGTCATCGGCACCGCCACGTCGGAATCCGGCGCGGCCTCCATTCATGAGCGCTTGTCGGCCGCCGGCGGCGCCGGCCGCGTGCTGAACGTCACCGAGGAGGGCGCAGTCGACGCGCTGATCGAATCGGTGGAGAAGGAATTCGGCGCGGTGGCGGTGTTGGTGAACAATGCCGGCATCACCCGCGACGGCCTCCTGATGCGGATGAAGGATGAGGACTGGGACGCCATCATGGACACCAACCTGAAGTCGGTGTTCAAAACCTCCAAGGCGGTGATGCGCGGTATGATGAAGGCCCGCAGCGGCCGCATCATCAACATCGCCTCTGTGGTGGGCGCGATGGGCAATGCCGGCCAGGCCAACTACGCGGCCGCCAAGGCGGGCATCATCGGCTTCACCAAGTCGATGGCTCGCGAGGTCGGCAGCCGCAACATCACCGTCAACTGCGTGGCTCCGGGCTTCATCGACACCGACATGACCCGCGCGCTGCCGGAAGCGCAGCGCGAGGCGCTGGTTGGACAGATTTCGCTGGGCCGTTTGGGTGATGCCAAGGACATCGCCGATGCCGTGGTATTCCTGGCGTCGGACCGGGCATCCTACATTACGGGCCAGACTTTGCACGTGAATGGCGGCATGCTGATGCCTTAATTCCTGTCCGGCTGGCGCCGGATAGAGATTTAGGTAGGCTGCTCTAATTTTTTTTTGTAGAATACCGGGGTTTTGTGATCCCGAATCAGAAAGGTCAAGGGTTTAAACAAATGGAAAACATCGAAGCGCGCGTCAAGAAGATCGTTGCCGAGCAACTGGGCGTGAACGAAGCCGAAATCAAGGTGGAAAGCTCTTTCGTCGACGATCTGGGCGCCGATTCCCTGGATACCGTTGAACTGGTGATGGCACTGGAAGAAGAATTCGAGTGCGAGATCCCGGACGAAGAAGCCGAGAAGATCACCACCGTTCAACAAGCCATCGACTACGTGACTGGCCATCTGAACAAGTAATCCCTCTTTTCGGGACCAGGACCTCTGCGTGGTGTGGCTTCGGCTCGCCTGCAGAGGTTCTTTTGTTAAGAAGGTTCCAAACGCGCGTTTGAACCTGGCTTGTGCTTGTCAGACGCGCGTGGTTTCATCGGGAGACTGCCCTCCCATCTATCACGGAGATTCTTCGTGTCCAAACGCAGAGTAGTAGTCACCGGCCTGGGCCATGTGTCCCCGGTCGGCAATGATGTCGCCACCGGCTGGGCCAACCTGTTGGCCGGCAAGAGCGGCATCGCCAAGATCACCCGATTCGACGCCAGCGACATGGCTTGCCAGATCGCGGGCGAGGTCAAGGACTTCAATATCGGCGACTATATCTCGCCGAAGGAAGCGCGCCGCAACGACCTGTTTATCCATTACGGCATCGCCGCGGCCCTGCAGGCCGTCGCCGACGCCGGGCTGGATGACATTCCGGGCCTGGACAAGACCCGCGTCGGCGTCAATATCGGTTCCGGCATCGGCGGCTTGCCGCTGATCGAGGAGACCGGCGTGGCGCTGATGGAGGGCGGCCCGCGCAAGATCGGCCCGTTCTTCATCCCGGGCTCGCTGATCAACCTGATCGCCGGCCAGGTCTCCATCCTGAAGGGCTATCAAGGCCCCAGCTACGGCATCGTGTCCGCCTGCACCACCGGCGCGCACTGCATCGGCGACGCCGCTCGCCTGATTCAGTACGGCGACGCCGATGTGATGGTGGCCGGCGGCGCCGAGGGCGCGGTTTCGCGCCTGGGCATCGGCGGCTTCGCCGCGATGAAGGCGATGTCCACCCGCAACGACGACCCCGAGGCCGCCTCCCGTCCGTGGGACAAGGGCCGCGACGGTTTCGTGATGGGCGAGGGCGCCGGCGTGCTGGTGCTGGAAGAGTATGAGCATGCGGTGAAGCGCGGCGCCAAGATCTATGCCGAGCTGATCGGCTTCGGCATGAGCTCGGACGCGCACCACATCACCGCGCCCAGCTCCGAAGGTCCGGCGCGCGGCGTGAGCAACGCGCTGCGCGACGCCGGCATCAACGCCGACGCGGTGCAGTACGTGAACGCCCACGGCACGTCCACCCCGCTGGGCGACGCCAATGAAACGACTGCCATCAAGATGGCTTTCGGGGATCACGCCAAGAAGCTGGTGGTCAACTCCACCAAGTCGATGACCGGCCACTTGCTGGGCGGCGCCGGCGGCGTGGAGGCGATCTACACCATCCTGGCGATCCACAACCAGGTATCCCCGCCGACCATCAATCTGGTCGAGCAGGATCTGGAGGCTGGCTGCGATCTGGATTACGTGGCCAACACCGCGCGCGACATGAAGATCGAGGTGGGCATTTCCAACTCCTTCGGTTTCGGCGGAACCAACGGCACCCTGGTGTTCAAACGGGTCTGATCGTCGCCGCAGGCGATTGACAGAGCGAACCGCTGCGTTACACTCGCAGCGGTTTTTCTTTTTTCGCCGCCGCTCAAGGCGGGCGGCGGTGTTGCAAATCAGTGCCGGGCCTTGCCGGCCCAGGACAGTAGATGTTCACTCAGAAACTCGACTTCATTCCCGATCTGCTGGCGCTGCACGCGGCTGACCGGGAGCACTTTCCCTATCTGATGCAATCGTCCGGCGACAGCGGCTGGGATCTGCTGCTGATGCAGGGCGAGCGGCGCGTGTTCATGGCGGGCGAGGGGCAGGCTTTCCTCGACGAGGTTCGCGGATTCCGGCCGCAGGCGGTGTCCAATCCGCACGGCCTGCCTTTTGTCGGCGGCTGGTTCGTCTATCTCGCTTACGATCTGTTGTCGGAGTTCGAGCCGCATGTGCCCGCCGCCCTGCCGGACAGCTTCCCATTGGCGGTATGGGCGCGCGCGCCGGCCGCGGTGCTGGTGGACCGCGCCAAAAACGAAGCCTGGCTGGTCGGCGAGACCGCCGACGACTGGCACGCGCTGGAACGGCTGGTGGCGGCCAAGCCTGCTTTCGCGCCCAAGCCGGTGGCGCTGGCCGGCCTGGAGGAAGATCCGCCCGAGTGGTACACCGACGCGGTGGCACGCCTCAAGCGTTACATCTACGAGGGCGACGTGTTCCAAGTGAACATTTCGCGCGGCTGGCGGGCCGAGCTGGCCGAGGGCATCGCCGCGCCCGATCTGTTCGCCGCGCTGCGCCGCGCCAATCCTGCGCCGTTCTCGGCGCTGGCGGACTTCGGCGACGCGCAGATCGTCAGCTCCTCGCCGGAGCGCTTGGTGAGGGTGAGGGACGGCTGGGCCGAGACCCGGCCGATCGCCGGCACCCATCCGCGTTCGACCGATCCGGCCGAGGACGCCGAGCTGAAGAAGCGGCTGATCACCAGCATCAAGGAGCGCGCCGAGCACGTGATGCTGATCGATCTGGAGCGCAATGATCTGGGCCGCATCAGCCATCCGGGCACGGTGGAAGTCAACGAACTGATGGCGGTGGCCAGCTATGCCTACGTCCATCACATCGAATCCAATGTCCGCGGCAAGCTGCGCGACGACGTCGCGCCGGCGGACGTGCTGCGCGCGCTGTTCCCCGGCGGCACCATCACCGGCTGTCCCAAGGTGAGGACCATGCAGATCATCCGCGAGCTGGAAAACAGCGCGCGCCGCGCCTATACCGGCAGCCTCGGCTATCTGAACCGCGACGGCACCATGGACTTCAACATTCTGATCCGCACCTTCATGCAGGAAGGCGGCAAGCTGCGCTTCCGCGCCGGCGGCGGCATCGTCGCCGATTCCGACCCCGAGCGCGAATTGCAGGAAACCCGCCACAAGGCGCGCGGCCTGCTCAGGGCGCTGGGCGTGGAGCAGGCCTGATGGCGATGCTGGTCAACGGCCTGCCGGGCGAGGCGGTCTCGGCGCTGGACCGCGGCTTCAACTACGGCGACGGCGTGTTCCGCACCATGCAGCTGCGCCACGGCCGGCCATGGATGTGGCGCTGGCAGTACGCGCGGCTGGCGGATGACGCCGCGCGGCTGGCGCTGACGCTGCCGGACGAGCAACTGTTGTTGGACGAGTTGATGGCGCTGGGCCGCGAACACGCATTGGCGGTGGGCAAGATCGTGATCACCCGCGGCGTCGGCGCGCGCGGCTACGCGATGGCCGGCGCCGGCGCGCCGACACGCATCGTATCGGCGGTGCCGTGGGCCGGTTATCCGGCGGAATGCGGCGAGCGGGGCGTCGAGGCGCGCTGGTGCGAGCTGAGGCTGTCGCTGCAGCCGCGCCTGGCCGGCGTCAAGCACCTGAACCGGCTGGAGAGCGTGCTGGCGCGGTCCGAATGGAACGACCCGGCGATACGGGAAGGCCTGCTGCTGGATCAGGATGGCTGGCTGGCCGAGGGCACGATGAGCAATGTCTACCTGCTGCGGGAGGGGGAGATCCTGACCCCTTTGCTGGATCGCTGCGGCGTGAACGGCGCGGTGCGGGATTGGTTGACGGACAATGTTTCAAATTTCGGACTTAAATTTTCAGAAAAGCGACTTTCCGCCGCCGATTTGATTGACGCTGACGCGGTGTTTCTCTCCAATAGCCTGATGGGCATCTGGCCGCTGGCTCGCCTGGGCGAGCGCGTCTGGATGCCTTCACCTTTGCTGCAGGCATTGCGGCAAGCCTTACTACAACAAGCCTGATGCATGGCGCCGGGGAACGTCGGCGCGATGTTCCGCTTGCCGCGCCGGCCGGCTCCCTCTCTTCTTCCGAATCGATCCGATCGCGCCGGAGCGGACGGGTTTTGTCCGGCGTCGCGCCAGGCGCGGCGGGCTGGATAACCCGGAAGAGGTTGCCTGTGAAATTGATTCTCAAACTGCTGGCCGGCATGGCGATCGGCCTGCTGCTGGGCCTGTACGCGCCCGGACCGCTGCTGACGCTGATGCTGACTTTCAAAGGACTGTTCAGCCAGTTCATCGGCTTCATGATCCCGCTGATCATCGTGTTCTACATCATGAGCGGCATCGCCGCGCTGGAGACCGGCTCCGGCCGCATGCTGGGTTGGACCGTGGGGCTGGCTTACGCGTCCACCATTCTGTCCGGCGTGCTGGCTTTCGCCGCGGCGTCCACATTTCTGCCGCAATGGCTGGGCGAGGCCGCAGCCGTTCCGGCCGCCGCCGACAAGCTGGCGCCGTTGTTCAAGCTGGAGATCAAGCCGCTGTTCGACGTGATGACGGCGCTGATGCTGGCCTTCGTCTTCGGCCTGGGCATCGCCGCCACCGGCGCGGCTCGGCTGCGCGAGATCGCCGATCAGGGCAAGGATATCGTCGAGATGGTGCTGGCGCGCGTGTTGGTGCCGCTGCTGCCGGCCTACATCGCCTGCGAGTTCGCCGACATGGCCGCCGCCGGCACCGCCTTCGCCACGCTGAAAACCTTCGGCGTGGTGTTGCTGATGGCGATTGCCCTGCACTGGCTGTGGCTGGCCGTGCTGTACGGCGCCAGCGGCACGCTGCTGGGCCGCAATCCGCTGTCGCTGCTGCGCGCGATGCTGCCGGCCTATTTCACCGCGCTGGGCACCATGTCGTCCGCCGCCACCATCCCGGTGGCGCTGCGCTCGGCCGGCAATATGAAGGTGTCGCCGCCGGTGGTGAATTTCGTGATGCCTCTGTGCGCCACCATCCATCTGTGCGGCTCCACCATCACCCTGGTTAGCTGCGCCACCGCGGTGATGCTGATGACCCATGGTCTGGAAGTGCCGGGCTGGGACGTGATGCTGCCCTTCATCCTGCTGCTGGGCGTGACCATGGTGGCCGCCCCGGGCGCGCCGGGCGGCGGCGTGATGTCGGCGCTGGGCATCCTGTCCAGCGTATTGGGCTTCCCCGAGGCCAGCCTGGCGCTGATGATCGCGCTCTATCTGGCGCAGGACAGCTTCGGCACCGCCTGCAATGTGGCCGGCGACGGCGTGGTCGCGCTGTGGGTGGACCGCCTGGTGGGCCGTGCTCCGCAGCCAGCCGGCGAGGCGGCCGTCCAGCGCGGCTGACGGTGATTTGCTAAGCAGAACAAGTGATTTGGGGGAATGGGCGGCGCTGGTTATAGTGTTCGCCTGACCGTTTGGCTGCCGCCTCAGCGCGGGGGTTTCGGTTTCTCTCGTTAATCGTGTTTGTTTTTGGCCGGGCCGCGCGCCCGGCTTTTTCTTGCCCGCCCGTTTTGCGGCTATAGCGGCTGGAACCATTCCTCGCTGGCCGGCAGCGACAGGCCGTGGCGCAGGCGGGCCGCCTGCCAGGCCGAGCGGAATGCGTCGCGGTCGGCGATGCCGGGGTAGACCTCCATCCAGGTGTCGGCGTCGTCGCAGCGGCGCAGCAGTTCGCCGGTCCAGCCGGCGGCGGCCAGCTCCATCTGCAGCGCGCGGAATCGGCCCAGCACGGTTTCAGGCTCGGAAGGCGCCTTGAAATAACAATACAGCGTCGCGGTCATCCAAATCTCCAGACTGGCCATGGCGGCAAAATTGTTTATGATAGACCTTCTCGCCGCGCAAGTGGCGGCAGGACAAGGGGGATGCAGGTGCAGCAGCAGATAGACACCCTGGTGGTGGCGGGCGTCGGCCTGATCGGCGGCTCGTTCGCGCTGGCGCTCAAGCGCGCCGGCAGGGTGAAGACCGTGATCGGCGTCGGGCGCACGCTGGCCAATCTGGAAAAAGCGCTGACGCTGGGCGTGGCGGACGAGATCAGCCGGGACATCGGCGCCGTCGCCCATCGCGCCGACATGGTGCTGCTGGCCTCGCCGGTGGGCCAGATGGGCGCGTTGATGGCGGGGCTGGCGCCGGGCTTGCGGCCAGGCTCGGTGGTGACCGATGGCGGCAGCACCAAGAGCGACGTGGCCGCGCTGTACCGCCAGCACTTGCCCGATCATCTGCCGTGGTGCGTGCCGGCCCACCCGATCGCCGGCTCCGATATGTCGGGCGCGGTGGCGGCCCAGTACGGTTTGTACGAAAACCGCCGCGTGGTGCTGACGCCGCTGGCGGAAACCGCGCCCGAGGCGGCGGAGACGGTGGCGGAGCTGTGGCGCGCCTGCGGCGCGGAAATCCATTGCATGGACGCGGCCGAGCATGATGCGGTGTTCGCCAGCGTCAGCCACCTGCCGCATCTGCTGGCTTTTTCCTACGTGGATCGGGTAGCGGCCAAGGCGAACGCCGAGCGTTGCTTCGATTTCGCCGCCACCGGCTTCCGCGATTTCACCCGCATCGCCGGCAGCCACCCTGAAATGTGGACCGACATCAGCCTGGCCAACCGCGACGCGCTGCTGGCCGAGCTGGCCGACTACCGCGCGGGCCTGGACCGGATGGCAGCGTTGCTGGAAGCCGGCGACGCGGAGGGCCTGAACCGTTTGTTCGGCGAAGCGCGCGCCGCGCGCACGCGCTGGCATCAGCAATTCTTGAGGAGAGGCTAGGATGGACGGCAAAGTGGCCTTGGTGACCGGCGGCACGCGCGGAATCGGCGCGGCGACCACGCGCTTGCTGGTCGCCGCCGGTTGGCGGGTGGCCGCCAATTATCGTTCGGACGAGGCCAGCGCCGCCGCGTTGAAGGCTGAGCTGGGCGAGGCGGTGCAGTTGTTCCGCGCCGACGCGTCCGAGGAAAAGGCCATCGTCAGGCTGTTCGACGACGCGATGTGCCATTACGGGCGGCTGGACGGGCTGGTCAACAACGCCGGCGTTACCGCGCCGATGTGCCGGCTGGAGGATTACAGCGCCGAGCGGGTGGAGCGGGTGTTGCGCGTCAATGTGCTGGGGCCGCTGCTGTGCTGCCGCGAAGCGGTGCGGCGCATGTCCACCCGCCGCGGCGGCGACGGCGGCGCCATCGTCAACGTGTCCTCGGCCGCGTCGAGGCTGGGCTCCGCCGGCGAATACATCGATTACGCCGCCAGCAAGGGCGCGATCGACACGCTGACCCTGGGCCTGGCGCGCGAAGTGGCGGAAGAGGGCATCCGCGTCAACGCGGTGCGCCCCGGCCTGATCGCAACCGATATCCACGCCTCCAGCGGCGAGGCGGGCCGCGTGGCGCGACTGGCGCCGACAGTGCCGCTGCGGCGCGGCGGCCAGCCGGAAGAGGTGGCCGAGGCCATTGCCTGGCTGCTGTCCGACGCCGCCTCGTTCTGCACCGGCAGCCTGCTGGACGTGTCGGGCGGCCGTTAGTCTCCTCGCACCCCGGCCAGGAAATTGGCCACCAAGGGCGAGCTCTCGTCGCGGCGGACGGCGATGCCCATGGACAGATAAGCGCCGTCATCCGACAGCGGCACGTAGCGCACCGCCGGTATCTGCACGCATTCCAGAGGTGAGGGCAGGATGGCGATGCCGACGCCGGCCGCGACCAGGCCGATCTGGGTGATCGCCTCGCCCGCCTCCTGCACCATTCTCAATTCCAGCCCGTTCTGCAGCGCCAGCTGGCGCACCACATCGCTGAGGCCGGAGCCGGATTCGCGCGGATAGCCGATCAGCGGCTCGCCGGCCAGCCGCCTCAGCGGCAGCGTTTTTTCCGCGGCCAGCGGATGGGCGCTGGGCACCACCGCCAGCAAACGGTCGCGGTGCAGCTCTTCCACCCGGATCAAGGGGCTGGGCGTTGGGCCGTTGAAACGGACGAAGCCCAGGTCCAGCTGGCGGCGTTCCAGTGCGTCGAATTGGCCGGCGGTGAACATTTCGCTCAGCGTCAGCCTGACCGCGGGATAGTCTCGCCGATAATGCTGCAGGCTGTGGTGCAGGATGGGCGTCAGCGGCAATGACGAAGTGAAGCCGATGCGCAGCTCGCCGGTTTCGCCGTCGGCGGCGCGGCGCACGGCGGAGGCGGCCGCCGCGCTGTCGGCCAGGATCTGCCTTGCGCGTGGCAGCAGTTGCAGCCCGGCGGCGGTGAGCTCCACCTTGCGCTGGTGGCGGCGGAACAGCGGCGCGCCCAGCTCGGCCTCCAGCGACTGGATCTGCTGGCTCAGCGGCGGCTGGCCGATGTGCAGCCGCTCGGCGGCGCGGGTGAAGTGCAGCTCTTCGGCTACGGCGATGAAGTAGCGCAGATGGCGCAGTTCCATATTGATACTTTAAAAGTATTAATCATGGTTTAAATATATATTGGACTGAGGTTTTTCCCAAGCCTAAGCTGACGGTGTCGTTGAAGAAGAGATTGATGCCGTGTCCGCCCCCTCCGTTACGCTGCAAGACAGCCAGCCTGATTCCGTTTCGCCATCCGGCAAGCTTCATGCCGGCACGCCGGCTTTCCGCTCCACCGCGCGGGCGATGTTCGTCGGCGGTTTCTGCACTTTCGCCATGGTTTACGGCACCCAGCCCTTGATGCCGCTGTTCGCCCATGATTTCTCGCTGACGCCGGCCGCGGCCAGCGGCGTGGTGTCGATGTCCACCGGCGGCCTGGCGCTGGCGCTGATTCCGGCCAGCTTGCTGGCCGACCGTTTCGGCCGCCGGGCGCTGATGAACCTGGCGCTGGCGCTGGGCGCGGTCTTGATGCTGATGTCGGCCTTTGTCGCCGGCTTCGGCGCTTTTCTGCAATTGCGGGCGGTGTTCGGCCTGGTGATGGCCGGCTTGCCGGCGGTGGCGATGGCCTATTTGAGCGAGGAGGTGGATGCCAAGTCGCTCGGCCACTCGATGGGGCTGTACATCGCCGGCAACGCGCTGGGCGGCATGTGCGGCCGGCTGCTGGCCTCGCTGCTGGCCGACCACGTAGGCTGGCGCGGCGCGGTGCTGGCGTTGGCCGTGATCGGCGGCGTCGGCGCCTGGCAGTTCTGGCGCTGGCTGCCGGCCTCGCGCCATTTCCAGCCGCGCCGCCACGACTTCGCCCGCATGGGGCGCGAACTGCGCGGGATGCTGCGCGACGGCGGACTGCCCTGGCTGTTCCTCACCGCCTTCCTGCTGATGGGCTGTTTCGTCAGCCTGTACAACTACCTGGGCTTCCGCCTGCTGGCCGCGCCGTTCCATCTGAGCCAGAGCGCACTGGCGCTGGTGTTCTCGCTGTATGTGGTGGGCATCTGGTCATCCGCCTGGGTGGGGCGTCTGGCCGATGGCCTGGGCCGGCGCAACGTGTTGTGGATGATGGTGCTGATGATGCTGGCGGGACTGCTGCTGACGCTGGGCGATACCTTATGGCTGCTGGTGCCGGGTGTGGCGCTGTTCACCTTCGGCTTCTTCGCCGCCCATTCGGTGGCCAGCAGCTGGGTGGGCCTGAGGGCCCGGGAGGGCAGGGCGCTGGCCTCGGCGCTGTATCTGACTGCCTATTATCTGGGTTCCAGCGTGTTCGGCTCGATGTCAGGCCTGATGTGGGGGCGCGGCGGCTGGCATGGCGTGGCAACGGCGCTGGCGCTGGTTTTGCTGGTCCAGCTGGGCGTCAGCCTGTGGCTGAGGCGGCTGCAGCCCTTGCCGCAGGCTTGAGCGGCTCATGAAAAAAGCCCCGCGACGCGGGGCTTTTTTATTTGCGGGGCTTAGCGGATGATGCCGCCGCCCAGGCAGATGTCGCCATGGTAGAGCACGGCAGACTGGCCCGGCGTCACCGCCCATTGCTTTTCCGCGAAGGTGAGCGTGGCCTGGCCGTCGACGATGGGCGACAGCGAACAGGCGGCGTCCGTCATCCGGTAGCGGTTCTTGGCGCTGTATTCGCCAGGCTGCGGCGCATCAGGCAGCGTCCAGCTGAGGTCGGCCATCGCCAGCGTCGGCTTCAGCAGCAGCGGGTGGTCGTGGCCCTGGACCACGATCAGCCTGTTGCCAGGAATGTCCTTGCCGGCGACGAACCACGGCTCGCCGTTGCCGTCGCGGGAACCGCCTATGGTCAGGCCCTTGCGCTGGCCCAGCGTGTAGTACATCAGGCCGATGTGCTCGCCCACCACTTTGCCGTCCGGGGTCACCATCTGGCCGGGCGAGGTGGGCAGGTAGCGCTGCAGGAACTCGCGGAACGGGCGCTCGCCGATGAAGCAGATGCCGGTGGAGTCTTTCTTGGCCGCGGTGGGCAGACCGGCCTGCTCGGCCAGCTGGCGCACTTCGGTCTTGCGGATGTCGCCCAGCGGGAAGATAGCCTTGGCCAGCTGATGCTGCTGCAGGCGGTACAGGAAGTAGCTTTGGTCCTTGGTGTGGTCCACCGCCTTCATCAGGTAGTGGGTGCCGTCCTGTTCCAGCTTGCGCGCGTAGTGGCCGGTGGCGATGCAGTCGGCGCCCAGCTCCATCGCGTAGTCGAGGAAGGCCTTGAACTTGATCTCGGCGTTGCACAGCACGTCCGGGTTCGGCGTGCGGCCGGCCGAGTATTCCTTCAGGAAGTACGAGAACACGCGGTCCTTGTATTCCTTGGCGAAATTGACGATTTCCATGTCGATGCCGACGATGTCGGCCACGCTCATCGCGTCCAGCGCGTCCTGCTTGATCGAGCAGTACTCGTCGTCGTTGTCGTCTTCCCAGTTCTGCATGAACACGCCGATCACTTCATGGCCTTGCTGCTTCAGCAGCCAGGCGGTCACCGACGAATCCACGCCGCCGGACATGCCGACGACTATGCGTTTCTTACCCGTCACGGGGCCTTTCCTTCCTTGCTTTTGCTTGCCTGTTTGACAGGCTCGGATACGGCCGGAGGCTCGTATCCCGTCATCCAAACTGAAAGGGGAACCACCACGGGCGGTTCCCCGAAATCCTTGAACCAGGTGTCCACCGCCCAGTCCTGATTGGCGGCGTTGTCGTGCAGCACGCCGGTGTAGTGCAGATCCAGAATCCACGGCGCCCGCCATTCAGGTGGCGCCGCGCGGTGGAATTTCAACCATCCCTGCCGCTGCAGGTAGTTGAGGAAAGTGGTGACGTTGCTGCTGTGGTCCACGCAGTCCATCCGGCCTTCAGCCGGGCCATCGCGGAAATTGCCGCCCTTGTCCTGCCAGATCGGCGTCGCGCGCGCGGCGATGCGGTACAGCGTCAGCACGGCGTCGGACACCGCTTCGCGCTCGGACGCGGCGGAGTCGGAGCGGCCCATGCGCGCGGCCAGCCAGTCATGCTCCTCGTCGGAGATGTCGAATTGGGCGTGTCTGGAACATCCGTAATGATAACAGATGTTTAGCCCGTCGGCGCGCGCGGCGGGAAGGAGCAGGGCAAGCAGCAGCGGCATCAATAGTCGCATCGGGCATCCTGTGGCGGGCGGGTCAGCGCAGGTCGCGTATCAGTTGCAGAGGATACGCGATGCCATTGAGATAGTCTGCCAGGCATTGCAGCACCACCGGGCTGCGCAGCCGCGCCGCCTGTGAGGCGATGTCTTCGTAGGCCAGCCAGTGCACGGCGACGATGCCCTCGTCCAGCCGCGGCGGGGAGGCGGGCGGGACGGCGTCGCCGTGGAAGGCGAAGCGCATATAGGTGATGTCGCCGTCCTGGGCGTCAGCCAGGTAGATGCCGGTGAGCCCGCGCGGCGTGAACAGCCAGCCGCTTTCTTCGAGGGCCTCGCGTGCCACCGCCTGCAGCAGCGTTTCGCCTTGCTCCAGGTGGCCGGCGGGCTGGTTGAGCCGCAGGCCGGACGGCGTCTCCTCCTCGATCATCAGGAAGCGGCCGTCGCGCTCGATGATGGCGGCGACTGTTGCATTCGGCTTCCATTGACGTTCTTTGTTATTGACAATCATTCTTGTTTGTTTCTATGATGATGATAATTATTCTTGATTGTAAGCCAGAGGGGGCTTCCGATGTATGTCTGCTTGTGCAATGCAGTGACCGACAGCCAGATCCGCCAGGCGGTTCATGGCGGTGCCACGCGCATGTGCGACCTGCGTCGGGAATTGGGCGTAGCCTCCGATTGCGGCAAGTGCGCCTGCATGGCCAATCAGATACGCAAGGACGCGCAAAGCGAACTGACCGTCTGCTCGGTGGCCCGTACCGCCGCCTGATCTTCTCCCAAAGGGGCGGAGCGCCGCTCCTCATGCCAGCCGGCGAGCTGGCTATTCCCATTTATGCCTTGAGCTATGCGTCTGCTGTGCCATAATGCCTGAACGATTTTTCAGGAGAACGTGACATGCAAGGCGACAAGAAGGTCATCAAGTACCTGAACCAGATTCTCAAGAACGAGCTCACCGCGATCAACCAGTACTTCCTGCATGCCCGCATGTACAAGAACTGGGGTCTGAAGAAGCTGAACGAGCACGAATACGAAGAATCCATCGACGAAATGAAGCACGCCGACAAGCTGATCGAGCGCGTGCTGTTCCTGGAAGGGCTGCCCAATCTGCAGGACCTGGGCAAGCTGCACATCGGCGAAAATCCGAAGGAAATGCTGGAGTGCGACCTGAAGCTGGAGCTGGAGGCGCTGCCGCTGCTGCGCGAGGCCATCGCCTACTGTGAAACCTCCAAGGACTACGTCAGCCGCGACATGCTGGAGGACATCCTGGAGAGCGAGGAAGAGCACGTGGACTGGCTGGAAACCCAGCTGGGCCTGATCGAGAAGGTCGGCCTGCAGAACTACCTGCAAAGCCAGATGGAAGACGCTTCCTGATTCCGGGCGGAGCAAAAGAAAAAGGGCTGTCGTTGCGACAGCCCCTTTTTTGTGCCTGGCTTATTTTTTCGCCGCAGGTTTGGCCGGCTCCGCGGCGGGAGCGGAGGCGTCGATGGTTTCTTCGTGCTCCTCCCACGGCAGCGGCACCTTCTGCTGGTGTATGGTCAGGCCCTTGGCATCGTATTTCAGATCGGTGGAAATCTGGCCGTTGTCCTCCACCAGGTAACCGCCTGATTTCCATTGCGTCAGCTGGCTGTCCAGCAGGCTTCTGGCCAGGTCTTCCACTTCCTGCATGTTCGGCTGATCTTCGGCGCTCTGGTCGACAGTGAACAGGTTGCGGGCCTGGGTCAGCACCAGTTCTTCCAGCGTCTGGCGCGGCAGGCTCAGCTTGGCGTCGGCCTCGATGCGCTTGGCCAGCTGCGTGATGTCGTTCAGGTCGGCCGGGGTGAAGCCGTTGATGCCCAGGCTGCCCTGCAGCTTGGCCTCGCCGGCCGGCATCTTCAGGTAGAACTCGTTGATCAGCAGCTTGGGATTGTTTTGCAGCAGCGGGATCGCGTTCTTCTTGATGGTGTCGACGTACTGCTTGCGCAGCACCGCCGGGTCCACGCCTTCGAACGGAATCTCGCTGATCGCCTTGTCCAGCTTCACCAGCGTCGGGCCGTGCAGGTGGTTGGCGGACACGTCCAGCCGCAGCGGGCCGTAGCGGTTGGCGTTGAAGCTCAGTTCGGCGAAGTTCACCTTGCCGCGGGTGTTGACGAACTCGTCCTGCTCGCTGGTGACGATCTGGTAACTGAAGTTCTTCAGCACCACCGACGACGGCTTGAATTCGCCGGACGGGTTGACGAACTCGCCGACGCGGACGCGGGTCATCAGGTAGATCAGCTCGTTCAGCTTGATGCTGTACGGCACGCTTTCACGCGAGCTCAGCTGAACGTTGCCTATGGTCAGTTCGCTGGTGCCGAGCTTGATGCCGGTGTTGCCCGGGCGCATGTCGGACACGTAGCGCACGCCTTCGAACGAGATGCTGCCCTTGCTGGCGGCTTCCAGCAGGAAGCCCGGCGACAGCGCCTCGGTCTTGTATTCCTTGTAGCCGTTGGCGTAATCGACCTTGAGATCGAAGCCTTTCCATTTCATCTTGACGCCGGACAGCGCCTCTTCGTAGTCGAAGGCGGGCACCGCCACTTCCAGCAGGCCGCCGCCGCCGAAACCGATGCGGTTGGTGATGGCGATCGGCTCCTTGTCGCCGAAGAAGGTCTTCAGCGTCTTGCGGGTGGCGTCGCTCATCGCGAACTCGGTGCGCACCAGCGCGCGGCCCGGGCGGAAGTCGAAGCCGGCCAGGCCCGGCAGCGGGCCGTGCTTGACGTTGTTGGTGAACTTGATCGTGGAGTTCAGCAGCGGCTTCATATTGTCCGGCAGCATGTTCTCGTACGGGCCGGACAGATGGCGGTTGAACACCAGCTCGGTGGTCTCGGTGGACGAGAACCAGCCGCGCTGATAGCTATGCGATTTGACCTTGAACAGCGGCAGGCCGGAGAGCATCCGGTACTGCTCCTGCAAGGTTTCCTCGGCCTTGACGCCGGCCCAGTAGCTGGAGCCCGCGTACAGGACGAACAAGCCGCCGATGGCGGCGCCGGCAATGATCAGTCGACGTTTTGGCAACACTAGTATTTTTCTGAACTAGGGTGAAATGATGCCCTATGGTACACCAATGCACCGGCGGATGCGCTCCCGGCGCGCTTGACCGGAAAATTTGATTCTGCATGGCGGCAGGGCTTGTTATAGAATAGAGCTTTGTCTCTAAGTCAACGGACGCATCGAATACATGAACCTGAACTGGCTCAACGGTCTGTTGGATCTGCCATGGTGGGGCAATATCGTCGCCGCCCTGATCCTGACCCACATCACCATCGCCTCGGTCACGATTTTCCTGCACCGCCACCAGGCCCACCGCGCGCTGGACCTGCACCCGATTCCCAGCCACTTCTTCCGTTTCTGGTTGTGGCTGACCACCGGCATGGTCACCAAGCAGTGGGCGGCCATCCATCGCAAGCACCACGCGCGCTGCGAAACCCAGGAAGACCCGCACAGCCCGCAGGTGCTCGGCATCAAGAAGGTGCTGTGGGAAGGGGCCGAACTATACCGCGCCGCCTGCAAGGACCAGTCCATCATGGACAAGTTCGGCCACGGCACGCCTGACGACTGGCTGGAGCGCAATGTCTACAGCAAGCACAATGCCAAAGGCATCTTGCTGATGCTGATCATCAACCTGGCGTTGTTCGGACCGATCGGCCTGTCGATCTGGGCGGTGCAGATGGTATGGATTCCGTTCTGGGCCGCCGGCGTGATCAACGGCCTGGGCCACTTCTGGGGCTACCGCAACTTCGAGAACGAGGACGCTTCCACCAATCTGGTGCCTTGGGGGATCCTGGTGGGCGGCGAGGAACTGCACAACAACCACCATACCTTCGGCACCTCGGCCAAACTGTCGTACAAGTGGTACGAGTTCGACATCGGCTGGATGTACATCCGCATGCTGGAAATCTGCGGGCTGGCCAAGGTGCGCAAGGTGGCGCCGCAACTGGCCCACGATCCGTCGCGCCCGCAGCTGGATCTGGAGCACCTGCAGGCCATCATCGCCAACCGCTACGCGATCGCTTCGCGTTACGCGCGCGAGCTGAAGGCCGAGTGCGGCGCGGAATTGGCCAAGCTTAGCCTGCCCGAGCTGCCGCAGGTCAACCTGCCGCGGAAGATGAAGGTGTGGCTGAAGCAGGACGCCAAAGACCTGCCCGAGTGCGACCGCGACCAGCTGGCCCGCATCCTGGAACAGAGCCACGTGCTGGCCACCATCTACAATATGCGCCAGGAACTGACCCGTCTGTGGGAGCGTTCCAGCCTGACTCGCGAGCAATTGCTGCAGGAGTTGCAGGACTGGTGCGCGCGCGCCGAAGCATCCGGCATCGCCGCCTTGCAGCGCTTCTCGCTGAACCTGAGGCAGACCGCGCTGGCCTGACGCCTGATTCCGTTTTCATCGCAACCCCGCATCCGACGATGCGGGGTTTTTTATCGCCCGGCATGCTGTTAGAGTTTTTTTCTATATTCAAATAGAAAATAAAGTTTGATTTCAAAATAGCTGAAAGAAATATAATGATGGCCTGTTGCTATCCGAGCGAGGTCATCGAGATGAGTGCATTGCAATTGGCGCAGACGCAGTCCGATCTGCCCTACATCCACGGTTTTTCCGCCACCGAGCAGGCTAGGCTGGTGCGCCAGGCGCGCTTTTCCGAGGCGATGGTGTACCGCGACGTCGATTTTTCCGGCGTGCAAAAGTTGCTGGAGGTCGGTTGCGGCGTGGGCGCGCAGACCGAGATCCTGCTGCGCCGCTTCCCCGAGGTGGACATCACCGGCCTGGATTTCAGCCAGCGGCAGCTGGCGGTGGCGCGCCAGCGCTTGCAAGGCAGCCCCGAACATGGCAGGGCGACGCTGCTGCACATGGACGCCGAGGATCTGGACTTCCCGCCCGCCAGCTTCGACGGCGCCTTCCTGTGCTGGATTCTCGAGCATGTGCACTCGCCGGAGCGCGTGCTGGCCGAGGTGCGGCGGGTGCTGAAGCCCGGGGCTAGGCTGTATGCGACGGAGGCGATGAACGCCACCTTCTTCCTGGCGCCGTATTCGGCCAATCTGCAAAAGTACTGGATGGCTTTCAACGACCACCAGCTGTCGGTGGGCGGCGATCCCTTCGTCGGCGCCAAGCTGGGCAATATCCTGATGCGACTGGGTTTTCGCCATGTGGAGACCAAGGTGAAAACCTGGCATCTGGACAGCCGCGAGCCGCACCGGCGCCAGCAGGTGCTGGACTACTGGACCGAGCTTTTGCTGTCCGCCGCCGATCAATTGATAGAAGCGGGCAGGGTGGACGCCGAGCTGGTCGAGTCGATGACAAGGGAATTAAGGTTGCTTAGGAGCGACCCGGAACTGGTATTCTTCTACAGCTTCATGCAGGCCAGTGCGGTGGTGTGAAGGCTGATTATATTTAGTAGGACTACTTCAATTTTGTAGAAGATTTTGCAATTTTTATATAACAAAAAATTACTAAAAGTAATTTTAAAATAGCCAGGAGTATGGAAATGCAGGACAATACCGTTTTATCGCTGATCGGCAACACGCCTCTGGTCCGCGTCAGCCATCTGGATACCGGCCCGTGCGAGCTGTATCTGAAGCTGGAAAGCCATAACCCGGGCGGCTCGATCAAGGACCGCATCGCGCTGACCATGATCGAGGCGGCCGAGCGCGACGGCAAACTGAAGCCCGGCGGCGCCATCATCGAGGCCACCGCAGGCAACACCGGGCTCGGCCTCGCGCTGGTGGCGGCGCAGAAGGGCTATCCGCTGACGCTGGTGGTGCCGGACAAGATGAGCCGGGAAAAGATTCTGCACCTGCAGGCCTTGGGCGCCCAAGTGGTGCTGACCCGCTCGGATGTCGGCAAGGGCCATCCGGAGTATTACCAGGACATGGCGGCGCGCATCGCCAGCGAGACGCCGGGCGCTTACTACATCGATCAGTTCAACAATCCGGCCAATCCGCTGGCGCATGAAACCACTACCGGACCGGAGATTTTGCGCCAGATGAACGGCGAAGTGGACGCGGTGGTGGTCGGCGTCGGCTCCAGCGGCACGTTGACCGGCCTGACCCGTTTCTTCCGCGCGCAATCGCCGGCCACCGCCTTCGTGCTGGCCGACCCGGTGGGCTCGGTGATGGCCGACTACGTCGAGACCGGCAGTTTCGGCCAGGCCGGAAGCTGGTTGATCGAGGGCATAGGCGAGGATTTCATCCCGCCGCTGACCGACCTGTCGATGGTGAAGCGCGCCTTCCGCATCAGCGATCAGGAAAGTTTCGATACCGCGCAGCAGTTGCTGAGCAGCGAGGGCATCCTGGCTGGCTCCTCGTCCGGCGCGCTGCTGGCGGCGGCGCTGCGTTACTGCCGCGAGCAGACCGAGCCCAAGCGGGTGGTGACGTTGGTGTGCGACAGCGGAAACAAGTATCTGTCCAAGATGTACAACCGCGACTGGCTGGTGGATCAGGGCATGCTGAGGCTGCCCGAGGTGGGCGGCCTGACCGACCTGATCGTCCGCCGCCACCAAGACGGCAGCACTGTGTCTTGCCATTCGGACGAACCGCTCAACGTCGCTTACCAGCGCATGCGGCTGCATGATGTGTCGCAGATGCCGGTGCTGGACGACGACAAGGTGGTCGGCGTGCTGGACGAGTGGGACCTGCTGTTGTCGGTGCACGGCGAGCCGGAAAACTTCCGCCAGACCGTGGCCACGGCGATGAGCAGTCATGTGCGCACGCTGTCGCCGCAGGCCTCGCTGCAAGATCTGCTGCAGGTGTTCAACGACGGCCACATCGCGCTGATCGTCGATAAGGGCCGCTATCTGGGCCTGATCACCCAGGCGGACCTGCTGTCGTTCTGGCGACGCCAGCCGCGCGCTGCTTAAACCGATTTTCCGCCCTGGCGCCATGCGCCGGGGCGCATGATTTTGAGAAAGGATAAAACATGACCGATTTCCACACCCTGGCCGTGACCGCAGGCGCCCATGAGGATCCGTTCGGCGCGGTGATGCCGCCGATCTACGCCACCTCCACCTACCGCCAGAGCGCGCCGGGCGAACATACCGGCTATGAGTATTCCCGCTCGCAGAACCCGACCCGCGAGGCGCTGGAGCGCGCGGTGGCCGAACTGGAAGGCGGCGTCCGCGGCTACGCTTTCGGTTCCGGCCTGGCGGCGATTTCCACCGTGCTGGAGCTGCTGCCTGCCGGCAGCCACCTGATCGCGGTCAATGATCTGTACGGCGGCACCTACCGCCTGTTCGAGAAGGTGCGCAAGGCCAGCGCCAATCTGGAGGTGACCTATGTCGCCTCCGAGGACAGCGCCGCGCTGGAGGCCGCGATCCGGCCGAACACGCGGATGATCTGGGTGGAAACGCCGTCCAATCCGCTCAACCAGTTGGTGGATCTGCAGCAAGTGTCCGCCATCGCCCGCCGCCATGATCTGATCGGAGTGGTCGACAACACCTTCGCCTCGCCGGTCAACCAGCGGCCGCTGGACTTCGGCTTCGACATCGTCGTCCACTCCGCCACCAAGTATCTGAACGGCCACTCCGACGTGGTGGCCGGCGTGGCCGTAGTCAGCCGCGACAAGCCGGAACTGGCCGAGCAGCTGGCCTTCCTGCACAACGCGGTGGGCGCCATTCTGGATGCCTTCCCCAGCTTCCTGGTGCTGCGCGGCCTGCGCACGCTGGCGCTGCGCATCGAGCAGCACAACCGCAACGGCCTGGCCATCGCGCGCTGGCTGGAGGCGCAGCCCTGGGTGGAGAAGGTGTTGTATCCGGGCCTGGAAAGCCATCCGCAGCATGAGCTGGCGCGCCGCCAGATGCAGGGCTACGGCGGCATCGTATCGTTCTACCTGAAGGGCGACGTCAAGGCCTTCCTGTCCAGGCTGAAACTGTTCACGCTGGCCGAGAGCCTGGGCGGCGTCGAGAGTCTGGTCTGCCTGCCGGCGGCGATGACCCATGCGTCAATTCCGGCGGAGCGCCGCGCGGCGCTGGGCATACACGACAACCTGATCCGCCTGTCGGTCGGCGTCGAGGGCGAAGCGGCGCTGATCGCGGATCTGGAGCGGGCGCAGCGGGACAGCTGAGCGCTTTATCGCTAGAATCAGCCGTCATGCCCACCCACTTATCCAATAAGGAGAACGATATGAGCATTTACCGTCACAAGCAGGGCGCCCGCCTGGCCGAAGCCGTGGTCACCAATGGCCTGATCTTCCTGGCGGGCCAGGTGCCGGAAAACACCGACGCCGACGCGCGCGGCCAGACCGAGAATGTGCTCGCTCAGATCGACGCCTTGCTGGCAGAGCTGGATTCGGACAAGAGCAAGATCGTCGACGTCACCATTTTCCTGGCCAGCCTGGCCGACTACGACGCGATGAACGCCGCCTGGGACGCCTGGGTGCCGGCCGGCAACGTGCCCGCCCGTGCCACGGTGGAGGCCAAGCTGGCGAATCCGGCGTGGAAAGTGGAAATCAAGCTGGTGGCCGCGCGCTGATTTGCCGCGCATCCATCTTGCCAGGGGATTGACGGCGGCGACGCCGTACCCGGCGAAGTTCAAAAGCCCGGAACCTGCAATGCAGGCTCCGGGCTTTTTCATTTCGTCAGCTCATCTGTTGATTCCATAGCGCAATCGCTTGTCCATTTTCTTTTCCCCCTCGGGCGCGCCCAGCTGGGCCTTATCGGGACAAGAAGAAAACATTCCTAAGTAATTTCAATTAGTTGTTTTTTAATTGAAACGTCATTTTGTCTTCGCTAGAACGGATGTAGGCGCTTCATTCAAGCCGGCAGGCAGGGATGGGCGCCTTTTCCATATCCGGCCGCTTCGTTTCCGGCCGGAAAGGCTTCCAGGGAGATACGCAAAATGTTCATCCGCAAATCGATCGCCGGCGCTGCTGTCCTGCTGGCCTGCCTGGCCAGCGGCGTCAGCCAGGCGCAAAACGCAGTGCCCGTGGATGTCGCGGCCACCTGTACGGTGACCCCGGGCATATTCCAGAGCTGGTTCCTGCTTGACCGGGTGACGCCCAACGGCGCGGTCACGCCGGCCAATAGCGTCAAGTTCAACCACGACACCGTCAATCCGCCGGCCAGCAACAAGACCATCAATTGCAATTTCTACCAGTGGTCGCAGCGGATGTTTCTGTGGCTGACGTCCTCGCCGATGCGCATGTACGGCGGCAACGGGACGGTGATGGATTCGGTGGCGTTCTACAGCGTGCTGGATAGCGACGACGGCAAGGCGCGCTGCCTGGTCAACCGCGAACTGGGGGTGAACACCTGCGGCGGCAAGCCGGCCTCGGCGTTCCGTATCCGAGTGAATGAGCCGCGCATCGATAAGACCGATGCCGTCGATAAGGACAGCGCCGTCAATCAGGCCGACGGCGGCGGGCCGAAGCAGGCGGACGGGGCGGCCTTGATGGCGCAGGGCGGCAAGATGGTTTACTACACCATCCTGGTCAACGATGTGTATGCCTTCTTCGCATCGGCCAGCGGCACCAAGAACCCCAGGCTGCGTTTTCCCACCACCCAAGCCGAACTCGACAAGGTGCTGGCTTGGGCCAAGCAGCACCATCACCAAGTGCCGGACGCCGACGCGCTGGCGCTGGAGCTGAAGGCTTCCTGGGTGGAAGCCAGCGGTCTGGATACCAACCGCTACGTCACCACCGTGGGCGAGATTCCGGTGTTCGATACCCGCGATCCACAGAAATGGGTGCAAACCGGCAGCCGCCAGGCGTTGCTGGCGCTGGTGGGCCTGCATGTGGTCGGCAGCGCGGCCGGGCATCCGGAAATGATCTGGGCCACCTATGAACATGACAACAACTCGCCCAATGGCGCTTACTCCTATGTCAACGCCAAAGGCGCGACGGTGGCGGTGCCGCAGGAAGTGCCGCGCGGCATGCTGTTTTCGGCCAATGGCGCGACTGGGCCGTTCAATGTCCAGCATATGTACGTCGATCCGGATGCCAGCCCGCTTACCGTCAGGGCTAGCGACAAGCAAACCATCTCTCCCAGCGATACCTTGCGCACCTACCCCTGGGGCGTGTCCGCCGCCTTGCCGATACTGCCGGCGCAAAGCGCGGCGGAGGCCAACAGCGAGGTGATTTCGATCAACAACAGCGTGCGCAGCCTGTTGATACCGGGCGACATCCGGCGCAACTACTTGTTGATCGGCGCCACCTGGACCAATGGCGGCAATGATCCGTACAGCCCGTTCCAGCCGGAAGGCGCCAACAACCAGCCCAATCATGTCGGCGGCAATGCGTTGGCCAATTCGACGATGGAAACCTACGTCACCCTCGAAAACAAGCTGTACAACTGCTTCTCCTGCCACAACGCCGGCAGTGCCACCAACACCAATGTCAAGGCCACGGTGAGCGTCAGTCATATCTACGAGAGCATCAAGCCGTTCACCGATCCCAAGCTGAACCAGCTTTGGGAGCGCGCGCTGACCAGATGAGCGCGGAGCAGCGGCGCGGCTCGGATGGGCCGCGCCGTTTTTATTCCGGAGTCAGGAAGAGATGCCGCCCGCGCAGCTTATTGCGGCGGGGAAGGCTTGTCGTTTCGCGGCGGAGGAGGAGGATGGTCGGGCACCGCCGCCATCCGGGCCGGCATCATCTTGCACTTGCCGGTCATTTTTTCGCCGCGGGGCGTGGTGAACGACACGGTGTCGCCGGCTTGCTTGCCGTTGCAGGCCTGGAACGCCTCGTCGGGCGGCACGCGCTGATGTTCCGGAGCAGGGGCGGCCTGGATTGATGCCGCTGCCAGCAGGGCATACAGGGGCGGCGGAATGGAGATGCGCATGGGACGTCTCCCGGGAAGATGTTTCACGATAGGCGGACGTTTGCATGAAGAACAAGACGACTCCTGATCTTCCGAACAGTTTTTGTCTGATTTTTTACTTTAAAAATATCGCGCAAGTAAATGTAATCCATTGATTTTTTATTGAAAATTCAATGGATTGGACCTTGTTTGCAAATTTGAACCGCAGATTTTCGACCGCTAAGACTACTGGTATGCGTTTGGTATTGTCGACGCAGTGAACTAAAACCGCATTCCCAGTAAGGAGAGTCCAGCCATGCAGTCGAAATCCGCAATCATTCTGGCGGCCGCGCTCGGCCTGGCCGCCATCGCCGCCGGCTCCGCGTATGCGCAGCCGCTCCCCACATTAAGCGCAAGCCAGGAGCAGGGCATCGCCGACGCCGCCCGCCAGGGCCTGGCCGGCTTCGTCAAGCGGAACCTGGCCGAATACGGCGCCCGCCTGCCGGACGGCTTTCCGCTTTCGGTGGCGGACGGGCGGGAATTGGCCTCGCTGCGGCTCGGCCGGGGATTCCCGGTGTACAGCGTGAATCCGCAGCGCCTGCTGGCCGCCGATGCCGACCTGAGCGGCTTGATGGCGCCCACCGGCAGCTGGCGCTTCGTGGCGCTGTCCGGTTCGCGGCCGGTGGGGCTGGTGACTGTGGAGAAGGTGGAAGGCCGCTGGCAGGCGATTGCCTTCGGCGCCGCCGAGCTGGCCAAAAATGTCGAAGCCGCGCAAGCGGGCATCGGCGGCCAGACCCGCTTCTTGCGCGTCTACCAGGCCCAGTCCGACTTTCTTGAAGTGGCGCAGGCCGGCGGCAAGCCGCGCTTCGCCGCGCTGATGTCCGCCCGCGAGACGCTGTCGCTGAAGCAGCAGCCGGCGCTGTTGGACGGCGCGGATCTGCTCGAGCCGCTGCGCGCCGCGGTGCGCGCCAATCTTGCCAGCTTCCGTTGAGGAGGGAGTGAACATGAACAAGCGCTTGAACACGACGATTCTGGCGGCGGTCCTGCTGGCGGCGACGGCCGCCGCTCAAGCGGACAGCAAGGTGCTGGGCGTGCCCCTGACGGTGCAGGAGCACAGCCAGTGGTGCTGGGCCGGATCGAGCAAGGCGGTGCTGGCGTGGTACAAGCAGACGCCCAGCCAGTGCGCCATCGTCAATTGGGCCTTCGGCATCAATTACGCCTGCGGCAACAGCAATTTCAACTGGAACAGCCAGGCCAACAGCCCCAACAATATGTTCGGCGGCGGCGGCAGCCTGCAGGACATCTTGAGCAACTGGGGGGTGTCCAACTTTACCGTCTACGACTATCTGTCATGGACCCATGTGCAGCAGGACATCCAGGCCAACCGCCCCTTCGTGATCCGTTACGGCTGGACCAATGGCGGCGGCCACTTCATCGTCGGCCGCGGCTATCAGACCGGCAGCGGCAATTACCTGTACATGATGAATCCGTGGCCGGGCGAGGGGATGACCTACGCCTCGTACAACAGTGTAGTGTCGGCCAGCGACCACGATTGGACCCACACGCTGAGGATGAGCGTCAGCCCCTGAGCGGGAGGGCGGATGCGAGAACGGCGGGCTGAGCCCGCCGTTTGCCGTTCAGAAGCCGCCGTCGTAGCGCAGCGATGCGGCCGGGGGCCGGCCGGCCAGGAAGTCGTCCACCGCGTCGCCGAGCAGCGCGGCCAGGCCGTCCCGCTGCGCGTCCACCGGAATCACGTCCAGGCTGCGCGTCCAGGTCAGCTGGCGCTTGGCCAACTGGCGGGTGGCGGCGACGCCGCGCTCGACGAATTCGTCCAGGCCGTACAGGCCGTCCTGATGTTCCCAGGCCTGGCGGTAGCCGACGCAGCGCATCGAGGGCAGATTCAGCGTCAAGTCCGGATATTCCGCGCGCAGCCGGCTGACCTCGTCCAGAAAACCTTGCTCCAGCATGATGCGGAAGCGTTCGGCGACGCGCGCGTGCAGCCAGCCGCGCTCGCGCGGCACCAGCGCCAGCGGCAGGAAGCGGAAGCCGGCGGCGGCTTCCTTGCCCTGGGCGATCAGCTCCGACATCGGCCTGCCGCTGAGCAGGCAGACTTCCAGCGCGCGGTGGATGCGCTGCGAGTCATTGGGATTGAGCCGCGCCGCGGTGGCCGGGTCCAGCTCGGCCAGGCGGGCATGCATCGCCGGCCAGCCCAGCAGCGCGGCGTCGGCGTCCAGTTCGGCGCGCAGCGCGGCGTCGGCTTGCGGCAGATCGGACAAGCCTTCCAGCAGCGCCTTGTAATAAAGCATGGTGCCGCCCACCAGCAGCGGCAGCCGGCCGCGGGCCTGGATCTCCTCAATCAGCCGGTTGGCGTCGGCGTGGAACTGCGCGGCGGAATAGTTTTGCAGCGGGCTGATGATGTCTATCAGATGGTGGGGGCAGGCGGCCATTTCCTCGGCGGAGGGCTTGGCGGTGCCGATGTCCATGCCGCGGTAGACCAGCGCCGAATCGACGCTGACGATTTCGACGGGAAAACGACGGGCCAGCTCCAGCGCCAACCCGGTCTTGCCGGAGGCGGTGGGGCCCATCAGCAGTATCGCTTGCGGGGTGTCGCTCATGGAGTTGCTCGTTGCGGTCAGGGGGCGATTGTCGCATAGCCGGCGGGGACATGCGCGAAAGGCTTGACCTTGCCGCTCAGCTGTTTACGATGTGAGTATCGACCCTGGGAGGCGTCAATGAAAATCGAAGCAGCCAGCGAGCAGCATCTGTCCGTCTATCGCCGCTATTTTCAGGCTTGTCGCGATGAGGACTTCGAATACTATCGCGGCCTTCCCTGCGATGCCGATGGCTGGCTGCGCAAGGTGGTGCAGCACGCCGACGGCGAGGCGCTGCCGGATGGCTGGGTGCCTTGCCAGACCTGGTTCCTGCTGAGCGACGACGGCGAGATCGCCGGCGCGGCGCGGTTGAGGGAGGGCGAGACAGCGGTGATCCAGGACGTGATCGGCCACATCGGCTTCGAAGTCCTGCCGCAGTGGCGGGGCAACGGCTACGGCCGGGTGTTGCTGCAATACGTGCAGGCGATGGCGCCGCCGCCGGCCTGCGGCAACTGGGTGCTGGTGTGCGACGCCGACAATCCGGCGTCGGTGCGTACGGTAGAGGCCTGCGGCGGGCAGCGGCTAGAGGACATGCCGCAGCCGGACGGCCGCGTGCTCAGGCGCTACAGCCTGGCTTCGTTGGGACTGATCCAATAGTTTCGCGCGCGGCGGAAGTCGTGTAGAATCCTCGGCTTCCCGCGCTTAAAAACCCAGAACTCCCCGGCACTCCGGTTTAATGTCCACCATTACCGATTTAAAGTATTTGAAGATTGTGCTGGAGACGGCTTTGCTGACAGCGCAGGAACCCTTGTCGGTTTCCCAGTTGAAACGGCTGTTCACCGAGGACGTCAAGGCCGCGTTGATCAACGACATCCTGGAGGATATCCAGGGCGACTGGCGCGGCAGGGGCATAGAGCTGATCAAGCTGGCTTCCGGCTGGCGCTTCCGCGCCCGGGCCGAATTCACGCCGTATTTGAACCGGCTCAATCCGGAAAAACCGCCCCGCTACTCGCGGGCGGTGATGGAAACCCTGGCGATCATCGCCTACAAACAACCTGTGACCCGTGGCGACATCGAAGCGATACGTGGAGTATCGGTGTCCACCAACGTGATGCAGACCCTGCTGGAGCGGGGCTGGATCGAAGTCATCGGCCATAAGGACGTACCGGGCCGCCCCGGCCTGTACGCCACCACACGCAAATTTCTGGATGATCTGAGCTTCGTCTCGCTGAACGACCTGCCGCCGCTGGCGGAGTTGGGCAGCCTGGTGGTGCCGGACAGCCAAACGCAGGACGACGGCCCCGACGCGGGCGCAGACGATCTCCCCCTCGACGATGAGGCGGACAATTTAGAGCCAGTCGCGGAATAACGCTTCCGCCAGTTGCTCGCATGGAAAGAGCAAGCACATGTCTACAAAAGGACAACGTAACCACGCGCGCCAGCCGGTAGCGCGTGCCAAAGGTCATGAAACCTCGCAGCCGCGCCAGAATGCCGGCCGCAGCCAAGGCCAATCGCGCCAGGGCCAGGGCAAGAACACCGCAGCCGGCGCTCAGCCGCGCTTCCCGCAGCAGCAAGCGCAACAAGGCCAGCAGGGCCGCCGCGGCGGTCAACCGCGCCAGGCGCGCGACGCTTACGGCAACCCCATCGCGCCGACGCAGAACGGCGCGCCGCTGTTCAAGCTGAGCCGCCGCGAGCAGGAGCAGCAGGCGCTGGCCGCAGGCAACCGCAAGCCGCAGTATCAACGCGACAGCAATGGCGACGTCAACGGCAATGTGGCGCTGGACCACGAGCAGCGTTTCGGCAACAAGAACGCCGCGCGCCCGGCCGCCAGCGGCAACGCCGCGAGGGGCCGCAAGCCCGCGGCCGCCCAGGCTCAGTCCGGCCAGGCTCCGGCGGCGGAAGCCAAGCCTCGCGGCGACGCCAAGCCCAAGCTGCAGGTGCAGAAAGCCAAGAAACTGCGTCTGCGCAGCCCCAGCCAGGACATCAAGAGCAAGGCGCAGAAGCTGAAGGAAGTGCGCGTCGATCTGAACGAGATCGAGCCGGTGCGTCTGCAGAAGGCCCTGTCGTCGTCCGGCGTCGGCTCCCGCCGCGAGATGGAAGAGTGGATCGAAGCCGGCCTGGTGACCGTTAATGGCAAAAAGGCCAGTCTGGGCGACAAAGTAGGTCCGCAGGACAAGGTGCTGGTCAAGGGCGACCAGATCAAGCTGAAGTGGCCGGACCGCCTGCCGCGCGTGATCATGTACCACAAGGAAGAGGGCGAGATCGTCACCCGCGACGATCCGGAAGGCCGCGTCACCGTGTTCGACCGTCTGCCGCAAGCCAAGTCCAGCCGCTGGGTGGCCATCGGCCGCCTGGACGTAAACACTTCCGGCCTGCTGCTGATCACCACCAGCGGCGAGCTGGCCAACCGCATGATGCACCCCAGCTTCGAAGTGGAGCGCGAGTACTCGGTGCGCGTGCTGGGCGATCTGACTCCGGAAATCATGAAGGACATGACCAAGGGCGTGGAACTGGAAGACGGCGAAGCCCGCTTCGACCGCATTTTCCAGACCGGCGGCCAGGAAGAGTCCGCCAACCAGTGGTTCAACGTGGTGATCAAGGAAGGCCGCAACCGCGAAGTGCGCCGCATGTTCGAGCATTTCGGCCTGACGGTCAGCCGCCTGATGCGCGTGCGTTTCGGCAATATCGGTCTGCCTCCTCGCCTGAAGCGCGGCCAGTTCTATGAGCTGAACGCCGCCGAGGTGGCCGCGGTGATGAAGTGGTCCAACCTGACTGTCACCGGCGGCAAGAAGACCGGCGGCCAGCGCCGCGGCTCGCCCCGCAAGCCCAAGGCCGCGCGCAGCGAGTAAGCCGGATTGACCGCGAAAGCGGAATCCGCGTCGAAGATATGGGCGACCGCCGAGAGGCGGTTGCCCGTTTTGTTTTGGGGAGGTCTGTTGGAAGAATTCGAACAATGCCAGGCCGGGCAGCCTTTGCCGGAGCCTGCGCGCAAGCAGCGCGCGTCCATCGTCATCATCGAGGACGGCAGGCTGCTGTTGATGCACAGGGTCAAGCCGGGCAAGGACTATTACTCGCTGCCCGGCGGCAATATCAAGCGGAGCGAGACGGCGGCGATCGCCTGCGTGCGCGAGACGCGCGAGGAAACCGGACTGAACGTCTGGCTGGAGCCCGGCCCGCTGTGCGTGCTGGAGAGCGAGAGCCGGACCGAGCACGTGTTCGTCGCCCGCGAGCATCGCGGCATGCTGAGGCTGGGCGGCCCGGAGCTGGCCAAGCTGTCGCCGGACAATCTCTACGAACTGGTCTGGCTGGACGTCGAAGCCTTGGCGGGAGTCAAGCTGCGGCCCAAGTCGCTGCGTCCGCATTGCCTGGCCTTGCTGGAGGCGGCAGGGCAGGCTGGGGCATAATGGCGCAACCCGCATCAGGATGAACGACATGAGCAAGGCGTTTACCAAAGAAGACGAGCAGCAGGACGATGACCTGCCGGCCGAGCGCCGCCTGCCGGCTTCGACCAAGAACTACATCACGCCGATCGGCTGGCAGCGGTTGAAGGACGAGTTGTACCACCTCGTCAACCGCGAACGGCCCGAGATGGTGCAGGTGGTGAACTGGGCGGCGAGCAACGGCGACCGCTCTGAAAACGGCGATTATCTGTACGGCAAGCGCCGGCTGCGCGAGATAGACCGCCGCATCCGCTTCCTGACCAAGCGGCTGGAGATCGCCGAGGTGGTGGACCCGGAAGCGCGCGAAGCCACCGATCAGGTGTTCTTCTCCGCCACCGTGCTGATCCAGCGCGGCGACGGCAACGAGCAGCGCCTGTCCATCGTCGGGGTCGACGAGATCGATCTGGCGCGCGGCCGCATCAGCTGGATCTCGCCGATCGCGCGGGCGCTGCTGAAGTCGCGCGAGGGCGATAGCGTGCTGTTCCGCGGCCCGGACGGCGACGAGGATATCGAAGTGCTGGAGGTCTGCTACGTCCGCCTGGACTGAGGCGGAACGCGGATGGAAAAACAGCGGCCCGGAATATTCCGGGCCGTTTCTGTTTGGGCGATGGGCGGGATCAGGGCTGCATGTGCTCGGACAGCTTGCCGTTGATCATGAACCAGTCGCGGGTGGCCTTGTCGCCGCAATCGTCGAAGGCGTTCTGCAGCACCCGCTGCTGCTCGCGGTGGAGGGCTTCCTCCAGCCTGAGGCCTTCCTCGCTCAGCGTCAGTTGCTTGACGCGCTTGTCGTGCGGCGCCGGCTGGCTGAGAACCAGCTCCATTTCCATCAACTGGCGCAGCGGGATGTTGATCGCCTGCTTGGTGACGCCGAGGAAGGACAGCAGATCCTTGACCGACAGCTTGGGATAGCGCGCCACGAAGAACAGGATGCGGTGGTGGACGCGGGCCAAGCCGCGCCGGGCCAGCATTTCGTCCGGTTTGGCGGTCAATGCCTTGTACGCGTAGTAGAAAATCTCGATCGCTGCCCGGGTGTCCAGACCGGTTTCCGCCTCCTTGCTTGCAACAGACTGGCTCATGTCGTGTCCTGTTCAGGTTGATGGGCGCCGGCGGCTGCCGGCATGGATGAATGGCTTCAGCGCTGGCGAATCACAACGTTGACGCTGGAAAGCGGGTGGGAGCTGATTTCGCCGACCGCGACGGATACCCAGGTGTCGTCCTTGTGCGCGACCAGGTAGCGGTCGGTCTTGTGATAGACGATGAAGGACGAATTCTGGGCGGTCTGCCAGAGGTTGGGGTCATTGGCGCAGGGCTTGTCGCAGACGAAGTCCAATGTGTAGCCGTTCTGGCGCAACTGGCTCTGGTAAGCGGCCCATACCTGCATCGTGCTCTGGGTTTCCGGGTGCTCGTACAGATCCTTGTAGACCTGGCCGCGCAGCAGCTCGGATTTGACGACGCGGATCGAGCCGTCGTTGTTCAGATTGGGGCGGCTCAGGAACACCGTTTGCTCGTCCAGTTCCTTATAGCTGTGGCGGTATTCATCCAGCTTGGCCGGCAGCGGCGAGGCGACCGGCGACGGCTGGCTCAGCCGCAGTCTGGGCGTGGTGGATTGGTCGCCGGTCTGGTTGGAGCCGATGGCGCCGCCGACGCTTTTGACCGTGTCGACGGCCTGGTTGACCGAGTTGAGCACCGAGCCCAGATCGAAGGCCTGGGCCTGGCTGCAGGACAATGCGGAAAAGGCGAGGCAGGCTGCGGCGAAGCGGCGCATGCGCATCTCCATTGAATGGGTTGATCACGGATGCGTCAGTATCCCGGCAGCGACTGAATAGATCAATGACATTTTCATTTCCGCGACGCCGAGAGGGGGATGAGTGTTGCGGCGCGGCTGCGGGGCTCGGATTGTTAGCGCTAATCTTGGCGCAGCGCCTTCCGACAAGGCCGATTCGCTGCGGTGGGCGGACTGGCGCGGCGTTCCGGACGCCAGTCCGACAGCGAGCGCCCTAGCTTGCCAGCCCTCTTTTTTTCAGCATGGCCTGAGCCGATGGTTCCCGTCCGCAGAACGCCTGGAAGGCTTGTCGCGGGTCGCGGGCGTTGCCGGCGCTGTAGATGTGGCGGTGCAGCGCGTCGGCGAGCCCGGCGTCGAACAGGTCGCCGCTTTCCTCGAAGCGGGCGAAGGCTTCGGCCTCCAGCACTTCCGCCCATAAGTAGACGTAGTAGCCGGCCGCGTAGCCGCCGTTGAACAGGTGATTGAAGTGGGGCAGCGAATGGGCGAGCCCGGCTTCTGCCGGCAGGCCGTAATGCTGGCATAGCTCGGCTTCGAAGGCGGAGGGATCGTCGACGCCGTCGGCTTCCTGGTGTAGCGCCAGGTCCAGCAAGGCCGATATCGTGTAGCGAACGGTGGCGTAGCCCTGCTGGAAGTTTTGCGCGGCGAGGATGCGGGCGCGCAGTTCCGGCGGCATCGGCTGGCCGGTTTCGGCGTGGCGCGCGTGCTTGTCCAGGATATCGGGCGCCAACGCCCAGTTTTCCATCAGTTGCGACGGCAGCTCGACGAAGTCGCGCAGCACTTGGGTGCCGGATAGGCGCTGGTAGTCGACATCCGATAGCAGGCCGTGCAGCGCGTGGCCGAATTCGTGGAACAGCGTGCGCACGTCGTCGAGGCTCAGCAGCGTCGGCTCGCCCCTGGAAAAATTGGTGTTATTGACCACGATGGGCAGCGAGATGCCGCCGTGGCGGCCCTGTGCGCGGTAGACGCTCATCCAGGCGCCGCCCTTCTTGCCGGGGCGGGCGAAGTTGTCGCTGAGGAACACGCCGATCAGCGAGCCATCGCGAAGCACTTCCCAGCCGCGCACGTCCGGGTGGTAGCGCGGCAGATCGCCGCGTTCGGCGAAGCTCAGGCCGAACAGGCGGCCGGCGGCGTCGAACATCGCGGCGATCATGTTCTCCAGGCTGAAGTAGGGTTTGATTTCGGCATCGTCCAGCGCGTAGCGCTCCAGCCGGACTTTCTCCGCCAGATAGCGCCAGTCCCAGGGCGCGATGTCTTCGGGCAGACCTTCGCGCCTGGCTGTTTCCTGCAACAGCGCCTTTTCCCGCGCGAACTGGCCGAGAGCGGCTTCCCAGGTCGGTTCCAGCAGGCGGTACACGGCCTGGGGCGTGCCGGCCATGCGGTCGCTCAGCGCGTAATCGGCATAGTTGGCGTAGCCGAGCAGGCGGGCCTGGCGCTGGCGCAACTGCAAGATGCCGCTGATCAGCGGACGGTTGTCCCGCGCGGGTGTCGCGCCGCGCGAAGTCCAGGCGCGCCACAGCGTCTCGCGCAGGTCGGCGCGGCTGGAGTGGGTGAGGAAGGCGATGGCGCTGGAGCGCGCCAGCGTGATCGCATGGCCGTCCAGGCCGCGCTCGCGCGCGGCGAGGGCCGATGCGTCGCGCAGCCAGCCGGGCAGGCCGGCGAGATCGGCCTCGTTTTGCAACTGGAGCGCGTATTCCGTTTCGTCGGCCAGCACGTTCTGGCCGAAGGCGGTGGACAGCGACGCCAGCTCGGCGACGCAATCGGCGAATTCGCGCCGCGCCGCGCCCTCCAGCTTGGCTCCGGCCAGCGTGAAGTCCAGATGCCAGCGCTGCAGCAGGCGGCGTTGCTCCTCGCTCAATTCCCAGCCGGGAGCCGCGCGCATCGCCTCGTCCAGCCTGGCGAACAGCCGGGCGTCGAGAAAAACGGCGCTGTAATGGGAGGCCAGCCTGGGCGCCAATTCCCGCTCCGCGGCGCGCAATGCCGGCGTGGTGTGGGAGTTGCACAGATTGTGCAGCGCCAGCGTCACCCGCTTCAGCGGCAGCGCCGCGGCGTCGAGCGCCTCCGCGGTATTGGCGAAGCTGACGGCGCTGGGCTGTGCTGCGATGGCGGCGACAGCTTGCCGATGTTCGGCCATCAGCTGTTCCAGCGCCGGCGCGAAATGCTCGGCGCGGATCAAATCGAACGGCGGCAGTTGGTGCGGGGTGAGCCAGTCCTGCAGCAGCGGGTTGTTCATGATGGTTCCTCTATTGTTGTTGTCGACTGGGTCCGTTCACGGCACCAGGATGGTTTCAGTCCAGGTTTCGGCATGCAGTCGGTACAGACGCCGGTCGTGCAGGCGATCGGCAAGCGATGCCCGGCCGATTTCCAGCAGTTTGGGCTTCAGCAGCAGGCGGGATACGGCGGGCGGCGCGGCCATGTCGTTTTCCAGCTCGGCATCCAGCGCGGCAAGCTCGTCCAGCAATGTCTGCCTTGACGGCAATGGAGCGCTTTGCGGCCGCACGCGTTGGTGGTACAGGTCGGCCACGCGGCTGGCGCGGGGCTTGGCCAACCATTCCTGCCGCACTGCCTTGGTTTGTTCCAGTTCGGCGTCGCCGCGCAGCCGGTATTGGACCATGATGCTTGGCCAGAAGCCGGACAGCTCCCATTTGCCATTCATCCGCCAGTGGCGGATCTTGGGGCTGTCGGCGTTGACCAGCAGTGCGATGCCGTCTTGATCCAGGCTGCGCAGGGTGACGATGCGCGAGGTCGGCTGGCCTTCTTCGTCCACCGTAGCCAGCGTGGCGAAATGGGCGCAAGGGTCGCGTTGCTCGATGGCGGCTTGATGCAACGCACCGAGCCGGTTCAGTGGCGTAGTCATGCGATGTTTGTCGGGGGGAGGCAAAAAAGCCAGCCCTGCGGAAGGGCCGGCCGGGATAAGGCGAGCTTACAACAGCCCGCGGTTCTTCAGCATCGCTTCCGCTTGCGGATCGCGGCCGCGGAAGGCGCGGAAAGCCGCGCGCTGCTCCCGGGCGTCGCCGGCGCTGTAGATATGGCGGTAGAGCTTGTCCGCCAGTTCCGGGTTGAACGGATCGCCTGTCTCCTCGAATGCGGCGAAGGCTTCGGCTTCCAGCACTTCCGCCCACATATAGACGTAGTAGCCGGCGGCGTAGGCGTCGTCGGAGAAGATGTGACCGAAGTGCGGCGGGCGGTGGTTCATGCCGGCCGCAGGCGGGATGCCGAGGCGCTCGCGCTCGGCGGTTTCGAAGGCGGCGATGTCGATGCCCTCTGGGTCGTCCCGCTCATGCAGCGCGAGGTCGATCAGCGTCGACGCCGCGTAGCGCACCGTCTCGAAGCCCTGGTTGAAGTGGCGCGCCGCCTTGATCTTGGCGACCAGTTCGGCCGGGATGGCCGCGCCGGTTTCAGCGTGGCGGGCGTGCTTTTCCAGCACTTCCGGCACCAGTGCCCAGTTCTCCATCAATTGCGACGGCAGCTCGACGTAGTCCCACGGGCAGTTGGGGCTGGCCAGCAACCGGTATTCCACATTGGACAGCAGGCCGTGCAAGCCGTGGCCGAATTCGTGGAACAGCGTGCGCACGTCGTCGAAGCTCAGCAGGGTCTGGCCGTGGCCGGCCTTGGCGAAGTTGTTGTTGTTGACGACGATGGGCAGCGCCTCGCCGCCGTTGCGGGCCTGATAGCGGTAGACGCTCATCCAGGCGCCGCCGCGCTTGCTCTGGCGGGCGTAGTTGTCGCCGAGGAAAAGGCCGATCACCTTGCCGCCGCGGCTGACGTCCCAGGCGCGCACGTCCGGGTGGTAGAGCTTGAGGTCATGGCGTTCGCTGAAACCCAGGCCGAACAGGCGGCCGGCGACGTCGAACATCGCGGCGACCATATTGTCCAGGCCGAAATAGGGCTTGATCTCGGCGTCGTCCAGCGCGTAGCGGGCGATGCGCACCTTCTCCGCCAAGTGGAACCAGTCCCAGGGCTGGATGTCGGCCGGTTCGCCGAGCCTGGCGGCCTCTTCGCGCAGCATCGTCTTTTCCGCTTCGAAGCGGGCCTTGGCCGGCTCCCATACCTGGTCCATCAGCGCATGCACCGCGGCCGGCGTGCCGGCCATGCGGTTGGCGATCGCGTAGTCGGCGAAGCTGGCGTAGCCCAGCAGCTTGGCCTGTTCGACGCGCAAGGCCAGGATTTGCTTGGCCAGCGGGCGGTTGTCGCGCTCGGCGTGCTCGCCGCGGCCGGTCCAGGCGCGCCAGGCGGCTTCGCGCAGGTCGCGGCGGGCGGAGAAGGTGAGGAAGGGCACGATGGACGAGCGCGACAGCGTGATGGCCCAGCCTGGCCGCTTGCGCGCTTCGGCCGCGGCGCGGGCGGCGTCCAGCAGGAAGGGCGGCAGGCCGGCGAGATCCGCCTCGCCCAATTGCAGCGCGTACTCGCTTTCGTCGGCCAGCACGTTCTGGCTGAAGGCGGTGGTCAGCTCGGCCAGGCGGGACACGATTTCAGCGTAACGTCGGCGATCATCGCCCTGCAGCTTGGCGCCGGCGCGGACGAAGTCGCGGTGGATCAGGTCCAGCAGGCGGCCTTGTTCCTCGCTGAGGCCCAGGCTGTCGCGCTGAGCGTGGACCTGGTCCAGCCGGGCGAAAAAGCCTTCGTGCATGTGGACGCGGCTGTGGTGGTCGGCTAGCTTCGGCGCCATGCGGCGTTCCACTTCCTGCAGTTCGGGCGAGGTTTCCGACCCGGTCTGGTTGTCCAGCAGCAGCTGGGCGCGTTCCAGCTTATGGCCGCTGCGGTCGAAGGCGGCTGCGGTGTTGTCGAAACTGGCCGGCGCCGTCAGCGCGGCCAGGGCGTCGATCTGGGACAGGTGCTCGGCGAACAGCGCGTCGAAGGCCGGTTCGAAGTGCTCGGGACGAATTTGCTCGAACGGGGGCAACTGATGAGGGGTGGTCCAGTCTTGCAGCAGGGGATTGGCGTTCATGGCGCTCTTCTCGCTTGGGTTGGCGTTGAGCTCATGACTTTAGCATTGTTTCTGGTCGGAACAAACCAATCCATGCTGCCGGAATGTCACAGGTTCTGCGCGATCCGCCACAGCACGCCGGATGGATCGGTCAGCGTGAAGTCCAGCATGCGCCATGGTTGCTGCTTCAGGTCTCCCATTTCGATCCGGTATGTCTCGGCGATGCCGCGGCGTTTCAGTTCCTCATGCCAGGCGGCGGCGTCTTCGACCAGCAGATGCATCATGCAATTGGCGGCGAATTCGGGATGGTAGTAGTCCTGCAGCAGGAAGCTGCAGTCGCCATGGGCGAAGTAGGCGATGCCGTCGCCGACGAATTTCCTCTCGAAGCCGATGTCCTGATAGAAGTCTTGGGACAGAGCGAAGTCGCGGCTGGGGATGAAGGCTTTCAGTTCGACGGTATTCAGATTCGGCACGGCGATTCTCCTCCAGGATGTGAAAAACCCGCCTAGGTTGCGCCGGGCGGGTCATCAGACTACGGAAATGGCGGCCTCACGCCAGCTTCGGTTCGCCTTCCAGCATCACCACGTCCGGCAGACCGGAGCGGAACACCGCCTGCCGCAGCGTTTCTATCGCCTTCTTGCGGAAGAACTGCTTGCGGGTCACCAGCAGCACGCGGCGCTGCGGAGCGGGCGCGTCGAAGGGGACGATGGACAGCAGCGACTCGTCGCCGGCGCCGACCGAGGTGGCCGGCATCACGGTGACGCCCATGCCGCTGGCCACCATGTGGCGTATGGTGTTCAGCGAGCTGCCTTGCAGCGCGCTGGCCAGATTGTTGCCATGGTTCTGCCGGCTGGACAGCTCGCTGCAGGTTTGCAGAACCTGGTCGCGGAAGCAGTTGCCCTGGGTCAGCAGCAACACGCTTTCCTCGGCCAGCTGACAGGGGTCGATGACCTGCTGCTTTTCCCAGGGATGGCCTTTGGGCGTGGCGACGACGAAGGGCTCGTCGTACAGCGGCCAGGCTTCGATGCCGGTTTCCTCGAAAGGATCGGCGACGATGATGGCGTCGACCTCGCCACGCTTGAGCATTTCCGCCAGCCGGGAGGTGTAGTTCTCCTCCAGGATCAGCGGCATGTCGGGCGCCAGGATGCGCAGCGCCGGAATCAGCTTGGGCAGCAAATAGGGGCTGATCGTGAAGATCACCCCCAGCTTCAGCGGCCCGGCCAGCTCGTTCTGGTGTTCGCCGGCCAGGCGCTTGACCGCCTCGGCCTCTTCCAGCACGCGCTGGGACTGCTCGATGATGCGTTCGCCTATTTCGGTGACGGCCACTTCCTGGCCGCCGCGTTCAAACAGGGTGATGCCCAGCTCGTCTTCCAGCTTCTTGATGGCGATCGACAGCGTCGGCTGGCTGACGAAGCAGCTCTGGGCCGCGCGGCCGAAGTGGCGCTCGCGCGCCACCGCCACGATATAGCGCAGTTCGGTCAGCGTCATGGCTTAGCGTTGGTGTTCCGGCAGCACGATGTTGACCTCCAGGACTTCGTAGTCGTCCTGGCGCTCGACCTGCACCTTGATGTCTTCCAGGTTGACGGACACGTACTTGGAGATCACTTCCATCAGCTCGCGCTGCAGCGCGGGCAGGTAGTCGGGCGCGTGGCGGCCGTTGCGCTCGTGCGCGAGGATGATCTGCAGGCGTTCGCGGGCGATGGCGGCGGATTTTTGGCGCTTGCCGAAAATCATATCGATCAATGACATGGCTTAACCTCCGAACAGGCGCTTGAAGATGCCCACTTTGGGGGCTTCCAGGAAGCGCATCGGGCGTTCTTCGCCCAAGAAGCGCGAGATCACGTCGCCGTAAGCGTCGGCCACGTCGCTGCCCTTCAGGTGGATGGCCGGGGTGCCGGAGTTGGACGCTTGCAGCACGCTTTGCGACTCGGGAATGACGCCGATCAGCGGCACGCGCAGGATTTCCTTCACATCGTCGACCGACAGCATTTCGCCCTTGTCGACGCGGCCCGGCGAGTAGCGGGTGATCAGCAGGTGCTCCTTGACCGGCTCGCGGCCTTCCTCGGCGCGTTTGGACTTGGACGACAAAATGCCCAGGATGCGGTCGGAGTCGCGCACCGACGACACTTCAGGGTTGGTGACGATCAGCGCTTCGTCGGCGAAGTAGAGCGACATCAGCGCGCCCTTCTCGATGCCGGCCGGGGAGTCGCAGACGATGTAGTCGAAGCCGGCTTCTTCCAGCTCCTTCAGCACTTTTTCCACGCCCTCCAGCGTCAGCGCGTCCTTGTCGCGGGTTTGCGAGGCCGGGAGGATGTAGAGGTTGTCGCAGTGCTTGTCCTTGATCAGGGTCTGGTTCAGGCTGGACTCGCCGTTGACCACGTTGATCAGGTCGTACACCACGCGGCGTTCGCAACCCATGATCAGATCCAGGTTGCGCAGGCCGACGTCGAAGTCGATCACGGCAGTCTTGTGGCCGCGCAGTGCCAGGCCGGAAGCGAAGCTCGCGCTGGTGGTGGTTTTGCCTACTCCACCCTTGCCGGATGTCACAACGATGATTTTTGCCACGGGGCTTTCCTTTGAAAGTGTTACTCGCCGAGCGCGGTCATCACCAGCCGCTCGTTCTCAAGATAGATTTGGGTCGGCTTGCCCAGAATGCTGTCCGGCAAGGCCTGTTCGATCGTGCGGTACACGCCGGCGATGGACACCAGTTCGGCCTCCATGCTGCGGGCGAAGATGCGGGCGGCGTGATTGCCGCGCGCGCCTGCCAGGGCGCGGCCGCGCAAAGGAGCATAAACGTGGATGTTGCCGTCGGCGATGACTTCGGCGCCGGCGCTGACCATCGCCAGCACCACCAGATCTCCGCCCTTGGCGTAGATCTGCTGGCCGGCGCGGACCGGACGGTCGACGATCATGGTCGCGGCGGCGGGCGACGCAACTGTTTCGACGGCCGGCTTGGCCGCCGGTTCCGCGGCGGCCTGCGCCGAGCGCGGCTGGGCGGCGCTGTTGGCGAAGGCGAGGCCGAAACGGCTGGCCATGGCGGCCAGCGCGTTGTCCGGGTGGCGCAGCGCCACCGCGCGGATGCCGCGGCGACTGAGCAGGGGCAGCAGGCGGCCCAAGTCCAGCTCAGCCGGGTTGGGCAGCGCCTCCACGTCGAGGACGAAGGCCTCGGCGGGGGCATCGCTGGTGTCGCCGAAACGCGCGTCCAGCGCCTGGCTCAGTTCGTCCAGGTTGTCGGTGCGCAGCAAGAGCGCCAGCAAGTCCAGGCTGGCGGATTTAATGTCGAAGGCGTTGGCCACGGGGCTCATTGGGCTAGCTTTAATTTTGGTAGATAGATTTCTTCTATGGCGCGAGTGTACTGGCTTGGGCGCGGCCTTTCAATGGCGGCGATCCGCCGGGGAGCCATGTCGTGGCGGCGCTCAGACATTGCCGGGCCGGCGCCGAGGCCGGAATGCGATCAGGGCTGTTGCAGCGCGAAAATTTCTAGCCGGAATCTTGCCTCGGCGGACAGGTGTGGCCTTGTCATGATTATGGAATAATCGCGTGATAAAACCGTGGCGAAATAGCCATTTAGTGTATTGTGCGTTGCGTCAAATTCTTGACTGGGCGAGTCGTCCGGCGTTAAAGTGGAATTGTTGCAATGCAGCATTCGCGGAACAGCGGTGTTGTCGCTGCCGTACCGAGTCGTTGTCTACCCGACATACTAGGAGCCGATCACATGTTTACCACAACCCAGGAACTCTCCGCCCTCGGCCAGTCGCAGTTCGACAAGGCCGTTCGTCTGTCCTCCATTGTCCTGGCAGGCGCCGAGCGCTTCGCCAGCCTGCAGCTGGACTTGTCCCGCAAGCTGCTGAACGACAATGCCGAGACCTTCAAGGCGCTGAGCGAAGTGAAGGACGCCAAGACGCTGGGCGAATTGCAGACCAGCCTGGCGCAGCCGGCGCTGGACCAGGCTTTCTCGGCCGCCCGCAACGTCTACGACGCCGCGCTGACCACCCAGAACGAGCTGAGCAGCTTCGTCGAAGAGCAGATCGCCGAAAACAGCAAGGCGCTGCAATCCGGCCTGGATCGCCTGTCCAAGAACGCGCCCGCCGGCTCGGACGTCGCCGTCGCCGCGCTGAAGACGCTGCTGAACACCTCCACCGCCGCGTTTGAAAGCGTGTCCAAGACCGCGAAGAAAGTGGGCGCTGAAATCGCCGAAGCCGGCGTGGAAGCCGCCACCAATTCCGCGAAGGCCGCCAGCGCCGCCGTTTCCCGCAGCAAGAAGACCACCACTAGCGCCGCCTGATCCCGCGTTCTGGTCAAGTCCCTCCCGCCGACGGCATGCCGCGGCGGGTTTTTCATTTCCGGGCGTCGTCCCGGCTTTGCAGATGGGCGGCCAGCTCGTTTTGCAGCTCGGCCCAGTCGTGCCCATCGGGCAGCGCCAGCAGGATGGTCCTGGCCAGGTTGGCGGCGTAATGGACTGCGGTTTCGGGCAGCGGTTCGGCGTAGGGCGGGAGCAGGCCGACGCGCTCGGCCAGATAGGCTTTCGCCAGTTGACGCAGCTTGTCGGCCAGCGCCCACTGCTTCTGCAGTATCGCTTCCCACTCCAGGGCGCGAGGCTGGTTGTCGGGTTCCGGCATCGCCGCGCGTCCGGCATGCATCAGGCCGTCGAAGGCGCGCTGGCAGAAGCGGGCGCTGTGGATGGGACCGCTGTGCAGCCAACAGCTGGGCTGGGGCGCCAGCGCGTCGAGAGCCAGGCGGGCGGGGGCGGCGGGAGGAGGCGGGTCGCCTACCAGCAGGATGAAGCCGAATTCTGCGCCTGCCGGCGCCCAGCCGCCGGCCAGCTCCACGAAGGAAAGGCCGGCGTCGCGGCAGCGGGCGGCGCGCTCGGCCAGCGCCTGGTCGCCATCGCGGCCTAAGTCCAGCCAGCAATCGGCAAATTCCAGGCCCGCCCAGTCGGCGGGCAGCCGGCTGGGCTGGTCGCCTTCCGGCGCAGCCGCCAGTCCTTGCGCGGCGAGGCGGCGCAAGAACCAGGGAATATGGGGGGCTTGTCCCCCGATGCGGTAGGAAACGACCATCATTCGGATACCACGGACCACCATGAAGCGAGGTTGCATGGGAAGCGTGGCAGATAACGCCGGCCACGGCAAACCATTATCCCGTGGAAGATAAGGGTTGTGCAATGCAGCATGCGCCGGGCGATAAAAAAACCGGCCATGAGGCCGGTTTGTTTCGCGGGGAACGGCTTATTTGCCGAAGCGCTCGATGCCTTCGACCAGTTCGGCTTTGGCGTCTTCCAGCGTGCCCCAGCCCTGGATCTTGACCCATTTGCCCTTTTCCAGATCCTTGTAGTGCTCGAAGAAGTGCACCATCTGCGCGCGCAGCAGCTCCGGCAGGTCTTCCAGCTTCTGGATGGACTTGTACATCGGGCACAGCTTTTCGACCGGAACGGCGACCAGCTTGGCGTCCACGCCGCCGTCGTCTTCCATCTTGATCAGGCCCAGCGCGCGACAGCGCACCACCACGCCCGGCGGCAGCGGGAACGGGGTCACCACCAGCACGTCGACCGGATCGCCGTCGCCGGCCAGGGTTTGCGGCACGAAGCCGTAGTTGGCCGGGTACATCATGGAGGTGCCCATGAAGCGGTCAACCACCAGCGTGTTCCATTCCTTGTCGAATTCGTACTTGATCGGAGCGGCGTTGGCGGAGATTTCGATGACGACGTTGAAGTCGCCCGGCATGTCCTTGCCCGGGCCGATGCTTGCGAGGTTCATTGCGCGCAATCCTTGAGTAATAAACGGGTTTAACCGGCCGATTATATCAGCTGCTGCCGGCGCTGTGCCCGCGAGGTATAATCTGCCGTTTGACGCCATTCACGCGAGGAAGAACGCGCCGATGCTGGACAAGCTGATCACCGAACTGGACAAGGGCCTGCGCACATTGTGCGCGCCGGCGCACAGCGCCCGCGCGCATCCGGACCAGGGCGTCGACGAAGCCGATCTCTCCGCGGCCGAGAAGCGCCACGCGCTGGGGCTGATGCGGGTCAACCACTGCGGCGAGGTATGCGCGCAGGCCTTGTATCAAGGCCAGGCGCTGACCGCGCGCGACCCATCCGCCCGTGAAGCGCTGCGGCAGGCGGCGCAGGAGGAGGTGGAGCATCTGGCCTGGACCGAGCGCCGCATCCGCGAGCTGGGCGGCCGTCCCAGCCTGCTGAACCCGCTGTGGTATACCGGCTCGCTGGCGCTGGGTGTCGCGGCCGGCGTGCTGGGCGACAAGTGGAACCTAGGCTTTCTGCAGGAGACCGAGCGCCAGGTCGGCGCGCATCTGGACAGCCATCTGAGCGCGCTGCCCGAAGACGACGCCAGGAGCCGCGCCATCGTCAGCCAGATGCGCGACGACGAGCTGCAGCATGCCGAGATGGCGCACGAGCTGGGCGCGGCTGAATTGCCCGCGCCCTTGAAGGCGGCGATGAAGCTGTCGGCCAAGGTGATGACCGGCAGCAGCTACCGCATCTGATTCTCCCTGGCTTTCATCCCAAACCCGCGGCCATCCGGCGCGGGTTTTGTTTTGCCGCTTGTTGACCGGAGTCATGGAGTGGGCGCGCCGCCAGGCCGCGCGTCGCAGTCGCTTGACCAAGGTCTAGGGCTTATCTTTCATCCTCGCCTAGCCTGTCGGAAACGTTTCGATTCCAGCAGGAGGCAGCAGATGAAAACCTACCAGGCCGACATCGCGATCGTCGGCGCCGGCGGGGCCGGATTGCGGGCGGCAATCGCCGCGGCGCAGGCCGATCCCGGGCTCAAGATCGCGCTGGTGTCCAAGGTCTACCCGATGCGCAGCCACACGGTGGCGGCGGAGGGCGGCTCGGCGGCGGTGAAGCAGGGCCATGACAGCTTCGATGCCCACTTCCACGACACCGTCGCCGGCGGCGATTGGCTGTGCGAGCAGGATGTGGTGGAGTATTTCGTCCGCCAGTGCCCGCAGGAAATGGTGCAGCTGGAGCATTGGGGCTGTCCGTGGAGCCGCAAGGAAGACGGCAGCGTCAATGTGCGCGCCTTCGGCGGCATGAAGATAGAGCGGACCTGGTTCGCCGCCGACAAGACCGGCTTCCACATGCTGCACACCTTGTTCCAGACCTCCATCCAGTTTCCGAACATCCAGCGCTTCGATGAATACTTTTGCGCCGACCTGATTGTCGATGACGGCCAGGCGCGCGGCGTGCTGGCCATCGAGATCGCCAGCGGCGAAAGCCTGCTGATCGAAGCCGGCGCGGTGGTGATGGCCACCGGCGGCGCCGGGCGGGTGTTCCGTGAGAACACCAACGGCGGCATCGTCACCGGCGACGGCATGGCGCTGGCCTACCGCCACGGCGTGCCGCTCAGGGATATGGAGTTCGTCCAGTACCACCCCACCTGCATGCCGCGCACCGGCCTCTTGTTCACCGAGGCCTGCCGCGGCGAGGGCGGGCTGCTGATCAACAAGGACGGCTACCGTTATCTGCAGGACTACGGCCTGGGGCCGGCGGAGGACAAGCCGCGCAACAAGTTCATGGAACTGGGCCCGCGCGACCGTCTGAGCCAGGCCTTCTGGTACGAGCAGCAAAAGGGCCGCACCGTGGAGGGCCCATGGGGCTCGGCGGTGTATCTGGACCTGCGCCATCTGGGCCATGCCAAGCTGCGCGAGCGCTTGCCGCAGATCTGCGAGCTGGCTGAGGAGTTCCTCGGCATCGATCCGGCGAGGGAGCCGATCCCGGTGCGCCCGGCGGTGCACTACACCATGGGCGGCATCCTGGTGGATGGCCGTTGCGCCGCGCCCATGCCCGGCCTTTACGCGGCCGGCGAGTGCTCCAGCGTCGGCATCCACGGCGCCAACCGGCTGGGTTCCAATTCTTTGGCCGAGTTGTCGGTGTTCGGCAAGGTGGCCGGCGTCGAGGCTGCGCGCTTCGCCCGCGACAGCAAGCCGGCCAAGCGCGAGCGGCTGCTGAAACAGGCCGAAGCAGCGGAGGCTCGCCTGCACGCGCTGCGCGCCAAGGACGGCAAGGAGCGCATCGCCGATTTGCGGCGCGAGATGGCGGAAACGATGGAGGCCGGCTGCGGCATCTACCGGATGGAGGATAGCATGCGCGCCACTTGCGACAAGCTGGCAGAGCTGAAGCAGCGTTTCCACAACGTCAATGTGGAAGACAAGTCCAGCGTGTGGAACAGCGACTGGCTGCTGGCCATCGAGCTGGGCTACCAGCTGGACGTGGCAGAGGCGATGGCGCACTCGGCGCTGCAACGCCGCGAATCGCGCGGCGCCCACCAGCGGCTGGACGGCTATGAGCGACGCGACGACGCCAACTTCCTCAAGCATAGCTTGGCGGTTTATCAACCGGACGCCGCGCCGCGCATCGAATACGGCGCGGTCAGAATCACCACCTCCCAGCCTGGCGTGCGCGCTTACGGCGCGGCGGGCGTGGCCGCAGAGCAAGGAGAGCGGGCATGACGGACCAGACGATCAAGATCGAGGTGCTGCGTTACCGGCCGGAGCAGGACAAGGAGCCATGGCTGCAAGGCTTCGATGTGCCGTACCGCGACGACATGTCGGTGCTGCAGGGCCTGCAATACATCCGCGATTATCTCGACGGCACGCTGGCCTTCCGTTGGTCCTGCCGCCAGGCCATCTGCGGCAGCTGCGGCATGATGGTGGACGGCGTGCCCAAGCTCGCCTGCAAGACCTTTCTGCGCGACTACCCCGGCAAGGTGCGCATCGAACCCTTGAATCACTTCCCGATCGAGCGCGATCTGGTGGTGGTGCTGGACGACTTCATCGAGAAACTCGAAAGCATTACGCCTTATATCGTGCCCAAGGAAGACAAGCCCTTGTCCGAGGGCGAATACAAGCAGACGCCGGCGCAGATGGACTGGTACGCCCAGTTCAGCGGCTGCATCAACTGCCTCTTGTGCTACGCTGCCTGTCCGCAGTACGGCCTGAATCCGGACTTCCTCGGCCCCGGCGCCATCGCGCTGCTGCATCGGTACAACCAGGACAGCCGCGACGGGGCTTGCGGGCAGCGCATGGAGCTGCTGGCCGCGCAGGAGGGCGTGTTCAACTGCACGGCGGTCGGCTACTGCTCGGAAGTCTGTCCCAAGGCGGTGGACCCGGCCAACGCGGTGAACCTGAACAAGACCGCGGTGGCCAAGGATTATTTCCTGCGATTCGCCAGGCCGAAGGGAGCATGCAAATGAGCAAGCGCAAGCCTTATGTCCGGCCCATGGAAGGCTGGTGGAAGAAAAATCCCTACTTCATCGAGTACATGATCCACGAGGGCACGGCGCTGTTCGTCGCCGCCTACGCCTTCGTGCTGCTGTGCGGCCTGTGGCGGCTGAGCCAGGGCGAGGCGGCGTGGAATGGTTTCATGGCGGCGCTGCAGAGCCCGCTGGCGCTGCTGTTCCACCTGATCCTGTTCTTGATGGTCGGCTACCACGGCTACACCTGGTTCATGATCATGCCGCGCACCTTGCCGCCGGTGATCATAGGCGGCAGGCGCGTGTCCGCCGCCGCCATCACCGCCGGCGGCTTCGCCGCCACCTTGCTGGCCAGCCTGGCGCTGCTGGGCATCGTCTGGGGGATCTCGCAATGAAAAACCGGCAATTGAAGCGTTCCCATGCGCCCATTTTCTGGGGGCTGTTCGGCGCCGGCGGCATGCTGGCGGCGCTGTTCGGGCCAATGCTGGTTTTACTCACCGGCTTCGCCGCGCCGCTGGGCTGGCTGCCGGCCAAGGCCGCCAGTTACCAGGGCATGCTGGCGCTGGCGCAGAGTCTGATTGGCAAGGCGGTTTTGTGGGTATTGATCAGCTTGCTGCTGTGGCATGCGGCGCACCGGATCTACCACAGCCTGCACGATGTCGGCGTCCATGGCGGTCCGCTGGCCAAGGCGCTGACCTACGGCGTGGCGGCGGCGGGCACGCTGGCGGCGCTTGGGTTGCTGGCGCAGATTTGATTAGGGCGTTAAGTAGCAATACTTAACCGACGGGGTTGAGGCGGCCTGCCTACCATCCTGTGCTTATAGTGAAGCAAGGTATATGTATTTATCATTTTAAATATACTAGTGCTTCCTATTTCCGGATGGCGGCTCGGTTTTTGCCGGCGGGACCGCGGGCGTGGCACTGGTTGAGAGGAGAGTGCCATGTCCATCAGCGCCATCAGCAGCCCCTTCTCGTCCATTGGCTACGCGCCTGCGGTCAATCCGCTTTCTCCGCCTCAGGCCCAGGGCGGCCCCGATGTCTCCCAGGTTGCCGGCGCGTCTTCAGAAGGCGGCCAGCCTGGCGGCGGCTTTGGCCAAAGCGTCATGCTGGCTTTGCAAATGAGCGGGATCAATGTGTCGGCCTCGAGCGCCGCGGGGGAGTCCGGGCCTGGCGCGGTTGGCGGGGCGTCTGGCGAAACTCTCGCCGGCGCGGCCCAGCAGGCGCTTCATACTTTTGTCCATGCGGTATACCAGGCGGTGCAGGCCGAGAGTTTTTCCAGCGGCGACTCCGGCGGAGGCCTGGGCTCGCCATCCGACGGGTATGGCGCGTTCCAGGACAATCTGCAGAAGCTGCTGCAGGATGTCGGCAACGGCGTGCAGAACGGCGCCACGCAGAACCTGGCTTCGGCTTTCCGCGATCTGCAGCATTCGCTGGGAGGCTCGGCCGCCGCCTCCATGTCGCGGCAGGCCTCCTTGCATGACTTCCTGCAAAATCTGGTCACCCTGCAAAACAATCCGCTGAACTCGTCGGGGGCTCTAGGGTCTCTGGTCAACACCTCAGCCTGAGGCTGAGCGCGGCCATGGGGGACGGTGTTGATCGACCTTGCGCAATGACGATTTTGATGTTTTCCTTGAATTAACAAAGATTTGCACTTTGTTGCTGTGCTTCGCAGTCTGAGTGCCGATATACCGATATCAGCGCAGGCTGGGCGTGGGCCATTAGGTTCTTCCTTGGAAGGAGAGCGTTATGTCAGTTAGTTCTCTCGGCAATAGCTCCATTTCTTTGCAGTACACGCAAGTGGACATACAGGAAAGCTTCTCTTCGGATTCGGGACAGTCGGCGGGCAGCGGCGCCGTTCAGGGAGGCGGCGGCCATCACCACCGGGGAGGCGGCGGCCAGTTCGCGCAGAGCGTGTTGCAGGCCTTGCAACAATCGGGTTTGCTGCAGCAGGCATCGTCAGGCTCTTCCAGCGACGACAGCGGAGCGTCCGACAGCGGAAGCGACGGCGCGGTGGGCGCGGCCGGCAGCAGCCAGCAGGCGATACACACCTTCATGCATTCGCTGTTCCAGGCTTTGCAGCAGGAAGGCGCGTCCGTTTCCGGCGGAGCCTCAACCAGCAGCGACGGCACGGATAGCAGCGGGCAGGATCAGGCGACCGGGGGTTACGGCGGTTTGCAGAACAATCTGCAGCAATTGCTGCAAGACCTCGCCAACGGCACGCAGAACGACGCCACCACGGGCATCCAGTCCGCGTTCCAAAGCTTGCAGCAGGCGCTGGGCCTGACTTCCCAGTCGGGACAGTCGTCGTCTTCGTTGCAAGCCTTTCTGCAGAACCTGGCTAATAATCTGCAGCAGAACCAGCCCGGCGCCAATGCCGGGGTCGGCGCTTTGCTGAGCACTTCCGCCTGACCAGGTTGCCCCGCGCGGGGCGCCGGGTCGGGATGGAAAAAGGCCGGGGGAAACCCCGGCCTTTTTCCTGTCCGCGGCAGCGGCTCAGCGTTTGTTGCGCGAGGGCAGGCTGGTCAGCACGCCCAGGCCGATGATGGCGACGCTGATCAGGCCGGTGGTCACTTCGCCCAGCTCCACGTGCAGCGCGGCGGCGAACATGATGGCCACCAGCGCGGCGATTGCCCAGAACGCCGAAACTTCCAGGTATTTGAACTGGCCCATCACATCGCGCTCCACCAGATAGAGGGTCAGCGAGCGCACGAACATCGCTCCTATCCCCAGGCCGGCGGCGATCAGCCAGAAATCGTTGGTGATGGCGAAGGCGGCGATCACGCCGTCCATCGAGAAGCTGGCGTCCAGCACCTCCAGGTAGACGAAGCCGATCAGGCCGTTTTTGGCCGCGGCGGTCTGGATGTCCACGCCGCCGAACAGCTGCTTGAACATATGCAGCACCATGAACGCCACATAGCCCCAGAAGCAGCTGCTGATGAAAGCCATCCGCTGGCCGGCAGGCAGCAACGCGGCGATGGCGGCCACGACGACGATGGTGACCAGCGACTGCGCGTTCTCCACGCTGCCCAGCTTGGCCAGCAGCGGCTCGATGCCGGGCAGCCAGTGCTCGTCCTTCTCGTGCTTGACGAAATATTCGATCACCACCATCAGCAGGAAGGTGGCGCCGAAGCCCATGATCATCAGGTGGCTGTCGTGCATGATCCGCTGGTAGCGCTCCGGCTGCTTGGTGGCCACCGCGAAGGCCTCGGCCAGCGACACGCCGCCGGCGGTGGCGACGATCAGCAGCGGAAACAGCACGCGCATCCCGAACACGGCCACCACGATGCCGACGGTCATGAAGATCTGCCGCCAGCGCGGGCTCATCGCCTTGAGCACGGTGGCGTTGACCACCGCGTTGTCGAAGGAGACGCTGGTTTCCAGCACCGCCAGCACCGCGGCGGTCAGCAGGAAGGCGCCGGCCTGTTCGACGCCACCGCGCGCGTGGCCGTACCAGGCGACGGCGGCCAGCACGGCGATGCCGAAGAGCAGCGAGCCGCGAAAATAGGAAAAAGTGGAACGCATGGGGTTAACCTGAGCAAGTGCGGCGTCGCCGCTATTTTTTTGAATGTATGAACGGCCGGAAGGGCCGGCCGTTGCGTGGGCATTATATGACGCCGTCAGCGCTTGCGCATCCGCGCGCTGATGGCGGCTGTCACAAGCGCTCAGATATTGCCGGGCTCTTCCACGGAGATGTCGCCATTCAGCGCTTGAACCGTGTAGGACACGTTTTTGCGGATAAACACTTCGATGTAGTTCGGATTGGCGCTCAACGCGGGGCATCGTCCCGCGCCCAGCCGGTTGTCGGGATGGTTCGTCTCGTAGATGGCGAAATCAGCCGCGCCGAGCGGATGGATGCGCCGCACTCGGATGCTGAAGTCACGCAGGGTGCTGCCGGCGAAGTTGAGCTGGCTTTGGCCGGGGACATTGCTGGTTGCCATGATGGTTCTCCTGTCTTGGGAGAAGCCGCGCGCAGTCCAGAATGGGCGCGCCGAAGCGCAGCCGCGGCCATTCCCACTTGCCGGGACGAGCATGGGCCGAACCTGTGAAGGCCGAGTTGATTGAACGCGGCAGATGGCCTGCCCGTTTGAGCCGGCTCAGGCTCCGGCGGCCAATTCCGGAGCGCTGAAAGGGAGGAGGGCGGTCTCGCCTCAGCGCGCGCCGGCCGCGCGGGTCAGGCATTGGCGGTAGCGGCCGTCCACCCGCTTGGCGAACCACTCCGTGGTCAGCTTGCGGCTGATCTTGGGGCTTTTCAGATCGATCTGCGGCATCCGTTCGCGCGGCAGCGCGCGGCCGGCCAGCCTGTCCGCCAGCGCGAACACCTGCCGGTAGAGCGGGGTCTGGCCGAAGGCGGCGTTCTTTTCCAGCTGCAGGTCGCGCTGGATGGCGGCGGCGCCCATGCCCAGCCGGCCGGACAGCGACAGCGCCGCCTGCTGGCTGCCGGAGGCGGCCTTGCCCTGGTAGTTCAACAGGTCTCCGTCCAGCGCCAGTTTGCGGCCGGAAAGCTGGGACAGCGCGGCCTGGAAGGCGGCGTTGCGGCTGCTGTAGCGGCCGGCGTTGAAGTCGGCGAAGCGGTAAAGCATGTCCTGATACGGGGCCGGATACTGCAGCAGGATGGCCGCGCCGAAATAGACGCCGCCGCGGCGGCTGAATACCTCGTGGCGTATGCTGCCCTGCACCGGATAGGGGTAGGGCCAGACTCTGGCGTGGCCTTCGGCGAACTCCACGCTGACCTGCATCGGCCCACCGGTGCGTATCGGATTTTTCATGTCCAGCGGCAGGCCCAGCTTCTGCGCTTCGCGCGACATGTCCTCGTACAGCAGGTTCATCTCGCGCTCGGTGCGCAGATTGTCTATCCGCGTCTTGTAGCTCTGGCCATTGGGCGAGGTTTTCAGCAGCGCGCCCTTCACCACGGTCAGCGGCACCAGGTAGCGGTGGGCGCGTTCTTCTATCTTGCCCCAGACGATCTTGGGCAGGCCCGGCACCACCGGGTCGGCTTGCCAGCTGGATTCCTGCTCGATCACCGCGGCCAGCGCGCAGGCGTTGTCGGCTGTGGCCGGGATCTGCAAATGGCGGAAGGCGGCGTCGATGTCGGCGATCCAGCCCTGGCGGTCGCGCGCGCTGCCGGGCACGGCGGCGGCGATGAAGGCGCGTGAGGCCGGCTGCGGCTTGGGCTGACTGGCAGGCGGCGTTGCGGGAGCGGCGGGCTGCGGCTCGACGATAGCGGGCTGCTGGGGGAGCGGTTCCGCCGGCGGCGGCGCGGCTTCAGGCAGGAGCGCCGGCGCGGAAGACGGAAGGGGGCGCGTGCCGGCGCAAGCGGCCAGCAGCGCGCACAACAGGATCAGGCTGATTGTTCTCATTGTATTTGGAGCGAGGGTGCGACAGCGGCGAGCTTAGGCCAAGCCGCCGCCGCGGGCAAGCGAAGCCTGGCGGCCATTCGCGCTCGGCCCGCGCGGGCGGTCAGCGCGGCGGCAAGTAGGCGGCGGGGTCCACCACCCGGGTGCCCAGCCGCAGCTCGAAGTGCAGCATCACCCGGTTGGCGCCGGAATCGCCCATGGTGGCGATCTGTTGGCCGGCGCTTACTTGCTGGCCTTCCTGCACCAATAGTTTCTGGTTGTGGGCGTAGACGGTCAGCGTGCTTTCATTGTGCTTGACGATCAGCAGATTGCCGTAGGCGCGTATGCCCTTGCTGGCGTATATCACTTTGCCGGCGGCGGCGGCGCGCACCGGATCGCCGGCCTTGCCGGCCAGATCCAGCCCCTTGTTGCGGTTGCCGTCGAAGCCGGATATCAGCGCGCCGTCGGCCGGCCATTGCAGCTTGATGTCCAGCTTCGCCGGCGGCGGAGCCGGCCTGGTTTCGGCCGGCTTCGACGCAGCAGGCTTTGACGCGGCAGGCTTGCCGGCGCCGGATGGCGCGGGCTTGGCCGCGCTTCCTGGGGGCTGAATCCGCAGCAATTGTCCGGCCTGGATGCTGGAGCGGTCGGCCAGCTGGTTCCAGCGGGCCAGGTTGGCGACGCTCTGCTTGTTCTGGCGGGCGATACGGTACAGCGTGTCGCCCGGCTGCACGCGGTAATAGCCGGCGGGCGCCGGAGAATTGGGCGTGGACGGGGTGGCGCAGGCAGCCAGCAATAAGCTGCTACAAAGAATAAGGGTACGCAGGGACATGGTTTGGGATTCTATCACCGTCCGCCGTCCGGACTGCTGTCCGGGCGAGAGGACGAACGGGGCTCCGCGATGAGGAAATGGTTTTGGCTTGGCTTGTGCTGCTTAGGTTCCCTTTGCCGGGCGGAACCCTTGATCAACTTGTATACCGTCGATTACCCGCCTTTTGTGATCCGCGAAGGCGCCGACCATACCCCTCATGGCATCGCCGTCGAGCTGCTGGCGCAGGCGCTGGCGCGTAGCGGGGCGCGCGCGCAGTACGTCGATCTGCCCTGGAAGCGGGCGCAGATGCAGGTCCAGGCGGAGGGGAATGGCTGCCTGCTGCCGCTGACCCGTTCGCCCAAGCGCGAGGATACCTACCGTTGGGTGGGGCTGATAGACGAGAGCAGCCAGTCGTTGTTCGTGGCGGCCGGCAGCAAGCTGCAGCTTCGCGGCGTGGCGGATCTGAAGGGCTTGCGCGTGGTGACGCTGCTGGGCTCGTCGATGGCGGAGTGGCTGCGGCTGCATCAGGTGGCGTTTTCCGAGCTGCCGACCACCGAGGACGCCTACCGCGAGTTGAGCAGCGGCGTGGCCGAGGTTTGGGCGGTGCACAGCCTGGTGGCGCGTTACATGGTGAAGAAGCAGGGAAGCGGCGCGGTGCCGATACGCGAGGCGCTGAAGCTGCAGAGCACCGGCATCTATCTGGCTTGCAGCCGGCGTTTGCCGGACGACGTGGCGCAAAAGCTGGGCGCCGCGCTCAAGCAGCTGCATGAGGATGGCACCAGCGCCCGCATCGTGGCGCGCTACCTGGATTGAGGGCGGCAAAAAGCCCCCGCGGGCGGGGGCTTGGAGACGCGACGCGGATCAGCGGGTGATCGGCTTGTAGCGGATGCGCTTGGGCTTGGCGCCTTCCTCGCCCAGTCGCTTCTTCTTGTCGGCTTCGTATTCCTGGTAGTTGCCGTCGAAGAAGGTCCATTGCGATTCGCCTTCCGCCGCCAGGATATGGGTGGCGATGCGGTCCAGGAACCAGCGGTCGTGGGAGATCACGAACACGGTGCCGGCGTATTCCAAGAGCGCGTCTTCCAGCGCGCGCAGCGTTTCCACGTCGAGGTCGTTGGACGGTTCGTCAAGCAGCAGCACGTTGCCGCCCTTGAGCAAGGTCTTGGCCAGGTGCAGGCGGCCGCGTTCGCCGCCGGACAGCATGCCCACCTTCTTCTGCTGGTCGGCGCCCTTGAAGTTGAAGCGGCCCAGGTACGCGCGGCTGGACATCTCGAAGCGGCCGACGGTGAGGATGTCGGCGCCGGCGGCCACGTCCTCGAACACGGTCTTGTCGCCATCCAGGCCTTCGCGGCTCTGTTCGACGAAGGCCATCTGCACGGTCTGGCCGATCTTCACGTCGCCGCTGTCCGGCTGTTCCTTGCCGGCGATCATCTTGAACAGCGTCGACTTGCCGGCGCCGTTGGGACCGATGATGCCGACGATGGCGCCCGGCGGGGCCTTGAAGCTCAGATTGTCGATCAGCAGGCGGTCGCCGAAGCCCTTGGACACGCCGTCGAACTCGATCACCTCATTGCCCAGGCGCTCGGCCACCGGGATGAAGATTTCCTGGGTCTCGTTGCGCTTCTGGGTTTCAAAGCTGGACAGCTCCTCGAAGCGGGCGATGCGCGCCTTGGACTTGGCCTGGCGGCCCTTGGGGTTCTGGCGCACCCATTCCAGCTCCTGCTTCATCGCCTTCATGCGGGCGCCTTCGCTCTTGGCTTCCTGCGCCAGGCGCTCTTCCTTCTGCTCCAGCCAGGACGAGTAGTTGCCCTTCCACGGGATGCCTTCGCCGCGGTCCAGCTCCAGAATCCATTCGGCGGCGTTGTCGAGGAAGTAGCGGTCGTGGGTGACGGCCACCACGGTGCCGGGGAAGCGCACCAGGAACTGCTCCAGCCATTCGACCGATTCGGCGTCCAGGTGGTTGGTCGGCTCGTCCAGCAGCAGCATGTCCGGCTTGGACAGCAGCAGTTTGCACAGCGCCACGCGGCGCTTCTCGCCGCCGGACAGCGGGCCGATCTTGGCGTCCCACGGTGGCAGGCGCAGCGCGTCGGCGGCCAGTTCCAGCTGCAGCGCCACATTGTCGCCGGCGCCGGCGGAGATGATGGCTTCCAGCTTGGCCTGCTCTTCGGCCAGCGCGTCGAAGTCGGCGTCCGGCTCGGCGTAGGCGGCGTAGACTTCCTCCAGGCGTTTTTGCGCGCCCATCACGTCGCCCATGCCGCTTTCCACTTCCTCGCGCACGGTCTTGTCATTGTCCAGCTTCGGCTCCTGTTCCAGGTAGCCGATCTTGACGCCGGCCAGGTGCTGCACCTCGCCGTCGTATTCCTTGTCCACGTTGGCCATGATGCGCAGCACGGTGGATTTGCCCGCGCCGTTCAGGCCCAAGAGGCCGATCTTGGCGCCGGGGAAGAAGCTGAGGGAGATATCCTTGATGATTTGCCGCTTGGGCGGGACGATCTTGCTCACGCGGAGCATCGACATCACGTATTGGGCCATGAGTGCGTTCACATTGGTTGGATGGGGCTAATCGCTGATTATAACGAAATCCGCGCTCATTCAGCGCGCAGGATGCGCGCATGGGCGCTCAGCGGCAGTTTTTGCGGAAGCTCAGCAAGATATTCATCGCTAGCGTCGGCCGCTCAGCCAGCCGCTGGGGCAGAAAGTCCGGGCCGTAGACGTCGACGAAGCCCGGCTGGCTGCGGATGGCCGCGTCATCCAGCCGGGTGAAGCCCATGCGCCAGTTGGCGAAGCTACGCCGCTCAATGTCCTCGAGCAGGATTTCTATCAGATTATGGTGGCGCGGGTCGTCCAGGATGCGCTGGTAGGTTTCGGCGACGGCTTCGGCTTCGCCTTCCAGCACCTGGATGAAGTTGCCGGGGCCATACAGCAGCACGCCGCTGATGTCGTTCTGCAGATTGTGGCGCACGCAGGATTCAAGCAGCGTTTCCAGTTCCGCGTTGTTCAGCTCGCGGCGGGCGGTGCTGACGTAGATCAGATGCTGCAGTGCCATGGCGGATATCCTCGGCTGAAGGGGCGGGCGCTATCGATCGCAGCAGCATAGCAAAATCTGGGCGCCCGGTGCCGGGATGGCCGCGCCGGCCATCCCCATGGCCAGGGGGTTACAGCGCCAGCGCCAGCGCGGCGGTGGCCAGCATCGCGAAGGCGCAGGCCACCTTGGCCACCGCGCCGACGATGAAGCCGATGAAGGTGCCGACGCCGACCTTGCCGGCCTGGAACGCGTCCTTGCGGGCGATGAATTCGCCGACGATGGCGCCGATGAGCGGGCCGAGAATGACGCCGGCGATGCCGAAGAACATGCCGACCAGGCTGCCGATGAAGGCGCCCCACAACGCCTGGCGGCTGGCGCCGGTGGCCTTGGCGCCGAGCAGGCCGGCGACGAAATCTATCAGCAGGCCCAGCGCGGCCAGCACCGCGAGCACGGTGAGGCTGACGGCGCCGAGGTGGTTGAAGCCGTCCAGCCAGGAGGCCAGCAGCAAGCCGCCGAACATCAGCGGCAGGCCGGGAATGGCGGGCAGGATGGTGCCGGCGAGGCCGGCCAGCACCATCAGCGCGGCCGCGATATAGCCAAGTATTTCCATGCGTTTATTCCGCCTCGGGGTTGCCGGTGTAGGAGGCCAGCAGCTCGCGCTGCGCGCAGTGCGGCTTGCCGCGGCTGGAGCGGCGCTTGTAGCCGCCGTCGGGCAGCATCTCCCAGCTGTTGACGTTGTCTTCCAGATACAGGCGCAGCGCCTCCTTGATGATGCGGCGCTTCAGCTTGCTGTCCAGGATCGGCGCGCAGGTTTCGATGCGGCGGAAGAAGTTGCGGCTCATCCAGTCGGCGCTGGACATCAGCAGGTCTTCCTTGTGGTCGTTGTAGAAATAGAAGATGCGCGGATGTTCGAGGAAGCGGCCGACGATGGAGCGGACCGAGATGTTGTCCGACAGGCCCGGTACGCCGGGGCGCAGCGCGCACACGCCGCGCACGATCAGCTGCACCTTCACGCCGGCCTGGCTCGCGCGGTACAGTGCGTGGATCACTTGCGGCTCCAGCAGCGAGTTCATTTTGGCGATGATCTGCGCCGGTTTGCCGGCCTGCGCGTGCTCGGTCTCGCGCTGTATCGCCTCCATGATCATGCTGTGCAGCGTGAACGGGCTTTGGTACAGCCGTTTCAGGCTGCCGGCGCGGCCCAGGCCGGTCAGCTGGATGAAGATGTCGTTGACGTCGCTGGCGATTTCCTCGTTGCAGGTCAACAGGCCGAAGTCGGTGTACAGCCGCGCGGTGCGCGGGTGGTAGTTGCCGGTGCCCAGGTGCACGTAACGGTGCAGGCCGGGGCCTTCGCGCCGCACCACCATCAGCATCTTGGCGTGCACCTTGTAGCCGATCACGCCGTACACCACGTGGGCGCCGGCGTCTTCCAGCCGGCTGGCCCAGCCGATGTTGGCTTCCTCGTCGAAGCGAGCCATCAGCTCCACTACCACCGTCACTTGCTTGCCGGCGCGGGCGGCGGCGATCAGCGACTCCATCAGCACCGAGTCGGTGCCGGTGCGGTACACCGTCATCTTGATCGCCACCACGTGCGGATCGGTCGCCGCTTGGGTCAGGAAGTCGATCACCGGCTGGAAGCTCTGGTACGGATGGTGCAGCAGCACGTCGCCCTTGCGGATGACTTCGAACAGCGAGGATTTGGACTTCTTCTGCAGATTGGCCGGCAGCGTCGGCGTGAACGGCGCGAACTTGAGATCGGCGCGGTCCACCAGGTCGGGCACCTGCATCAGCCGCACCAGGTTCACCGGACCGTTGACGCGGTAGACGTCGCGCGGCTGCAGATTGAACTGGGTCAGCAGGAAGGATTCCATGTGCTGCGGGCAGGTGTCGGCGATCTCCAGCCGCACCGCGTCGCCGAACTGGCGCTGGCGCAACTCGCCCTGCAGCGCGGTGCGCAGGTTCTTGAAGTCGTCGTCGTCGACCGACAGCTCGCTGTCGCGGGTGACGCGGAACTGGTAGCAGCCCTTGACCGTCATGCCGGGGAACAGCTCATGCACGTGCGAGTGCAGTATCGACGATAGGAATACGAAGCAGTGCGGGCGGCCTTCGCAGGCGTCGGCCGGCAGCTTGATCACCCGCGGCAGAATGCGCGGCGCCTGCACGATGGCGGTGCCGGAGGCGCGGCCGAAGGCGTCGCGGCCTTCCAGCTCCACCGCGAAGTTCAGCGATTTGTTCAGCACCTTGGGGAAGGGGTGGGACGGATCGAGTCCGATCGGCGTCAGGATGGGCATCAGCTCGCGGAAGAAATAATTCCGCACCCATTCCTGCTGCTGTTCCGTCCACTCGCTGCGGCGCAGGAAGACGATGCCCTGTTCGCGCAGCGCCGGGAACAGCACTTCGCTCATCACCGCGTATTGATCGCGCACCAGCTGGTGGCTGGCGCGGGCCACCTTGACCAGCGCCTGCTCCGGCGTGGCGCCGTCGGCCAGGATGCGGTCCGGCGTGGCGTGGGCCGCGTCTTGCAGCCAGGCGACGCGGACCTCGAAGAATTCGTCGAGATTGGAGGAGACGATGCAGAGGAACTTCAGGCGTTCCAGCAGCGGCAGATCCGGGTCCTCCGCCTGGGCCAGCACCCGGCGGTTGAATTCTATCAGTCCCAGTTCACGGTTCAGCAGCAGGTCTTGCGGTTGTGACATACGGTAGCGAGCCAAAATGACGGTGATCGGAAACAATAAAGCCCTCGCTTGGAGGGCTTGTTCACGGCTTTAGTTCTGCGGCGGCGTATAGCCCGCCGGCGCGTCGGCGCCCTGGCCGAAGAAGTAGGCGTCCAGCTGGCTGGCCAGATACTGGCGAGCGCGGGCGTCGGCCAGGCTGAGACGGTTCTCGTTGATCAGCATGGTCTGGTAGCGCAGCCAGCCTTGCCAGGCTTCCTTGGACACGCTTTCGTAAACGCGCTTGCCCAGTTCGCCCGGCAGCGGGGGAAAGTCGAGGCCCTCGGCTTCGCGGCCCAGCTTGATGCAGTTAACGGTTCGGCTCATCGCTTGAAATCCTTGCTTGAAATCGGATTGAAACAACAGGCTATTGTGTCACAGAGCCCGCGCCGTTCCAACCGTGGCGGCATCATCGCCGTTAATTGTTACAGCTTCTTTACGAATACCTTGGAACGGCGCTGGTAATTGTAAAACTGTTGGCGGGCCAGCGGCAGCGAGCTCTTGTCGGCCTCGGCGAAGCCGCGCTCGACGAACCAGTGCGAGGTCTGGGTGGTCAGCACGAACAACGACTGCAGGCCGCGGGTGCGCGCCTGGTATTCGACGTGCTTGAGCAGCATTTCGCCGAAGCCGCCGTCGCGCTTCTCCTGCGACACGGCGAGGCAGGCCAGCTCGGCGGTTTCCGCCTCCGGGAACGGGTGCATCGCTACGCAGCCGTAGATCTTGCCGTCGTGTTCCAGCACCGAGTATTCGCCGATCTCCACTTCCAGCCGCTCGCGGCTGCGCCGCACCAGAATGCCTTGCTCCTCCAGCGGGCGGATCAGGCCCAGGATGTCGCCGACGTCCTCGATGCTGGCGTTGCGCACCCGCACCAGCGGATCGCGGGCGATCATGGTGCCGTTGCCGCCGCGGGTGAAGTGCTCCAGCAGCAGCGCGCCGTCCTGATGGCGGCTGACCAAGTGGGCGCGCGGGATGCCGTCGCGGGTGGCGCGGATGCAGTAGGGCAGGTAGGTGGCCACGTCGTCGGGAAGGCTGCCCGATTGCAGCATCTCTTCGGCCTGGTGGGAGGTCAGCGAGCTGACCAGCTGGCCGTCGTGTTCTACGACGCCGCGGCCCTCGACCACGTAGATCAGTTTCTCCGCCTTCAGCGCGATGGCGGCATGGGCGGCCAGCTCTTCCATGGTCAGGTTGAAGCTTTCGCCGGTCAGCGAATAGCCAACCGGGGTCAGCAGCACCAGCTCGCCGGCGTCCAGCCGCTGGCGGATGGCGGCGGCGTCCACCCGGCGCACCTGGCCGGTGTACTGCATGTCCACGCCGTCCAGCACCCCCAGCGGCTGCGCGGTGACGAAATTGCCGCCGGCCACATGCAGGTGGGAGCCGTGCATCGGCGAGTGCGGCATGCCCATGGACAGCCGCGCCTCCACATCGTGGCGGGTGGCGCCGGCGGCTTGCTTGACGATGTCCATGGTGGCGGCGTCGGTGACGCGTCGGCCCTGGTGGAACTGGGGGGCGATGCCCTGGCGCTGCAGCAGGGTTTCGATCTGCGGCCGGATGCCGTGCACCAGCGCGATGCGCACGCCCAGGCTGACCAGCAGGTTGATGTCCTGCGCCATGCTGGAAAAGTCGCCGTCGAGCAGGCTTTCGCCGCCCATGGCCAGCACGAAGGTCTTGCCGCGGTAGGCGTTGATGTAGGGCGCGGCTTCGCGGAAGGTATGGACGAACTCGCGGGTCAGCATGCGGCGGGCTCCGGCCGGTGGAAGGGATGGATAACCATCAAGAATATCAGGATTGCCGCGGCATTGTGTTTCGGAAAGTACGCGCGGCGGCATGAAAAATGCCGCCCGGCGGAACCGGGCGGCACGATGTCGGGAACCGGAGGCTCAGTTCTCGTTTTTCTGCAGGATCTGCTGCACCTTGAGCACATTCAGCGCCTGAGACAGCTGGTAGTCGTTCTTCGGATTCGGCATCCGTTGCCCGCCCTGCGCATCCGGCGCGGCCGGCTCCTTGTCCTTGCTTTCCGGCGCGGGGGCCGGCGGCGGCACCGGCTTGGCGGCAGGCTTGGCCGTCTTGGCCGGCTTGTCGTCGCCGTTGGGATTGGCCAGGTGGTTTTCCAGGTCCGCCTCGCGCACGCGCAGCGCCTGATCGGCGGCGGTGAGCGTCGCGTCCTCGGCCACCACGTCCGGCGTGATGCCCTTGGCCTGGATGGAACGGCCGCTAGGCGTGAAGTAGCGGGCGGTGGTCAGCTTGATGCCGCCCTGGCTGCCCAGCGGCAGGATGGACTGCACCGAGCCCTTGCCGAAAGTCTGCGTGCCCACCAGCACCGCGCGCTTGTGGTCCTGCAGCGCGCCGGCGACGATTTCCGACGCCGAGGCGGAGCCGCCGTTGACCAGCACGGCCAGCGGCACGCTGCGCACCGCCACCGGCAGCTTGGCCAGCGGGTCGCTGCCGTTCTGGCGGGCGTAGTTCTGCAGCGTGGCGGTCAGGCGCATCTTGGCGTCCGGCGTGCGGCCCTCGGTGTAGACCACCAGCTTGTCCTTGGGCAGGAAGGCGGCGGCGACGCCGACGGCGCCGTTCAGCAGGCCGCCCGGGTCGTCGCGCAGGTCCAGCACCAGGCCCTTCAGCGGCTGCTTGTTCTCCTGGTACAGCTTCTGCAGGCCGGCGGCCAGGTCTTCCGCGGTATGTTCCTGGAACTGGGCGATGCGCACGTAGCCGTAGCCCGATTCCAGCATCTTGTACTTGACGCTCTTGGTCTTGATCACCGCGCGCGCGAGCGTGAAGACCAGTGGCTTGGCTTCGTTCTTGCGGGCGATGGTCAGGGTGACCTTGCTGCCCGGCTTGCCGCGCATCTTCTTCACCGCGTCGTTCAGCGACAGGCCGCGCACCGGGGTGTCGTCGATCTTGATGATCAGGTCGCCGCTCTTGATGCCGGCCTTCTGCGCCGGCGTGTCCTCGATCGGCGACACCACCTTGACCAGGCCGTCCTCGGCGCCGATCTCGATGCCCAGGCCGCCGAATTCGCCCTGCGTGCCTTCGCGCAGTTCCTTGAATTCCTCGGCGTCCATGTAGTCGGAATGCGGATCCAGGCCGGTCAGCATGCCCTTGATGGCTTCGTCGATCAGTTTCTTGTCCGTCACCGGCTCGACGTAGCTTTGCTTGATCACGCTGAACACCTCGGCGAAGGTGCGCAGTTCGTTCAGCGGCAGCGGCGAGGCTTCCTTGTCGGCCAGGGCCTGCATGCTGAGGGTCAGTACGCCACCGGCCATGGCGCCTGCCACCAACCATGCGATTTTCTTCATTTTTTGGCTGCTCATGCTTTGCTGATTCTCCGTGTCCGGCACCTTAGCGTGTCCAGGCTTGCGGGTTGAGGGTGCGGCCCAGGTGCCGGATTTCAAAGTACAATCCGGATTCCCCGTTGTCCAGCGATCCAGTGTTGCCGAGTGTTTCCCCGGCCTTGACGCTGCCGCCGGACGATTTGGCGATGGCGGACAGATTGGTGTACACCGTCATGTAATTGCCGCCATGGTCTATGATCACCGCCTTGCCGAATCCGCGCAACTCGTCGGCATAGACGACGGTGCCGTCGGCCACGCTGCGCACCGGCTGGCCGGCTGCGGCGCGGATGAACACGCCCTTCCAGGTGGTGCCTTCCTTGCGCGGCTTGCCGTAGGCGCCGCCGATCTGGCCGGCCACCGGCATCTTCATCTTGCCCTGCAGGCTGGCGAAGGCGCGGCCGGAGGCGCTGTCGTCGGCGACGTCGTCCACTTTCTGGACCGGCTCTTCCTTGACGATCACCGGCTTCTTCGCCTCTTCCGGCACCGGCTTGCCCTGTTTCTTGGCTTGCTCGGCCAGTTTGCGGCGGCGCTCGTTTTCCTTGCGCGCGGCTTCGCGAGCCGCGGCCAGCTTGGCTTTGCGCGCCTCGGCGGCCTTGCGCGCGGCTTCCGCCTTGCGGCGCTGGATTTCGCGGTTGATCTGGGCGATCACGTTGGCCAGGTGCTTCTCATCCTCCTGCAGCTGGGTCAGCTTGCTCTGGCCCTGCTTGATCTCGCCGGCCACTTTGTTCAGTTGCTGCACCTGCTGGGTCTTGTCCTTTTCCAGATCGCTCTTTTCCTGCGACTTGCGGTCGGACAGATTGTTCAGCCGCGCCAGCTCCTGTTCCAGCTGCGCGGACAGCGTCTCCAGTTGCTGCCGCTGGGCGACCAGTTGCTGGACCAGCTGTTGTTCGGCGCGGGCGATGTGCTGGTAGTAGGCGAGGTCGCGGGCGCTCTGATTGGGGTCGTCGGCGTTCAGCATCAGCTTCATCGCGTCGTGCCGGCCATTCTTGTACTGTCGCACCAGCATCTGGCCGACGCGCTGGCGGGTGTTCGCCAGCTTGGCCTGGGTCTGCTCGATCTTGCCGCGCAGCTCGGCCAATTGCTGTTCCGAGCGGCTCTGGCGCTGCTCCAGCGTGGCCAGCGCCTGCTTGGTCTGGGTGATCGCCTGCTCAGACTCCTGGATCGCGGACTGCGCCTCTTTCTGGACCGTCTGTTTCTGCGCCAGATCCTTTCTCAGGCTGTCGATTTCCTTGCGCACGTTTTTCAGGTCCTGCTGATGCGGCGCGGTGGACAGGCTGGTGGAGGAGGCGTTGGTGTTGGCCGCCTGGGCGGCGCCGGCCAGCAAGGCCAGCAGCAGGTAAGGTTTCATGCCCTTGGTATTCTTTCGCTTGAGGCAATAGCGGCGGCCATGCCGGAACATGGCCGCCGCTCCGTGAGGCGATTATTGGAAGTCGATCAGCGATTGACCGGTCATCTCCGCCGGTTGTTCCAGTCCCATCATTTTCAGCAGCGACGGCGAGATGTCGCGCAGCGAGCCGCCGGCGCGGATCTTGGCCGGGCGGCCGATATACAGGAAGGGCACCTGGTTGGTGGTGTGCTGGGTGTGCGGCTGGTGGTGCTGGCCGTCGTACATCTGCTCGCAGTTGCCGTGGTCGGCGGTGATCAGCACCTCGCCGCCGGCGGCCAGCATCGCGTCCACGCAGCGCTCGATGCAGCCGTCCAACGCCTCCACCGCCTTGACCGCGGCGTCGAACACGCCGCTGTGGCCGACCATGTCGCCGTTGGCGTAGTTGCAGAAAATGGCCTGGTACTGGCCGGACTGGATCGCCGCGACGATCTTGTCGGTGACTTCGCCGGCGCTCATTTCCGGCTGCAGGTCATAGGTGGCCACCTTGGGTGACGGCACCAGGATGCGATCCTCGCCCGGGTAGACCTGTTCCTCGCCGCCGTTGAAGAAGTAGGTGACGTGCGGGTATTTCTCGGTTTCGGCGATCCGCAGCTGCTTCAGGCCCTGCGACGACAGGTATTCGCCCATGCCGTTGTGGATCTTCTGGGGCGCGTAGGCGGTGGGCAGCGCGGAATAAGCTTCGCCGTAGCTGGTGAGGGTGGCGTAGCAGCCGAACTTGGGCTGGCGGGCCTTGAAGCCGTCGAAGGCTGGGTCGGTCAGCGCGGTGGTCAGCTGGCGGGCGCGGTCGGCGCGGAAGTTCATGAAGATCAGCGCGTCGCCGTCCTGCATCTTCACCGGCGCGCCGATGCCGGTGGCTTTGACGAATTCGTCGTTTTCGTCGCGGGCATAGGCGGCGGCCAGCGCCTCCAGGCCGGTTTCGGCGTGGAACAGGCCTTCGCCATCCACCAGCAGCCGGTAAGCGGGCTCGACGCGCTCCCAGCGCTTGTCGCGGTCCATCGCCCAGTAGCGGCCGGTCACGGAAACCAGGCGCGCGTTCGGGCACTCGGCCAACACCGCGTCCAGGCGCTTCAGATAGGTTTCGGCGCTGCGCGGCGGCGTGTCGCGGCCGTCGAGGAAGGCGTGGACGTAAATCTTGGGCACGCCGGCGGCCTGGGCGGCGCGGATCAGCGCGTGGATGTGGTTTTCGTGGCTGTGAACGCCGCCATCGGACAGCAGGCCCAGGATATGCAGGGCCGAGCCTTGAGCTTTGCTCATGGCTTGCTGCAGCGTGTCATTGTCGGCGAAGCGGCCGTCCTCGATGTCGCAGTCGATGCGGCTGATGTCCTGCTGGACGATGCGGCCCGCGCCGATGTTCAGATGGCCTACCTCGGAGTTGCCGAACTGGCCGGAAGGCAGGCCGACGAAGTTTTCCGAGGCGTTGATCGTTCCGTACGCGTACTGTTCGCGCAGGCGGTTCCATACCGGCATTCTGGCGTGCAGGATGGCATTGTCATCGCCTTCCGTGCGGTGGCCGAAACCGTCGAGGATCAATAACAACACTGGCTTGATGGATTTCATGGCATTCGCATTCAGAATATTAGAAAACCTTGATAGTATCTGGTTTTGTGGATACTATTGTACCGCAGTCAAATCAAAAAAATGTCAGGCTACATTAGGAGAAAAGCTTTGCTGTTCAACGACGACCAGATCGAACAGACATCGCGGGCGATGAAGGCCATGTCGCATCCGCTGCGTCTGAAGATCATATCGGTGCTGGAAGACAGGGAGGTGAGCGTGCAAGACATCGTCGAGCAGGTTGGCACTTCCCAGAGCAATATTTCCCAGCACTTGGCCATTATGCGGGACAAGGGCGTTTTGCGCACGCGCAAGGACGCCAACCGGGTCTACTACCGGGTGGGCGACATCCGCACGCTGGACGTGCTCAGGATGATGCGCGAAGTGTTCTGTGGTTTCGGGGAGTAAGCGCTTCCCGGGATCCATGTAGAAAAAGCCGCTCGATGCGGCTTTTTCTACATGGATCCTGCTCATCGGCGATCCGGCTTTTTGCGGACGTACAGCGTCTTGTGCACCACGGCCACCAGCTCGTCGTCGGCGTCGCGGATCTCCACCGTCATCTCCGGCAGATGCTTTTCGCCGTCGACGGTGCGCTCGCGGATGTCGGCCAGTTGTTGGTCGGTGAGGTCGAACAGCGCGCGCACCGTGCCGCGGCCGGGTTTCAGATAGTCGATGCTGCCGGTCTTGTCCCACACGTAGTAGTCGCCGCCCAGCTGGCGCAGCAGCATCAGCATGTAGAACGGGTCTGTCATCGCATATAGGCTGCCGCCGAAATGGGTGCCGACGTAGTTACGGTTGCCCAGGCCCAGTTTGAGCCTGACCTCGGCCTGGCGGAAGTCGGATGACAGTTTGTGCACGCGGATGCCGGCGCCGAGAAAGGGCGGCCACAGATTGAACAGCAGCTTGATCAGCCAGATGGGCAGGTTCATTTTTATTCAAACGGTCGTTTGGATATTTCCATCGTCGGCAAAGCTTTGACCGGTGTCAATGCCGGCGCGGAAAAATCCGTCCATGCGCTTGTCGATTTATCCACAGCAATCGCGGAATAACCTTGTGGATAAGTTGCGCGGCAAGCCGATGGCAACGGCTTTTGACAGTGCTTGCCCAAAAAAGTGGCAGGCGGCGTGAAATTTATTCCCGCGAGGTTGCCTGAACCCGGCTGTAGGGAATAAAGTCTGGCGTTTGTATCGATGACGGAGAATGCTTCGTGTGGGCTATCGTTGAAGCGGCCGGCTGGCCGATCTGGACCATCATCGCCGCGTCGGTGGTGTCGCTGGCCATCATTCTGGAACGCCTGTACACGCTGCGGCGCGGCGCGGTGGTGCCGCAGGGGCTGCTGGCGCAGACCTTGCAGGAATACCGGCGCATAGGCGACAAGGACGAGCTGCTGCAGCGATTGCAGGGCCATTCGCCGCTGGGCCGCCTGTTCGCCGCCGGCCTGCGCAATGTGCACGGCAGCCGCGAAGTGATGAAGGAAGCGATCGAGGACGAGGGCCGCCAGGTCGCCCATCTGTTGGAGCGCCTGCTGACCACGCTGGGCACCATCGCCGCGATGGCGCCGCTGCTGGGCCTGCTGGGCACGGTGATCGGCATGATCGAGATCTTCGGCTCGCAGAACGCCAGCGGCGCCAATCCGCAGCAGCTGGCGCACGGCATTTCCGTCGCGCTGTACAACACCGCCTTCGGCCTGATCGTCGCGATCCCCAGCATGATGTTCTACCGCTATTTCCGCTCCAAGGTGGATGGCCTGCTGGTGGAAATGGAGGCGCAGGCGGTCAAGCTGGTGGAAGTGGCGCACGGCGAGCGCAAGAACGGGAGCTGAGCATGGATTTTCGTCGCGGCAGAGCCCGGGAAGAGCCGGAGATCAATTTCATCCCGCTGATCGACGTGTTGTTGGTGATCCTGATCTTCCTGATGGTCACCACCACGTACTCGCATTTTTCCGAACTGAAGATCAACCTGCCGACCGCGCAGGGCGAGCAGCAGCAGAGCAAGACCGTCGAGATCAAGGTGGCGGTGGCCGCCGACGGCGCGATGGCGGTGAATGACGCCAAGCTGCCCGGCGGCGACAAGGCCGCGCTGCTGGCCAGCCTGAAGGCCGCCGCGGCCGGCAAGCGCGATGTGGTGGTGGTGGTCAACGCCGACGCCAGGTCCACCCATCAGTCGGTGATCGCCGTGATGGAGGCGGCCCGCGAGGCCGGCTTGTCGCAACTGACTTTTGCCACCCAGAACCTGAAGTGAAGCCTGAGGCGGCATGCGTTTGATAGAACAACACTGGTACCGGCCGCGAGGCTGGCTGACAGCCCTTCTGGCTCCGCTGGAAGGGCTTTTTGCGCTGCTGGCCGCTTTGCGCCGGCAAGCGTTCCGCCGCGGCTGGAAAACGAGCGAAAAGCTCGCGGTTCCGGTGGTGGTGATCGGCAACATCAATGTCGGCGGCGTCGGCAAGACGCCGTTGACGCTGGCGCTGCTGCGCGATTTCGCCGCGAGAGGGGTCAAGGCCGGGGTGATCAGCCGCGGCTACGGCGGGGAGGCGGCGACGCCGACCGAGGTGAAGCCGGACAGCGATCCGGCTTTGGTCGGCGACGAGCCGTTGCTGCTGGCCGCCGCCGGCGCGCCGGTGGTGGTGGGGCGCGACCGCGTCGCCGCCGGCCGCCGCCTGCTGGCGCTGCATCCGGACGTCGAGCTGATCCTCAGCGACGACGGCCTCCAGCATTACCGGCTGGCGCGCGATCTGGAGATCGCGGTGCTGGACGGCAGGCGCGGCCTGGGCAACGGCAGGCTGCTGCCCAACGGCCCGCTGCGCGAGCCGCCGTCGCGGCTGGAGACGGTGGACGCCGCCGTGGTCAACGGCGAGGGCGGGATGTTGGCCTTGCCGGCGGCGCTGCCGCGCTTCGCCATGACGCTGCGCCCCGGCGCCTGCCATGCGCTCGATGACGCGTCGCGCACGCGGGACGCGGCCGGTTTTTCCGGCTTGAAGGTGGCGGCGCTGGCCGGCATCGGCCACCCCGAGCGCTTTTTCGACACGCTGGCGGCGCAGGGCATCGTCGTCGATCGGCGGCTGGCTTTTCCCGACCATCACGCGTTCGCGCCCGGCGACATTCCCGCCGACGCCGACGCGGTGATCGTCACCAGCAAGGACGCGGTCAAGCTCGCGCGCGCGCTTCATGACGCGGCGCAGCGTGCTAGACTATGGGTTTTGCCGGTTCAGGCCTCGCTGGCGCCTGATCTGTGCGAATGGATACTAGCCCGCTTGAAGACGAAACATGGACGCTAAATTTCTGGAAATCCTGGTGTGCCCGCTGTGCAAGGGTCCGCTGGTGTTCGACAAGAGCAAGGAAGAGCTGATCTGCAAGGGCGACCGCCTGGCGTTCCCGATCAAGGACGGCATTCCGATGATGCTGGAGAGCGAGGCGCGCGAGCTGCCGCCGGAAGAAGAAGTCAAATGAACGGTTTCGTCGTGGTGATTCCGGCGCGGATGGCGTCCAGCCGCCTGCCGGGCAAACCGCTGGCCGACATCGCAGGCAAGCCGATGGTGGTGCGCGTGGCCGAGCAGGCGGCGAAGAGCCGCGCTTCCCGCGTCGTCGTCGCCACCGACCACGCCGACATCCTGGCCGCCTGCGCCGCCCACGGTGTCGAGGCGGCGCTGACGCGCGAAGACCACGCCAGCGGCACCGACCGCCTGGCCGAGGTGGCCGCCAAGCTGGCGCTGCCGGCCGACGCGCTGGTGATCAATGTGCAGGGCGACGAGCCGCTGATCCAGCCTGAGCTGATCGACCGGCTGGCCGAGTTGCTGGCCGCCGGCGACGCGCCGGTGGCGACGCTGGCGCACGCGCTGCACGACGCGGCCGACCATTTCAATCCCAATGTGGTGAAGGTGGCGCTCGACAAGAACGGCCGCGCGCTCTATTTCAGCCGCGCGCCTATTCCTTACGCCCGCGACGCCTACGCCGCAGACCATTCGGCGCTGCCGGCCGGACTGCCGGTCTACCGCCATATCGGCATGTACGGTTACCGCGCGGGCTTCCTGGCCGCCTACGCCGGCCTGGAGCCGGGACCGCTGGAGCAGTACGAGGCGCTGGAACAATTGCGCGTGCTCTGGCATGGTTACAGCATCGCGGTGGCATTGGCGGACGAGGCGCCGGCCGCCGGGGTGGACACGCCGGAAGACCTGGAACGGGTGCGACGGCTGTTCGCTTGAGGGGGCTGTAGGCGCTCCATAAAGAATTCATAAATCAAACAGACTGGAGTCACATAAATGCGATTGATCCTGTTGGGCGCTCCGGGCGCCGGCAAAGGCACCCAGGCCAACTACATCCGCGAGAAGTTCGGCATCCCGCAAATCTCCACCGGCGACATGCTGCGCGCCGCGGTCAAGGCCGGCACCCCGCTGGGCCTGGAAGCCAAGGCCATCATGGATGCCGGCGGCCTGGTCCGCGACGACATCATCATCGGCCTGGTCAAGGAGCGCATCGCCCAGGACGACTGTGGCAACGGCTTCCTGTTCGACGGCTTCCCGCGCACCATTCCGCAGGCCGAGGCGATGATCGCCGCCGGCGTGGACATCGACTACGTGGTTGAGATCGACGTGCCGGACGCCGCCATCGTCGAGCGCATGGCCGGCCGCCGCGTGCACCTGGCCTCGGGCCGCACCTACCATGTCGCCTTCAACCCGCCGAAAGCGGCCGGCAAGGACGATGTGACCGGCGAAGAGCTGGTTCAGCGCGACGACGACAAGGAAGAAACCGTCAAGAAGCGCCTGTCCGTCTACCACGAACAGACTGCCGTGCTGGTGGGCTTCTACGGCAAGCTGGCTGAGAGCGGCAGCGCCAAGGCGCCGAAGTACGTGAAGATCGACGGCACCCGCGCGGTGGAAACCGTGCGCGACGAGGTGCTGAAGGCGCTGGGCGCCTGATTCCGGCGGTGGTCGGGAAACAAGCGGGCCTCGGCCCGCTTTTTGTTTGAGCAAACCGCTGGTCTTGGACCGTCGGACGGGGGACAATGGAACCTTGAGGAGCGAATGAGGCTCCAAACTGCAGCAAGCGCCGGCCGGATGCCGGCCTCGAGGAAAAACAATATGTATCGCGGCGAACGCTTCAACGGCTATTCGCATCTTGCCGGCACCTTGCTGGCGATAGCCGGTCTGGTGGTGCTGGTGGTCGAGGCGGCCATGCAGCGCGATCCTTGGAAAATCGTCAGTTTCAGCCTGTACGGCGGCACGCTGGTGACGCTGTACCTGATCTCGACGCTGTACCACAGCTTCAGGGGACGGGCCAAGGCCATCCTGCAGAAGTGCGACCATTCGGCGATCTATCTGCTGATCGCCGGCAGCTACACGCCGTTCGCGCTGGTGACGCTGCGCGGCGCCTGGGGCTGGACCCTGTTCGGCGTCAGCTGGGGGCTGGCGCTGTTCGGCATCATCCAGGAGCTGACGCTGGGACGGCGCACCCGCATCCTGTCCATGATCCTGTACGTGGCGATGGGTTGGCTGGTGCTGATCGCGATCAAGCCGCTGATCGAGGCGCTGGAGCCTGGCGGCCTGTTCTGGCTGGCGTTGGGGGGCCTGCTGTACAGCGCGGGCATCTACTGGTTCCTGAACGACGAGAAGATACGCCACGGCCACGGCATCTGGCATTTGTTCGTGCTGGGCGGCAGCATCTGCCAGTATCTGTGCGTGTTGAACTACGTGGCCTGAGCTTATCGGGCGGAAACGAAAAAACGGCAGCGTTTCGCTGCCGTTTTTCTTTTGCGGGCGCCGAGGCTCAGTCGCCGAACTGAACCGGCAGCCTGTCTTCGTCCACCAGCCGGCTCAAAGCGGCGACCACGTGCGGGTCGAACTGGGTGCCGGCGCGGCCATTGATGTACTTCATCGTGTCCTCCATGCTCCACGGCTCCTTGTAGGGACGCTTGTTGAGCAGCGCGTCGAACACGTCCACCACCGCGACGATGCGGGCGGACAGCGGGATGTCCTGGCCTTTGAGCTTGCTGGGATAGCCGTTGCCGTCGAAGTGTTCGTGGTGGCCGCCGGCGATTTCCGAGCCCAGCGACAGATAGCTGGCGCCCTCCACCAATTGGGCGGACTTGGCCAGGATCTGCGCGCCTATGGTCGCGTGCTGCTCCATGATGGCGCGCTCGTCAGGGTCCAGCTTGCCGGGTTTCAACAGGATATTGTCGGGCGTCGCCACCTTGCCGATGTCGTGCAGGATGCTGGCCATGCCCACCATGTCCATGAACTCCCGGGTCATCAGCTCGGGGTAATGGTTGTCGCCGGCCATTTCCTCGGCGATGGCGTCGGTCAGCTTCTGCACCCGCAGCACGTGGTCGCCGGTGTCGGTGTCGCGGAATTCCGCCAGGTCGGCCAGCGCCACCACGGTGGCCTCTTGCGCGCTGCGCAGCTGGTTGTACAGATAGAGGTTGTCGTAGGCGGCCGAGATGCGCTGGCAGAACACGTCCAGCAAGTCGCGCTCCACGGCGTCCAGCGGCCATTGCGGCATGAAGTGGACGGCGAATTCGCGGCGGTTGCGCGAGGAGATGTACAGCACGTCGTAGGGATGCTGGTAAATGCTGCGCTTTTCCTTGAATACCTGCTGGAACACCGCTTCCAGGTGCGGCTCGTTGGACAGGTCGCCGGATTCCGCCAGGTATTCGTAGGCGCCGGACACCGCCAGGATTTCCAGTTCAGGCCGGCCGACCAGGTTGTCGTTGCGCACGCACAGAATGCCGTCGGTGCCGATGTCCAGCAGCGCGCTGATCTGGCGCAGCACGCCGGACGCGAACTCCCGCAGCGAGTGCAGCTGGTACAGATCGGACGCGCTCTCCAGGATCTTGGCCAGGCCCTGGCGGTTCTTTTCCAGCGACACCAGGTTTTCGTAGGCGCGCAGCGAGGCGATGGTGGTGGTGAACAGCTTTTGCGTGGTGAGCTCGGTCTTGGTCTTGTAGTCGTTGATGTCGTAATTGAGGATGACCTCTTGCTCGGGGGCCTGTCCGGGCTGGCCGGTGCGCAGCACGATGCGCACCACGCCGTTGGTGAGCTCCTCGCGGATGCGGTGCACCAGCCTCAGGCCCGCGTCCTCGCTTTCCATCACCACATCCAGCATGATCAGCGCGATGTCCTGATGCTGCTGCAGCATCTGGAAGGCCTCGGCGCCGCTGTAGGCGCTCAGCAGATCCAGCGGGCGCTCCTTGTAGCTGATGCCGCGCAGCGCGATGCGGGTGGCGGTGTGCACGTCCTTTTCGTCATCGACGATCAGCACTTTCCAGGGCTTGCGCACTTCGGACGGACGGGGCGTTTCCTCGCCGTCGTTGTCGTCCAGCAGCCAGTTGTCGTCGTCTGGAAGGGATGCTTGTTGGCTCATGCCACATTCTCCTTATGCTGGACGGTGGGGGCGATGCAAGGCATGTCCAGCGTGAATCGGGTGCCCTGTCCAACCTCGCTGTGAACCTCGATGTTGCCGCCCAGTCGCTGCCGCACGATGTTGTAGACGATGTTGAGGCCGAGGCCGCTGCCGCCGGTGCCCCGGCGGGTGGTGAAGAAGGGTTCGAATACCCGGCTCAGGTTTTCCTGCGTGATGCCCTTGCCGCTGTCGCTGATGGTCATCGATACATGCTGGGCGGCGTTGCGATGGGCCTCGATGACGATGGCGCCGGTGATCTCGCCGCCTTCGTAGCCGTGTATCAGCGCGTTGACCACCAGATTGGTCAGCACCTGGGCCAGCGCGCCGGGGTAACTGTCCAGCAGGATGTCCTCCTCGCACTGGATGTCTATCGAGACCTTGGTGTGCTTGAAGCGGGGTTTCAGGCTGGTGATCACCTCGTTCAGGTAATCGTGCAGGTGGAAGCTGCGCCTGGCCTCGCTGGTCTGGTCCACCGCCACCTGCTTGAAGCTGTGGATCAGGTTGGCGGCGCGCTCGGAGTTGGCCAGGATCAGCTCGCAGCATTCTTGCGCCGTCTCCAGATAGCTCTGGAAGTCGCTCTTCTTGATGTTGCCGCTGTCCAGCTTGCCGGTGATGTGCGAGGTGGCGGTTCCGAGGTGCGAGGCAGCGGTCAGCGTGATGCCGACCGGGGTGTTGATTTCGTGGGCGACGCCGGCCACCAGGCTGCCGAGCGACGCCATCTTTTCCGCCTCCACCAGCGTCTCCTGCGTCGCCATCAGCTGGCTGTAGGCCTGCTGCGCCTTCTCTTTTTCCTCGCGGGCGATCGCCTCGGCCGCGGTCCGCTTCACCAGGTCGGCGGCGGTGCGGGCGACGATGCGGTTGAAGCCGTTGACGATGCCGCCGATCTCGTCGTCGGCCAGATGGGTGATCTGGGCGCCGCTGGCGTCCGGCGCGCGGATCGCGGTGTTCAGCGCCTGCTGCAGCTTGGCCAGCGGCTGGAAGATGAAGCGCTGCAGATTGAACGACATGATGAAGAAGATCAGTCCGTCCAGCAGGACGATCTGGGCGACGATGGTGATCAGGTGCTGGTCTTCGCGCGCGCGCAGTGCGTCGTGCGACAGGTAGACGGTGGCGGTGCCCAGGTGCTCCTTGCCCTGGTAGATGATGGGAATGCTGAGGGTGTCGTCGACCTTGGGCTGCTCGTTTGGCAGCATGTCGCGCAGATTGCCGTTGGCGTCGCGGGTGCGGCCCAGATTGAGGCCGCTTTCGCCCTTGACGTTGATGGCGATCACCGAGGGCCAGCTCAGCTCGCTGTCCAGTGCCAGGCGGACGTTTTCGTCGTCTAGCTGCCAGATGCCGTGCGGCAGGGACAGGGAAAGCCGCGACTGCACGGCGGCGCGCTGGGTCTGGAAGTCATTCTGGTCGATATTGTAGTCATGGATGTAGAAATACAGTCCAGTCGTCCCCAGAATGGTGGTGATCCATGCCATCAGCCATAACATTAACCTTGTCTTGATACTTTTCATGGTGCCTGTTTACCCGTGCCCTCAGAATGAATCGTAGGCAGAGGGCGAAGGAATTGCCATGCCGGATCGAGAACGGCTCTTGGTCCGCGCGCGGTCGCGGCTCAGGACGGAGGCGCGGCCAGCGGTTGCGTTTGCGAGCGGCGCAGCGGCAGCTTCTGCGCGAGCAGGCCGCCCAGGATCAGCGCCAGGCCCAGAAGCGTCGACGGCAGGATGGCCTCGCCGACGATCAGGTGGATCAGCAGCAGCGACGCCATCGGCGCCAGGAAAATCAGGTTGGCGATGCTGGCGGTGCTGCGCGTCAGCTTCATCGCCGACAGCCACAGCACGAAGGTGAAGCCCATTTCCAGCGCGCCGACATAGGCGGCGCCGGCCAGCCCTTGCCAGGCCGGGAGCGCCAGTTGGCCGTGCCAGGCGCACCAGGCCAGGCTCAGCGGCAGGCTGCAGGCGAAATTCAGCGTCAGGCCCAGCACCGGCTCGCGAGCGTCGCGGGTGTTGAAGATCCAGTAGCCGGCCCACAGCAGCGTCGAAACGAGCGCCAGCAACACGCCCAGCTGGTTGGAGAAGTGCAGCTCCAGCAAGCGCCCCCGGGTGCCGATCACCAGCACGCCCAGATAGCAGATCAGCGCGGCGGCGGCGTCCTGGGCGCGCAGCCTCTGCTTCAGCAGCGGCACGGCCAGCAGGGCCATCGTCAGCGCCCAGGTGTAGTTGATCGCCTGCGCTTCCTGCGCCGGCAGCAGCGAATAAGCTTCGAACAACACCAAGTAGTAGACGAAGGGATTGACCGCGCCGAACAGCAGCGAACTTTTCCAGTGGCGGCGGAAGGCGGAGGCCAGCTCGGGCAAGCGGCGCTGCCAGGCCAGGATGGACAGCAGAGACAGCAGGGAGGCGGCGCTGGCGTACAGCACCAGTTGCATCGGACTGAGGTGTTGCAGGCTGAGCTTGAAGGCGCTGGCGACGGTGGACCAGGCCAATACGGCGCCGAGGCCGAAGGCGTAGGCTTTTTTCTGATTATGGGCGGACGACAAGACGGCTCTCCGATGTGGGACTTGCCGCTTGATCTTAACCACAAACCGCTGTCATCGGCAAAACGCTTCAGCCTCCGGCCAGCAGGCGGTTGAGCGCGCGGCTGAGGCGAGGGATGGTCGCGGAGGCGGAGAGGCCGATCGGGCCGCCGTTTTCGGCGCGGTAGCCGTCGCCGGCCAGCCCGTGCAGCCGGACCGCCAGCGAGGCGGCGTCGAAAGCGTCCAGGCCCTGGGCCAGCAACGCGGCGATAAGGCCGGTCAACACATCGCCCTGTCCGGCGACGGCCAGTTCCGGTCCGCCGCTGTCATTGACGCGGTAGTAGCCATCGGGCCGCGCGATCAGACTGCCGGCGCCTTTCAGCACGACGACGCTGTTGAGGCCTGCGGCCAGCCGGCGGGCATGGGCCACGCGATCGGCCTGGATCTCTTGAGCGCCCAGCCGCAGCAGCCGGGCGGCTTCGGCGGGGTGGGGCGTCAGCACGGTAGGCGCCTTGCGCTCGGCGACGAGGGCGGCCAGATCGCGGCGGACCGCCAGCAGATTGAGCGCGTCGGCGTCCAGCACCAGGGGAACGGCGCGGGCGATGGCTTGCTCTAGCAGCCGCTCTGCCAGTTCCTGTCTCCCCAGGCCGGGGCCGACGGCCAGCACGTCGGCGACGGGCAGGTCCGCGGCCTCGTCCGCCGGGCGCACCATCAGTTCCGGCGCGGCCGGATCGACCGGCAGCCTGTCGTCCAGCGGGCACAGATAGACCTTGCCGGCGCCGCCGGCCAGCGCGGCGCGGCCGGCGAGCAGCGCCGCGCCCAGCATGCCAGGCGCGCCGCCGATGACGGATACGGAGCCATAGCTGCCCTTGTGGCTGTCCCGGTTGCGGGCGAGCGCCGCGGCCGGCGGGCGGTTGAGCTCGCCTTCGGCTTGCGGATACAGGCTGGCGGGGCAGTCCAGCATGGCCAGCTCCACCTGGCCGGCGAGGTCGGCGCCGGGGCCGCCGAACAGCCCCGGCTTGTGGCAGAGGAAGGTCAGGGTGTGGTCGGCGCGGATGGCCGCGCCTTGAGGCTGCCCGGTATAGGCGTCCAAGCCGCTGGGGCAGTCCAGCGCCAACTTGGCGCAATCGAAGCGATTCAGCCGATTTATCAGGTCTTGCCAGGTGGGGTCCAGCGGACGGGACAGGCCGATGCCGAACAGGCCGTCTATCAGCAGCGCCGGAGGCGGCGCGCGGTCGGGCAATTCGGCCAGGATGGCGAGGCCGGCTTTTTCCGCCTGCCTGCGCGCGGCGCGGCATTCGTCGCTGGCCGGCGCGACGGGTTGCAGGACCGTCAGCGGATGGCCGCGCTTGCGCAGCGCCAGCGCCGCGTGCAACGCGTCGCCGCCGTTGTTGCCGGGGCCGGCGCAAACCAGCAGCGGCGAGGCGGGCGGGCAATGGCGGGTGACCCAGTCCGCGGCGGCCTGCGCGGCATGGCGCATCAGATTCAGCCCATGGTCGGCGGCGGCCTGTTCCAGCCGGCGCAGCGCTTCCAGGCTCAGGATCGGGCCGCCGTCTATGCTCATTCTCCCCAGCGCGGCGTCAGCGTTTGTTCGACGCCCAGTTGATCGAGGATGCGGGAGACGACGAAGTCCACCATGTCGTCCACGCTCTTGGGATGGGTGTAGAAGCCGGGGGCGGGGGGCAGGATCACCACCCCCAGGCGCGCCAGGTCCAGCATGTTTTCCAGGTGGATGGCGGACAGCGGCGTTTCGCGCGGCACCAGCACCAGCTTGCGCTGCTCCTTGATGCAGACGTCGGCCGCGCGTTCGATCAGATTGTCGCTCATGCCGTGGCGAATTGCCGCCAGCGTGCCCATCGAGCACGGGCAGACCACCATCGCGTCCGGCGGATTGGAGCCGGACGCCGCCGGCGCGAACCATTCCTCGCGGCCGTACACTTCCAGTTGGCCGTCGCCGGCGGGATAGCGCGCTTGCAGCCAGGCCTTCATTTCGGCCGGACGCGAGGGCAGGGTCAGTTGCATTTCCTGCTTGGCCACCACCTGGGCGGCTTGGGAATACAACACCCACACCCGCGCGCCGGCGGCGAGCAGGGCCTCGATCAGGCGCAGGCCGTAAGGCAGGCCCGAGGCGCCGGTGAGGGCGACGGTGACGGTCTTGCGGGTCATCGGCTTCTTTCTCCAGCCGGGCTGGACGGGCAGGGCGGCGGGCCCCGCCGATGGTCAGTGTTCGCGGTAAAGCTGGCGGTGGCGGACCAATACCTGGCGGTCGGGAAAGGCGCGCGCCAGATTCTCGATGATGTACACCGAGCGGTGCTGGCCGCCGGTGCAGCCGACGGCCACCGTCAGGTAGCTGCGGTTTTCCTTGCCGTAGCAGGGCAGCCACTTGGCGATCATCGCCTGGATGTCGGCTATCATCTCGGCCACTTCCTGGTGGCCGGCGAAGAAGTCGATGATGGGTTGGTCGCGGCCGGTGAACGGGCGCAGCTGCGGATCGTAATAGGGGTTGGGCAGGCAGCGGGCGTCGAAGACGAAATCCGCGTCCTGCGGCACGCCGTGCTTGAAGCCGAACGATTCGAAGATCAGCGTCAGCTGGTTGCTGTCGGCGTCTACCAGTTCGCGCACCCAGCTTCTGAGGGCGTTGGCGGACAGCTCGCTGGTGTCGATGCGGGTGCCCAGCTCCAGCACCTCGGCCAGCATTTCCTGTTCCAGCAATATGCTTTCCTCCACCGTGATGCCGGTGTCGGACAGGGGATGGCGGCGACGGGTTTCGGAGAAGCGTTTGACCAGGGTTTCCGGCTTGGCCTCCAGGAACAGCAGCCGCACATCGATGCCTTGGGCCTTCAGGGATTCCACCACCTTGGGCAGCGCGCCCAGCGTGGGGCCGGAGCGGGTGTCCACGCTGATGGCGATGTCCTTGTAGCCGAAGTCGGCATACATCGCCATCGCTTCCGGCAGCATGGTGGCGGGCAGGTTGTCCACGCAGTAGAAGCCCGAGTCTTCCAGCGCGCGCAGTGCCACCGACTTGCCGGAACCGGACAGGCCGCTAATCAATATCAGGCGCATTTTCCTGGTCTCGCAAGAAATTGGTGTGGCGTTCGATGAATTCGCGGGTGCTGTCGATGCCGCGCAGCTGCAGGATGTAGTTGCGCACGGCGGCCTCCACCAGCACCGCCAGGTTGCGGCCGGCGGCCACGGGCAGCACTACCTTGCGCACGGTGACGCCGATGATGTCCTGGGTCTCGGACTGGATGTTCAGCCTATCCAGCGCCTGCATCGCCTGGTCGTTGGCCTTGACCAGATGGATGATCAGTTTCAGCACCTTCTTGGGGCGGACCGCGGTCTCGCCGAAGATGGTGCGGATGTTGAGGATGCCGAGGCCGCGCACTTCCAGGAAGTCGCGCAGCAGCGGCGGGCAGCGGCCTTCCAGCGTATCTGGGCCGATGCGGTACAGCTCGACGGCGTCATCGGCCACCATGCCGTGGCCGCGGGAGATCAACTCCAGCGCCAGCTCGCTCTTGCCCATCGCGGAGTCGCCCATGATCAGCACGCCGATCTCGAACACGTCGAGGAACACGCCGTGCAGCACGGTCGACACCGCCAGCGCGCGGGCCAGGTAGATCCGCAGCACGTCCATCAGGTACGGGCTTTCCAGCGTGCTGCACATCAGGGGCACGTTGTGGCTGTGGCAGTAGTCGCGCAGCAGCCGGGGCACCGGCTGGTTGTTGGTGACCATCACCACCGACATGCTCTTGTGGAACAGCTGGTCCAGCGCGGTCTTGGCCGCCGACTGCTCCAGTTTGTTCAGGTAGTCGACCTCGGCGAGGCCCAGCACTTGCACCCGGTTGGGGTGGATGAAGTTCAGGTGGCCGACCAGGGCCAGCGTCGGGCGCTGGTCGTCGTTGCCGATCACGTTGTCGGAGCCGCCGGTGCCGGCGACCCAAGTCAGATTCAGCTTCTGCTGGTTTTCCTGATACAGCCGGCGCACGGTGATGCTAGGCATGGGGCGTCCATTCGCAAAGCAGCTTGTACAGTTCGTCGCGCGCGCCGGTGCCCAGCATCTGCTCGCGCATCTGGCGGCTGGAGAACAGCTGCGCCAGCTCCGACAGCACCTGCAGGTGCAGGTCGGTGGCGTGCTCGGGGACCAGCAGCACGAACAGGCATTGCACCGGCTTGCCGTCCGGCGCGTCGAAGGGAATGGGCGCCTTCAGGCGGATGAACACGCCAGTGGCTTCCTTGAGGCCGCGCGCGCGGCCGTGGGGAATGGCCACGCCCTGGCCGAGTCCGGTGGAGCCCAGTTTTTCACGGCTGAACAGGCTGTCGAAAACCTCGCTGCGGGCGATGCCGCGGGTATTCTCCACGAGCAGCCCCACTTGTTCGAACACCCGCTTCTTGCTGGCGACGTCCAGATCCAGCAGGATATGGTCCGGGGTCAGGATCTTGCCGATGAGAGTCATGTTGGATTATGCATGCGGCTCTTGGGGTGAAACTGTGAATTCTACGTTGCCTTGATAGTACTGAAAACCGGCAAGCGCAAAGAAAAACGGGAACCGTCAGGCTCCCGTTGTCTTCAGCTAGGCCTTACAGCGTGGCCTGGGTCTGAGACGCTTCGCCCGAGCCCAGCGCGCGGTGCTCGGTCAGCTTTTCCTTGTACTTCAGGACTTGGCGGTCCAGCTTGTCCATCAGGAGGTCGATGGCGGCGTAGAGGTCGGCCTCGGAAGCTTCGATGTGGATGTCCTTGCCGGACAGGTGCACATTGACTTCAGCCTTCTGGACCAGCTTGTCCACCGACAGGGTGACGGAGATATCGATCACGTGGTCGACATGGCGGGTAATGCGCTCGAGCTTGTTCTCGATGTATTCGCGCAGCGACGGGGTGACTTCCAGGTGCAGGCCAGTTACTTTGAGGTTCATACCCTAGCTCCTTCTGGTGTTGACCACCCGGTCGGGTTGCCGGGCGGCATTGTATTCTTGAGGCGCCCTACAGTGCCTTGCGCAGATTCACCGCCGGAATCTGCATGGCTTCACGATACTTGGCTACGGTGCGTCTGGCAACCTGTATTCCCTGCTTGGCCAGCGCGTCGGCGATGGCGCTGTCGGACAACGGCTTCGCGCGGTCCTCGGCGTCTATCATGCCGCGGATATGGGCCTTGATCGCCGTGGCGGAGCACTCTCCGCCGCTTTCAGTTTCCAGCGAACTGCCGAAGAAATACTTGAGTTCGAACAAGCCCCGCGAACAAAGCAGGTATTTCTGGCTGGTGGATCGGGAAACGGTGGATTCGTGCAGGCCCAGTTCTTCCGCGATGTCCCGCAGGATCAGCGGGCGCATCGCCACTTCGCCGTGCTCAAAGAACGATTGCTGGCGCTCAACGATAGCTTCCGCCACTTTGAGTATGGTGTCAAACCGTTGCTGGATGTTCTTGACCAGCCAGCGCGCCTCCTGCAAACGGCCGGACATTTCGCCGCCGGCGCGCTGGTCGGCCAGCATGCGCTCGTACAGCCGGTTGACTCGCAGGCGGGGCATCGCCGCGCGATTGAGCTCGGCCGCCCAGCGGCCGCGCAGCTTGCGCACGCTGATGTCGGGAATCACGTAATGGATGTCGCCGTGGCCGAAGCCGGTGGCCGGGTGCGGGTTGAGGCGGGCGATCAGCGCCTGCGCGCCGCGCAGCGCCGCGTCGTCGCAGCGCAGCAGCTTTTTCAGCTTGGCGTAGTCGCGGCCGCCGAGCAGGGCCAGGTGCTCGCGGACGATGGCCAGCGCCAGCGCGTGCCCGGGCTCGCCGCCGGGAAGGCGCTGCAGCTGAAGCGTCAGCGATTCTGCCAGCGAGCGGGCGCCGACGCCTGCGGGATCGAATTGCTGCAGCAGCTTGAGGCCCACGGCCAGCTCGTCGACTTCCAGCTCCAGCTCCAGCGGCAGGTTGCCGGCCAGCTCGTCCAGCTCCAGCGGCAGGTAGCCGTCGTCGTCCAGCTCCTCGATCAGCAGGCGCATCACCGCGCGGTCGCGGTCGGAGAGGGCGATCTCGCTCAATTGGGTCAGCAGGTGTTCGCGCAGGCTGACCGGGCAGGGCACGTTGAGCATGGGGTCGAAGTCGTCGTCGTCCCCCCTGCGGCTGCCCGCGCCCCAATCTAGTAGCTCGCCGGCGCTGTCGTCGCGTCCATCCGCCTCTTGCGGCTCGGCCGCGCTTTCGGGCTGCTCCGCGCTGTCGGCCGCGGCTTCGCCGTCGCGGGGCTCGTCGCCGCGCTCCAACAGCGGATTGTCCAGCAGGAAACGCTCCACCTCCGTCTGCAGGTCCAGCGTGGACAGTTGCAGCAACTTGATCGATTGCTGCAGCTGCGGCGTCAGCGTCAGTTGCTGGGATACCTTGAGCTGAAGTGCCTGTTTCATCGTTTACAGATGGAAGTGCTCGCCGAGGTAGACCTCGCGCACTCTCTCGTTGTTGACCAGTTCTTCCGGCTCGCCGGAGGCCAGCACCGAGCCGTCGCTGATGATGTAGGCGCGGTCGCAGATGCGCAGCGTCTCGCGCACGTTGTGGTCGGTGATTAGCACGCCGATGCCGCGCTCCTTCAGGAAGGAGATGATCTTCTGGATGTCGATCACCGCGATCGGGTCCACGCCGGCGAACGGCTCGTCCAGCAGGATGAAGCGCGGGCGGGTGGCCAGCACGCGGGCGATCTCCACCCGGCGGCGCTCGCCGCCGGACAGCGACAGCGCGTTGCTGTCGCGCAGGTGGCCGATGTTGAGGTCGTCCAGCAGCAGGTCCAGCTCTTTCTCCAGCTCCTTGCCCTTGAGGCCGGAGATTTCCAGGATGGCGGCGATGTTCTCTTCCACCGTCATGCGGCGGAAGATGGACGCCTCCTGCGGCAGGTAGCCGAGGCCGAGCTGGGCGCGCTGATGGATCGGGTAGTGGGTGATGGACGCGTCGTCCAGGCGGATGTCGCCGTCGTCGGCGCCGATCAGGCCGACGATCATGTAGAAGCTGGTGGTCTTGCCGGCGCCGTTGGGACCGAGCAGGCCGACGACTTCGCCGCTCTCGATGCTGAGCGACACGTCTTTGACCACGGTGCGCTTCTTGAAGCGCTTTTTCAGGTTGGTGACGGTGAGGATGCTGTGCTTCATTGCGCGGCGGCTCCGGCGGCGGGCTTGGCGGCCGCCGGTTGCGACGCGGTGTTCTTCGGCTGCAGGATCACGGTGGTGCGTCCGCCCTTGCCGGCGTTGGCGCCGCCGCCCATCACCTGGTAGACCTCGCTCTGGGTGTCGTAGGTGATCACGTTGCCGATCACGAGGTCGCCGTTGCGCTTGACGCGGGCGTTGCCGGTCAGCACCGCGAAGTGCTTGGCGCTGTCGTAGTCCAGCTTGCTGGACTGGCCTTCGATCCAGCCGCTGTTGTTGTCCAGCTTCTGGCGGAAGGTGACGATGCGGCCGGTGGCCTGCAGCGTCTGGTTGCCTTGCGGGTCTTGGGTGGCGACCACCTTGTCGGCGTTCAGGCGCAGCGTGCCCTGGATCACCACCACGTTGCCGGTGCAGGTGGAGACGCCCTTGGTCTGCTCCATGGTGCAGCCATTGTCGCTGGTGATCTCGATGGGCTTGGTTTTGTCTGCCTGTTCGGCGTGCGCCAGCGCGGAGGCGGACAGCAGCAGGCCGGCCAGCAGGATGCGGGAATTATTTGGCATAGACGATCTTGGTCTTGGAATACAGATTGAGCAGGCCCAGCGACTCCTGATAGCTGAAGCCGATGGAGTTGGCGACCGAGTTGCCTTGGTAGATCACCGACGGCGCCTTGGAGCTGGCGAAGCGCTTGCCGGTATCGACGAACATCGCGCTGCTGACCAGCCGGGTCTCGGGCTGCTTGCTGTCTGCGGGTTTGATCAAAACGACTTTCTTGTCGAAGTAGGCCTGCTGGCTCTTGTTGTTGTAGCGGCCGGTTTCCCCGGTGACATGGTATTGCAGCACGCCCTGCTGGTACTGATACAGGTCGGGGTTCTCGAAATAGGCGTCGGGCTTGCCCGGATACTGCCACATGCGGGTGGCGATCAGCCGGTCCATCAGCTTGCCTTGCTTGTCGTAGCGGGTGGCGATCATGTTTTCCGCCACGTACTCGGGCTTGTCCGGGTCGAGTTCGCGGCGGTGGCTGTCCCAGCGCGAAATCTGGTCCAGCCATATCGTCAGCAGCGCGGTCAGTCCGACCAGCAGCACCGGGAACAGGCGATGGGAGCGCAGCAGCTTGATCATGCCAGATACCGGGCGAGCACGCCTTCGAACGTGCCCTGGGCCTGCATGATCAGCTCGGCCAGCTCGCGCACCGCGCCGTGGCCGCCGGAATTGCCGGTCACGTAGTGGCAATGCTGGCGCACCTGCGGCGGAGCCTCGGGCACCGCCACCGCCAGGCCGACCCGGGTCAGGATGGGCAGGTCGATCAGGTCGTCGCCGATGAACGCGCATTGCTCGGCGGACAGGCCGGTCTTGTCCAGCAGCTCGGCCAGCGCGACTTTCTTGTCGTGGACGCCGCCGTAGTAGTGGTCGATCTTCAGCGCCTGGGCGCGGTGCTCGACGCAGCGGTCGGCGCGGCCGGAAATGATGGCCAGCTGCACGCCGGTGCCTTGCAGCAGGCGCAGGCCGAGGCCGTCCTGCACGTAGAACGACTTGCTCTCTTCGCCGCGGGCGTCGTAGTAGATGCGGCCGTCGGTCATCACGCCGTCCACATCCATGATCAGCAGTTTCACCTTGCGGGCCTGCTCGGAAATCATACGCATTGCTTGATCCTTGCCGCCGCCAGTCGCTGGGACTGGCCGGCTGGTTTTAAAACACGCCGGCGCGCAGCAGGTCGTGCATGTGCAGCACGCCGGCCAGCTTGCCCTGGGCGTCGACGACCACCAGGCTGGTGATCTGGTGTTGTTTCATCAGAAAGCCGGCTTCGGCCGCCAGCTTGTCCGGCTGGATGGAGCGCGGCTTGCGGCCCATCACCTCGTCTATCTTCAGGCTGTAGACGTCCACGCCTTTTTCCAGCGTGCGGCGAAGGTCGCCGTCGGTGTAGATACCGTGGAGCGTGCCGTCGGCCTCGCTGACCGTGACCATGCCCAGCCGTTTTTGCGACATTTCCAGCAACGCGTCCTTCAGCAACGTGCCCGGCGCCACCCGCGGCAGGTCGCCGCCGGCGTGCATCAGGTCCTTCACGTGCACCAACAGGCGCCGGCCCAGGCTGCCGCCCGGGTGGGACAGCGCGAAATCGCTCTGGCCGAAGCCGCGCGCCTCCATCAGCGTGACGGCCAGCGCGTCGCCCAGCGCCATCTGCGCGGTGGTGCTGGTGGTCGGGGCCAGGTTCAGCGGACACGCTTCGCGCTCGACATGCGTGTGCAGCAGGACGTCCGCGGCCTGGGACAGCGTGGATTCCGACCGGCCGGTCACCGCGATCAGCTTGCCGCCCTTCAGCTTCAGCGCCGGCAGCAGCGACACCACTTCGGCCGACTCGCCGGAGTTGGACAGCGCGATCACCACGTCGTCGCCGGTGATCATGCCGAGGTCGCCGTGGGCGGCCTCGGCCGGATGCACGAAGAAGGCCGGCGTGCCGGTGCTGGCCAGCGTGGCGGCGATCTTGCGGGCGACGTGGCCCGACTTGCCCATGCCGGTGACGATCACGCGGCCCTGGCAGGACAGAATGATCTCCACCGCCTCCAGGAAGTCGCCGTTCAGGCGTTCGGCCAGCGTGTTCAGCGCGGCCGCTTCTTCATGCAGCACTTCGCGCGCCGTTTCCAGCCGGCTGGTGTGATTTTTTTCCATAAGGCAAAAGTATATCAAAGGTTATAATCGATTGACGCGGGTGCTGGTGCAAGTTTTGCTTGGCGGTCGTGTTTTCCGTTGCCAATCGTATCCTGGAGCCCCGACCGCCGATGCATTCCATGGCCCCCATCGTCCTTGTCCTGTTGGCCGCCGTGCTGGTGGTCACCTTGTGCCGAAGCCTGAAGGTTCCGGCCATGCTCGGCTACCTGGTGGTGGGCTTCCTGACGGGGCCGGGGGTGATGAATCTGATCCCGCAGGGCAAGGAAACCGCCTTTCTCGGCGAAATCGGCATCGTGTTCATGATGTTCACCATCGGCCTGGAGTTTTCCCTGCCTAGGCTGAGGGCGATGCGGCAGCTGGTGTTCGGCGTCGGATTCGCCCAGGTGGCGCTGACCATGCTGCTGGTGGCGATGGCCATCGCCTATCTGACCGGCAGCCCGCTGACTGGTTTCGCCGTCGGCGGCGCATTGGCGATGTCGTCCACCGCCATCGTCAGCAAGCTGCTGGCGGAAAGGCTGGAGCTGAACCAGCCGCACGGTCAGCTGGCGATAGGCGTGCTGCTGTTCCAGGACATCGCCGTGGTGCCGCTGCTGATCATGCTGCCGGCCTTCGCCGGCGGCAGCGACACGCTGTGGCTGGATCTGGCCAAGGCGGGCGGCAAGGTGCTGGTGGTGCTGGCGCTGCTGCTGTTCTTCGGCCAGCGCCTGGTGCGGCCGTGGTTCCACCTGGTGGCGCGGCAGCGTTCCGGCGAACTGTTCATGATCAACGTGCTGCTGGTGACGCTGGGCATCGCCTGGATGACCGAGCTTTCCGGCCTCAGCCTGGCGCTGGGCGCCTTCGTCGCCGGCATGCTGATCTCGGAAACCGAGTACCGCTACCAGGTGGAAGAGGATATCAAACCCTTCCGCGACATCCTGCTGGGCTTCTTCTTCATCACCGTGGGCATGAAGCTGGAGCTGTCGGTATTGTTCGGCCGTTTCGGCGATGTGCTGTTGCTGCTGGCTTTGCTGCTGCCGCTGAAACTGGCGGTGGTGTTCGGCCTGGGCCGGCTGTTCGGCCACCGCTCCAACGACGCGATGCGCTCGGCGCTGGCGCTGGCGCAGGGCGGCGAGTTCGGTTTCGTGCTGCTGTCGCTGGCGCTGAACCTGAACCTGGTGGCTGCGCCGATGGCCCAGGCCGCCATCGCCGCCATCCTGATTTCGATGCTGGCGGCGCCTTTCCTGATCATGCACGGCGAGCGCATCACCCGCCGGCTGATCCGGCAGGACTGGATGCTGCAGTCGCTGGACCTGCACCAGATGCTGGTGGCGGGCATGAGCAAGGACGATCACGTGCTGATCTGCGGCTACGGCCGCAGCGGCCAGGCGCTGGCGCGGCTGTTGGAGACCGAGAAGATCAATACCTTCGCGCTGGACATGGATCCAGAGCGGGTGCGCGAGGCGGGCGAGGCCGGCGACCAGGTGGTGTTCGGCGACGCCGGCAAGAAGGAGGTACTGCTCGCCGCCGGCCTGATGCGGGCCAAGGTGGTGGTGGTGACCTTCGCCGACACCCACGCCGCGCTGCGCATCCTGCACACGGTGCGCGAAGTGCGGCCGGAGCTGCCGGTGATCGTGCGCACGATAGACGAGAGCGAGCTGGATGTGCTGCGCCAGGCCGGCGCCGATGAAGTGGTGGCCGAGGTGATGGAGGGCAGCCTGATGCTGGCCTCGCAGGCGCTGCTGGAGGCGGGCGTGCCGCCCAGCCGCGTGCTGCGGCGCATCCGCGCGGTGCGGGAGGAGCGCTACGACCTGTTCCGCGGCTTTTTCCGCGGCAGCAGCGACGAGACGGAGAGCCTGGAAGAGTCGCTGGTGCCCCGTTTGCTGAGCGTGCAGGTGTGCGGCGGCGCGGCGGCCATCGGCCAGCCGTTGGGCGCGCTGGGCCTGGCCGGCCTGGGCGTGGAGTTGAAGGCGATCCGCCGCAACCGCGTGCGCCGCACCGATTTCGACGACAGCTTCGAAGTGGCGCCGGACGACGTGATGGTGCTGCTGGGCACGCCGGAGCAACTGGCGCTGGCGGAGTCCCGGATCCTGCAGGGCGATTGAGCGCAGCCAGAGAAGAGAAGGCCTGATTTCGCGCGAGGCGCGCTGGACGCGCCGGCAGCAAAAAGCCCCGGGAAACCGGGGCTTTTCGTTCGAGCCCGGGGCTCAGGGCAGGATGGTGGTGATCTGCTTCTGCAGCTGCTGTTTCAGCGCCTGCTGCTTTTCGCCCTCGGTCTTCTTGCCTTTGACCAGCGCGTTGAAGTCCAGCGCGTACACCGGCGCATTGAGCGGGCCGGTGATCTTCAGCGGCACGTTGACGCCTTTCAGCCGGACGAACTCCTGCGGATTGGCCTGCACGTCCATCGTGTAGTCGACGATGCTCTGCTTCAGGTCCACCTTGCCGCCGCCGTTGACGTTGACCAGCTGCGAGGCCAGCTTCAGGTCCTGGCTGCGCGCCACGCCGCTGTCCAGCTTGAAGCTGGTGGACAGCGTGGAGAAGGTGGTCTTCTGGTCGTTTTGCGCGGCGGCGTTCCACTCTTTGAGTTCGGCCGGCAGGTTCTTCAGCGCCGCCACCAGGTCGATGCCGGTCAGGGCGCCGTTGTTCAGGCTGAAGGACGCGTCGCCGTTGAGCGTGCTGCGCAGCTCGGCGAAGGATTTGCCGTCGGCGTTGATGTCGATCTTGCCGTTGCCCTTGCCGTCCAGGCGGTTGAAGTTGAACAGGTCCACCAGCAGCGGGCGGATCTTCATGCCCTGCAGGGTCTGCTTCACCTGCAGATGCGGCACGTCGCGGCGGCTCAGCGAGGCGTCGCCCTGCAGGCGGCCGTCGTAGATGTCGGCGGACATCTGGTCCAGCTCCAGCGCGCGCGGATTGATGCGCACATTGCTGGTGATGTGGTTGATGCGGAAGCGGCCCATCGCGAGCTCGCCTATCGCCACCTTACCGTTCAGGTCGAAGAAGTCCAGCCAGTCCAGCGGGATTTCATTGGTGTTTTGGAAGATCGCCACCGGATCGCCCTGGGTTTCGGGCAGGTAGCGGTTCAGGTCCAGTTTGCCGATGGACAGCATCGCTTCGTGGCGCGGCTTGATCAGGCCGTACTGGCTCAGCGTGGCGGACACGTCGGAGCCGTCCAGCTTGCCGGCGACGCGCAGATTGAAGCGCGGCTCGTCGATGTCGCCGTCCAGCGCGCCCTCCATGCTGGCCACCAGGCGGCCGCGCGGCAGCGCCGGTGTGGTGATGGTGCTGGTCAGCTTCAGCGGCTGCATCAGCAGCTGATTCATGCCTGCCAGCGACAGCGGTGCGTTCAGCTTGACGTTGACCTTGCTGGAGCCGGCCAGCCAGTTGAACTCGCCGTCCAGCTTGTCGGCGTAGAGACCGCCCTCGCTCAGCTTCAGGTTGTCCAGCGCCGCTTGCAGCTGGTACTGGCTGCGGGCGTAGCTGAGCTTGGCGCTGAGAGTGCCGGACGGCATGGTCAGCTCGCGCAGGCTGGCGTTGATCTGCGGCAGGGTCAGCTTGACTTCGCTGCTGGGGCGCTCGCTGGTGAAGCTGACGGTGACGTCGCTGCCGGTGGCCTGCAGCGACGCGAAGTTGAGCTTGTACTGGCCGGCGACGGTCAATTTGGTTTCGCCGAGGCCCGGGATGGTGCTGATCGCCACCGCCTCCAGTTCAGGCAGGCTGACCTGGTCGTCCTGTATCGCCAGCGGCGTGGTCAGCGCCAGGCGCACCGGACGCTTGTCGTCGTCCAGAATGGCGCCGAAGCTGACGTCGGCGGTGCCGCGCAGGTTGTCGGCGTCCAGGCTGATGCTGGCCAGGCGCTTGTCGGTGTGGGTGAGCTGGTCGGACAGCAGCAGCGTGCCTTCGCGCACGGTCAGCCGGTCCAGCTTGAGGGTGTAGTTGTCCTGGCGGCGGCGCTGGAACAGGTCGGCGATGTTCAGTTGCCCGTCCAGGCCGCGGCTGACGCCGGCGCTGGGGCCGTACAGATCCAGCGCCTTGACTTCGCGGTTGCCCAGCAGCAGCGGCAGCCAGGCCAGCGACACGCGCAGCATTTCCACGCGCGCGAAGGCGTCGGGCTTGCCGGGCTCGCTGACGCTGAGTTTTTCTATTTCAATGCCGGGGTAGGGGAAAACCTGGGGCGTGATGCGGCCGTCGATGCGGACGCTGCGCCCGGTGTCTTGCAGGGCGTGGGTCAGGCTGCCGCGCACGGCGGCTTCGTCAAATTGCCAGTAGATCAGCGCTCGGATCAATACCAGCAGCAGGACCACGGCCAGGGTGCCGTAGGTCGCGATTCTTAGCCACAGCCGGCCGGAGTTCAATTTCATCGGGGTCGCTCGGAGAGGCCATGCATGGAGTTGTCTGGGAGGTGCGGGAAGCCTGTGGAGCGGGTGAAGGGAATCGAACCCTCGTCGTAAGCTTGGGAAGCTTCTGCTCTACCATTGAGCTACACCCGCGCGCTTCTAGAGCCGACGAATTTAGCGGGTTTCGCCGGGATTGGCAAGATTTTGCGGCGCAGCAAAATCACCATCCGGGACGGATTTGACGGAGGCGGCGCGGTTTGTTTTTCTAAGTGTTTGATGTGAAAGGATTCGCGTGGGCGCTGGCTCGGCGCCGCGCGGCGAGGGGGCAAAGTCCCGGAACGCGTCCCTCGTTGTCAGCGGCCCGGCCGGTACCACAGCCTGGCGTCGTCCAGCGGGGTGTCTTTCGGCAGCAGCGGATTTTCCAGCCGGATCAGCGTCCGGCTGTCCAGCTCGGCGCGCCGTATCGCCGCGCCGTAATGCTGCAGGAAAAACCTGTCGTAGGAGCCGTCCTTCAGCATCAGGCGCAGGCCTTCCTCCACTCGCTTGGCCAGCTCGGCGCCGCGTTCGCGATTGAAGAAAAAGTAATATGGCCACGGGTAGTAGAGCAGCAGGGCCTTGTCCACGGCCAGGCCGGGATAGATGGGCGCGCGGCTGTCGAATTCGGGGAAGACCTCGCCGATGCCGCGCGGAAACAGGTCGAAGCGTTTCTTGTCCAGCATGGAAAACAGCAGCTCGTAACCAGCCTCGGTCACCTTGATGCCGTTGTAGCGGTACAGCTGGATGTCTCCCCAGCCCAGCCCCTGGCCCACGCGCAGGCGGCGCAGGCCGGCCAGGTCGCGCACGCCGGCCATAGCCGTTTGGCGGTCGGCCGGGATCAGCGCGATTCGATAGCCGAGCAGGCCCTTGTCCAGCGGGATGCGCACGGCCAGCATCTGCCGTTCGCGCTCTTCGGTGGTGGAGCTCCAGATCACGTCGAGATTGCCCTGCTGCAATTCCTGCAGATAGCGGGACTCGTTCATCGTTCTGGAAGAGGGCTGCAGCGCGGCGGGGCCGTATTTGGCGTTGGTGTGCTCGACGGCTTCGCGCAGCAGGTCGAGATAGGGCTGGAAGCGGGTTTCGGATCCCTGCGGAAACGCCGGATAGCGGATCGGGGCCGGTTCTCCCGCCGCCATCGCTGCCGCCGCCCACGCCGAGCACAGCAAGGCCGTCAGCCTATGGCGGCCCGGAACGGCGAGACGGGTCCGGCGTTTCATCGATTCGTCGGTCGGCGTCGGCTTCATCGCGGGGAGAGATGCTGGCATATCGTTCGAGGCCGCTCGGGATTCAATTTCGCGGCGGCTGCTGGAAATATTCCATCTGCCGGCGCAGGCTGTCGGCGCGCTGGGCCGTTTCGTGAGCGGCCGCCGACAGCTCTTCGCTGGTGGCGGCGTTGTCTTGGGACAGATGGCTCAGGCCTTGCATCACCGAGGTGATGTTGCCGACTTGGCGGGCCTGGGCGGACGCGTCCCGGGAGATGCCTTCCACCAACTCCCGGGTTTCGCGGCTGGAGGCGACGATGGCGTCCAGGCTGGCGCCGGCGCTTTCCGCCAGCTGCACGCTGCGGGCGGCCACCTGGCCGATCTCCTTGGCGGCGTTCTGGCTGCGTATCGCCAGCTTGCGCACCTCGTCGGCCACCACGGCGAAGCCTTTGCCCACCTCGCCGGCGCGCGCGGCCTCGATGGCGGCGTTCAGCGCCAGCAGATTGGTCTGGTAGGCGATGTCGTCGATGATGTCGGTGCGTTGGGCGATGCGGCGCATCGCCTGTATCGCCTCGCCGACCACGCGGTTGCCGGCGTCGGCCTGGCTGGCGGCTTCGTTGGCGATCTCGCCGGTATGGCTGGCCTGGTCGGCCATGTCGAACATCTGGCGGCTGATGCTGTCCACGGTCACGCAGGTCTGCTCGATGCTGGCCGAGGTGCCGCAGGCGCTGGCGGACAGGTTTTGCGAGGCGTTGTTCAGCTGCAGCGAGGCATTGGCCACCGCGTCGGCGTCGGCCTGCACCTGCAGGATCACGGCGGACAGCTTCTCGCCCATCTTGCGGATGTGGGCGGCCAGGCTGCGCGTATCGCGTTTGGCCAGCGGCAGGGTGAAAGCCAGCCTGCCGTCGGCCAGCTCGCGCATGCCCTGCGCGACGTCTTCCGGCTCCGCGCCCAGGGTGCGGACGATGTCGCGGGCCAGCAGGATGGAGGCGCCTATCGGCAACAGCAAGGCCAGCCAGCTGGCCAACGCCAGCCAGCTGCGGCGCCGGGCCTGTTCGGCCTGGTCGGACGAGCGCTGGCGGATGTCCAGCAACATTTGCCGCTGCAGGCGGTACAGGGCGTCGATTCGCGCGCTGGCGGTCCGGAACCAGGCTGCCGGGGAAAGCCGCGGCCTCAGTTCGCCGGGTTCGCTTTCCAGCAGTCTGTCGCGCATGGCTTCGAAATCGCGCGTGGACTGCAGGGCCTGGGCCAGCGCGGAGGGGTTGCCGCCGTGTTGCAGATACAGCTGCTCGCATAGGGTTTCTTGCGATGTCACGCCGCTGACCCGGCGGACGTCGGCCACCGTTATCCGGCCGGATGACAGCACGCCGTTGACCAGGCCGCGGGTCCGGCCGGTGTATTCGCTTTGGCACTGCAAGGCCGACCATTGCTGCACGCTGGCCCGGATGTCTTCGCTCTGCGCGTCGAACAGCGCGACCACGCCTGTCAGCTGCTCTATCATCGTCGAATAGGCGGAGAACATCTCCAGCGGCGCGATGCGGTGGATGTCGACGCGCTCGCGCAGGCGGTTGAGCTGGTCCGCGGCGGGGACATTGCTGTCGATGAAGGCGCGCAGCCGCGGCTTCAAGCCGTCGGCCGGCTGCCGCCGCAGCCTGTCCAGCAGCGACGAGGCTTCTACGCGGCGCTGGCGCAGCGCGTCCGGCATCGGCGCCGAGGCGTTCAGATAGCCGTTGCTGAGACCGCGCTCGCTTTGCAGCGCATGGATCAACTCTCCGATCAGCGCCGCGTTGTCCGCCAGCTTCACGTCCTGTTGCAGCTGGTCCGCGGCATGCCGCCGATCCAGGGTGTAGGCGGCTGCGCCCGCCAGCAGCAACAGGGCCAGCGGCGCGGTGAGCAGCACCAGCTTGTGGACCAATTTCAAACGATGAGGCATGGCCGGGTTATTCCGCGAGATGCTTGAAGCGGTCCACCAAGCGCACCAGTTCCCCCGCGGATGCGTTCAGCCGGTCGGACAGTTTGGCCACCTCTTGCACCAGCGAGGCGTTGTCCTCGGCCAGCGAGGCGATCACGCTGATATTGGTGGCCACCTCATTGCTGGCCGAGGTCTGCTCGGCCATCGCGGTGGCGGTGTCCTGGCTCTTGTTGGCGGCGTGGCCGGCTTCGGCGTGTATCTGCTCCAGATCGTCGACGGTCCGGCTGACCAGCTGCAGGCCGGACTCCATCCGATCCTGCGCTTCCTGCATGTGGTGGGCCGCGGTCTGCGTCTCGCCGCGGATGTCCTCGATCAGAGCGGTGATGTCCAGCGTTTCCTTGCCGGTGCGCTCGGCCAGCTTGCGCACCTCGTCGGCCACCACCGCGAAGCCCCGGCCCATCTCGCCGGCTCGCGCCGCTTCGATGGCGGCGTTCAGCGCCAGCAGGTTGGTCTGGTCGGCGATCTCGCGGATGGCGGTGATGATGGAGCGGATGTCCTCGGATTTGCGCTGCAGCGATTCGATGCGGTTGCCGGCGTCGCCGAGCACCGACGAAGTCTGGTGCATGGCCGAGGTGGTGTCGCCCATGCGTTCGCGGCCGTCGTGGACGCTGCGCTGCATCTGCTGGGCCAGGGTCAGCGATTGCTGGGTGTTGCTGGTGACCGACTCGATGCCGGCGGACATCTGTTCGACGGCGGCGGCGATTTCAGTCGCCGACTGGCTTTGCGTTTCCGATGCCTTGGCCGCCCGCTCCGCGATGTCCAGCATGCTGTTGGCGGCGTCCACCAGAGTGTGGGCGTTGCGGTTGACCTCGTTCAGCGTGTGCGCGAAAGCATCCACCAGGTGGTCGAAGGCCTGTCCCATGCGGGCGATTTCGTCGTGGCCCTGGATCGTCGCCCGCGGACGCAGATCGAAATCCTGGCTCATCGACGTCATCAGCACCTCCAGCCGCTGCACCGGCACGTGTATGCCGCGATAGATGCCGAAGCCCAGGCCGCCCAGCAACAGGATCACCAGCGCCGATCCGCCCAGCGTCAGCGTCAGGTCCGAGCGAGCCTGCGCCACTTTGACGGCCACCATCTGCGCCATCTGCGCCAGCAATTGGTCCTGTCCGCTTTTCAGCGCGTCGATGCGCCTGGTGGTGGCCTGGAACCATGCGGCCGGCGCCACGCCAACCGGCTGGCCCAGCGCCTGGCTCATCACCTTGGCTCGCAACGCCTGCACCGCGCGGCTTTCGTCGCCGCTGTCCAGCGCTTCCTTCTGGGCGCGGAGGGCGTCGCCGGCGATCAGCTTGAACTGGCTGGCGCAGGCGTCCTGCTTGGCGATCAGGCTGGCCGCCTGCGCGTGGCTTTGCTGGTTGAGCACCCCGGTCTGCAGCAGGCCGTTGACGTAGCCGCGCTCCCGCCCCGCGAACTCCTTCTCGCACTGCAGATTGAGCAGGGCCATGGTGCTGCGCAGCAGGTCGCCGTCGTTGTTGGCTTGCGCCAGCCGGGCGATCAGACCGATCAGGCTGTCGATGTCCTTGGAGTAGGCGGCGAAGGCGTCCGGGGCGGCGATGCCGCGCTTCTCGATGTCCGCGCGCAGCTGGGCCAGGCCTTGCAGCTGGCTGTTCAGCCCGCCCAGCGTTTCCTTCAGCCGGCTGTCGCGCAGCTCGCCGCTGGCGGAGGCGAAACCGGCCAGCGACTTGTCGCCGTTGGCGCGCGCCGCCTGCAATGGCGGAGGCAGCGCGGCGGCTTGCCCGCTGAGGAAGCCGTTGCTGAGGCCGCGCTCGGTCTGGAGGTCGTGTATCAGCTGGCTGGAGTCGCCGGCGATGGCGATCAGCCGGTCCGAACGCTGCAACTCGTTCAGGGTTTGCAGGCGGTCCAGCGACAGGATGCTGGCGAGGCCTACCAAGGCCAGGGAAAAGGGCAGCAGCAGCAATAGCAGCTTGCTGGCGATCGATAGCCGGGACAGCATGCGTTACTCCCTTGATGGGATGAGGAATCCGGATGCCATGAATACGGGCATCGGATTTCACTATAGGCAAAGTCGCCGAGGAGGCTCGCGGGAGATGGGGATCGGATGAGGCCGTTTGCCGCGAAGCCGGCGGGATCCGAGGCGCGCGCGCCGGCTCGGCTTCAATATGTTGCTATCGGCTGACGCCTCCTGGCTTTGGCGGAGGCGTGTCCGGCAAAGCCGGGCGACGCATGCCGGACGGTTGGTTTGTAAATTCTTGGTGACATAAAGTTGCCCCAGGAATATGCTAAAAGGTTTCTTGCTGGATTTTGGCATGGCGAACGTCCTGGGGAGGCCGTTTGCGTGAAGGCGAATGATGGGAAGAGGCGCTTGCCTGTTTCCGGGGAACATAAAAGAGGGTGGGCCGGGCGGGGTATATGGGGCCGGTGGCGCGTCGCGGGCGATGCGGACCGGCGGCGCATGCATTCTGTTTGGGTGGTGGGCAAATGCACAAGATATTGCAAATACTGTCGTGGCTGCCGTTGGCGGCCTGTCTGGGCATGCCGGCGTTCGCCGCGGAGGCGGTGAGGCCGTACCAGGGGCCGCTCAAGTGCGCGGCGTCGGAAATGGCGGACATGTGGCTGGACCAGCGTCTGGGCTGCCTGAAGTCCGGCAGTCGGTTCATCGTCAATGCCGCTGGGGCCGAGGGCGCGGTGCAGGACATGGCCTACGTGGTCAACGAAGCCATCTATGACAAGGACTTCTACCTGATCAACAACCGCAAGGTTCGCTATTTCCAGTCTTTCTTGTGCGTGCGCAACCATCCTCAGGGCGTGCGCGCGCTGTTTCTGTCCGGCGATCTGGCCAATGCGCTGGAGCTGAACAATCTGGGCCGCAAGCCAGCCGGCGTCGGGCCGACTTCGGTGAACATCTCGGGAGGCGACAGGGCGGGCGGCGTCGCGACCACCTGCGATCCCGCCAGGCACCCGCTGATCGTCGATTACAGCAGCGGCAAGGTAGAGTCGGTCAATCCGCTGGCCCTGCAAACCCTGCAGGTATACGAACTGCCGTATAACTAAGCGGGTTGCCGTTGGCGCGGCCTAGGCTTCTCCAGGGCGCAGCCAGACCGATTTGAAGTCGAACCAGCCCATGCTGTTGAGACGGAAGTCTTCTATCTGGCCCGGCCCCTTCAGGCGCAGCCAATTATGAAACAGCGGCAGCATCCAGTGCCGCCTCACAGCCTGGGCCGCCAGGCTGTGCGCCTGCTCCTCGCCGCGGCGCCAGCCGCGCAGCCATTGTTCCAGCGGCAGCGCCGGCGCCAGGCAGCGCCGCAGCAGCGGCGTGCCCAGCAGCCAGGCCGGCACCGCATAGTCTATATCGCAGCTGAAATTGACCGTGCCCAGCCATAGGTCGGCCTCTCCTTCGCCGTATTCCCAATCCTGATAGCTGCAAGTCCGGCATTCGACGGCGATGCCGTGCGGCGCCAGGCATTGTTCGATGGCGGCGGCGATCTGCCGGTATTCTGGATGCTGTTCGTAATAGGCCAGCCTAAGCGGCGGGAGGCTGGGCGCGGGGGAGGGCGTTTGCGGCTGGCTGTGGTGCCAGCGCGGCAGCAGGCCGGCCGCCGCCACCCAGAACTGGCGGGCGGCGGGCGGGGTCTGCTGCATGATGGCCAGCGGCGTCAGCGCCTGGGCCAGCCATCGCCGGATGGCGTCGTCCCGCATCAGGGGAGAGCGGCCGTCGCACAGCAGGAAATAAACACCGGTTTCCAGCGACATTTCGGTTTGCTCCTGCGCCGGCCGCGGATTGATTTCCACGGTCAGATCGCAGATGCCCTGGACGTCCAGCTCCAGCTGGTCGCCCAGCTTGGGCACCATCCAGATGTCCACCTGGTCCAGCAGCGCGCGGTGGCCGAAGTAGTCGTCGAAGGCTTGCAGCGACAGCCGGTGCGCATCGTTGATCGCCACCCGGTAGGGGCCGGTGCCGACGGGACGGGAGGCGAAGCCGGGGCGGGCGCCGTGGTCGGCCGGCAGCGCCAGCGCGGCCGGGTCGGCCAAGAGCCGGGGCAGCCGGGGATCGGGCTCGGACAGCTGGATGGCGATGCTGCGCGGCGATAGCCGGCGCATGCCCGTTAGATGGGAAAACAGGGGCTGGGTGCGCAAGCGCGCCAAGGTGGCGGCGATATCGTCCAGGCTCAGCTCGCGGCCATCGTGCCAGCGTACCCGCGGCCGCAGGTGGAAATGCCACTCTCGCTCCGAATGTTGTTCCCAGTGATGGGCGAGATCGCCTTCTATTTCCCCTTTTTCCTCGTTTAGCCGGGTCAGTCCGTTGAAGATCTGGGACACCAGATGGCGTTCGGAGCGCCTGAGCGGCGTGCCGGGCATCAGATTGGGCATCGGCCGGTAATAAGGCACGCCCAGCACCTGGCGGTCCTGGCTCCAGCGGTGGCCCAGGCGGGACAGCAGCAGCGGCGCCAGTTGCCGGGGATCGTCGTCCAGCAGCGCCACCGCCTGTTCCACCTTGCCTTGCTCCAACAGCGTTTCCGCTTGCCGTCGCTGCAGTTCCCCCACGCCGCGCAGAAAGCGCAGGCCGGAACGGCTGCCGCGGCCGGCGCGGGCATCCCATTCCAGCCAGCCCAGTCCCTGCATCTGGACCAGCAGGCTGCGCATGTGGCGGCGGGTGCAGCACAGCAGGTCGGCCAGCTGCTGCAGCGAGGCTTCGCCATCCTGGCCGGCGAAGCCCTGGCGCAGGCGGCTGTATTGTTGCAACAGGCGATTATGGCTCATAAAGGGGAAATTTGTAGGAAAAAGTCAGCAATTTTTTGTTCATGTTATCAGCGCGACAATGCGGCATCCAGCATGAGGAGTGGAATATGGAGAGCAAATCGTTGTCGCGTTTTTTACATGACTATCTGAGCGGACAGCGCCCGTTGTTTGGCATTGATCCTCAAGAGGCCTTGAGCCGCCTGAACGAGGTGATGCAATGGGATGACGAAAAAAACGGCCGGGATGAGCCGGCCGCAAGCGGAGGAACAAGGGATTGATCCGGGCCCGCGGCTGGCGCGGGCCGGGAGCGCTCAGCGCAGATAAGGCAGGTAGGGCGCTTCGTCGCGGATGGCGTAGGTTTTTCCGTTCAGGCCCACTGTGTAGTGGCTGGGGCCGGAGATCGGCAGGTAATACACCACGTCCAGCGTCACGCTTTGTCCGGCGCCCAGGCTCTGCCAGCTGGGCAGCTTCACCGACACGCGGTTGAAGTCGCCCTTCAGGCCGCCGACGTTGCTGCCGCTGTGGCCGGCGCTGATCACCTTGAGCCCGAAGCCGGACTGGTCGGCGATATTGGCCGGCGCCGAGGTCGGCACGTCGAACTGGAACTCGGTGCCGCCGGGCAGCGTGGTTTGCGAGCGGTTGACGATGGTCAGCTTGGGATTGATCGGATAGTTCTGATCGCCCAGCTTGAAGCCGCCCAGGCTGAAGCCCACGTCTATCGCCGCGGTCGGCGCCGGCGCGGCGTCGGCGCGGCGGGCGCTGACCTTGGCCGGTTGGCTGAAGGTGTTGTACAGCAGCGAGGTCAGCGTGGTGCCGATGAAGTACTCGCCCTGGCCGTTGTTGCGCTGGGCTTTCCAGTCATAGTCGCCGGCCAGTTCCCAGAACATCACGCCGCCGATGTTGTTGGCGTCGATCCAGGCCGCTTTTTGCGCGATGGACTGCTCGTCCTCGGTGGACAGGAACACGTTCTTGCTAGCGTTCCACAGCCACGGCGCGGCCAGCGCGCTGTTGTAGCTGCGCTGATAGCTGCCGGTGAGCTGGTTGATCGGCAGCGTGGTGTCGATGCCGTAAGAGGCGAGGTAGCTGCCGGCCAGGCCTTTCTCCAGGTTCTTGGCGTGCCACATCGGGTTGGAGCCGCCCGGGATCTCCTTGCCGCTGTCGTCCAGGTCGTGCCAGATGTTGTCGATCCCCACCGCGCCGTCGCCGCATTCGGTCAGGCCGGTCGGGCAGTTGCTGCCCACCGAGCTGCCCCACAGGCCGTTGCTGCCGCCGGTGACGTTTTTCCAGCCGCGGGTGTAGTAGGGCACGCCCATGTTGACGCGCGAGGCCGGCAGGCCGCCGCGGTAGTAGTGGTAGGCCCAGTCGGTGTTCAGGTAGCCGATATTGCCGTACTGCGGCGTGCTGTACACGTTCCAGAACGCCAGTTCGGCATCCTTGCCGTCATCGTACAGCGCGGCGTTGGGGCCGACGAAACGGTTCCAGGCGCCGTGCAGGTCGTACGACATCACGTTGACGAAGTCCAGATACTTCAGGCCCTGGAAGGTTTCCATGCCGCGCAGCAGGTAGCCGGAGGCCGGCACCGCGGCGGTGATCTGGTAGTAGCGGCCGTCTTGGGCGGCGGCGCGGTCCAGGCGGTCGCGCAGCGTCTGCAGCAGCGCCACATAGCCCTTGGTCAGTGAGCCCAGGCGGGCGTTGGAGAAGCTCCAGTCCAGCGGGTTGCCAGCGTTGTTCATCGAGGTCGGGTATTCGAAATCGATGTCGACGCCGTCGAAGCCGTATTTGCGCAGGAAGGCGACCGCGGAGTCGGAGAAGGCGTTGATGCCGGCCTGGTTGACGGTGCCGTCGGCGTTGACGGTCATGCTGTAGAAGCCGCCGCTGGCCACGCGCTTGCCGCTGGCGTCGAAGTAGCCGCCGGTTTCCGCCCAGCCGCCCACCGAGATCAGCGTCTTCACGCCCGGGTATTTGCGTTTGTACTGGGTCAGCAGGTTGAAGTGGCCCTTGTACGGCAGGCTGGCGTCCATTTCGGCGCCGGCCACGCCTGGCCAGGTCATGTCGGTGGCTGGATTGCCCGGCGCGGCGTCGTTGACCGACAGCTTGTTGTCGCCGTCGACATGGGCGAAGGCGTAGTTGATGTGGGTGAGCTTGTTCCAGGGGATGTCGCTGGCCAGATAGGCCGGGCTGCCGTCCTTGCCGGTGCGCCAGCTGGTGAAGTAGCCGATGATGCGGCGGCGGCTGCCGTTGGCCAGCTGTTCCGAGCCGCCCTGCTTGTAAACCGCGCAGTAGGGAACGTCCACGCCCTGGGTCTGCGCCAGCGCCTCGGGCCGGCACAGCGCGTTGCCGGTGGGCGCGGGCACCTGCACCAGCGGCGGATCGACCGGCGGTGGATTGCCGCCGCCGCCGCACTGGCCGATCAGCTGCCAGGGGCTGGCGTCTCCGGCGGAGGGCGTATTGCCCTGGGTCCACCATTTGGCCTGCCAGGTCTGATTCTGGTAGCTGACGCGCTGGCCGCCGGTATAGACGGCGGTGGCGTTCCAGGCCGGGTCGGCGCAGCTGCTGTCTGCGGTCTTGAGCAGATAGGAGGCGGAATGCGTCGCCGGGAACGGGGCGCCGGATGGCACGGTGCCGGCCACCAGCGCGACGCCGCCTATGGCGCCGGCCGCGAGGCCGCTTTTCACAAGCATCAGGGTCTTGCTCACTCGGTATCTCCCTATTGTGATTGGGTGCGAAACAAGCGTTGTGAGTTGTATTGAAGTGGTATTGCAAGTTGGAATGTAGCGACTAGGATAAAAAATGACCCTGTACTTTTTTACAGGTCGATCTTGTAATTAATAACTTTCAGATTGAATTGGCTTTATTAATCAATTTTGATTATTAGAGGAAAAGCACTAAATGACATTGTCTTTGATTGGGATGGGTAAAGGCTTGTAGGGCGAGATTCTGCAAGCCTTGAGGTGCTGGCTGGGGATGGGGAGAGAGGGAGGTCGGGCGCGCTGGCACCGGCCTTGGTTTCAAGCACGGCTGGTCATCAGGTCAGTGAGTCTGTCCTGAATGTGTTGCATACCAGATACATACCAGATGTCAGGGATGGGGCGATGGCGCGCGATGGTGAGGCGCGGGCAGCAGGCCCTGGCTGAGCAGATGCCAGGCCAGCCACAGCAGCACCAGCGCGCCTAGCGCCGCGGCGAGGCAGACCAGCAGTTTGAGCGCGGGGCTGAGGCGGGAGTCGTTCCGTTCGCCGCTTTGCCGCGGCTCGGCCGGGACAGGCATCGGGGGCGAAAGCGTTTCCGCCGCGATGGCGGTTTCTGCGGACGGGACCAAGGGGAGGGCGGCTGGAGTCTCGGCAGGCGCCGAAGCCGGAATGGCTTCGGCCGGGCCTGAGCCTGTTCCGGCATCGCCCAGGCTGGCCAGCTTGCGGACCAGGGGAGCGAACAGCGGCAGGGGAGGCGGCGAGGCGGGCAGCTTGGCCCGCTGTTCGCGGACGATGCGGCTTTGCAGCAGCACGAAGCCCGCGCCCATAAGCGGCGCCATGACCAGCAGGGCCGGCACCTGGCTGGCCACCCAGTCGCCCCACAGCGCGTCGCTGGCGGCCAGGCCGCCGGCCAGCCAGCCCAGCACGGCGGCGCCGGCCGGGATCAGCAGCGGGTAGTCGTCCATCAGCTTGGAGAGCAGCAGGCTGCCGTACATCAGCAAGGGCACGCTGAGCGCCAGGCCCAGCAGCAGGAACAGCGCGTTGCCTTGGGCGGCGGCGGCCAGCGCCACCACATTGTCCAGGCTCAGCGCCAGATCGGCGCCCACCACCAGCATCACCGCGTTCCACAGTTGCTGGCTGTGGCCGGCCCGTTCCGCCAGCGCCTCGCCGCCGCCGTCTTCGTCTCCGCCCAGCAACAGCTGGATGGCGATGGCCAGCAGGATGACGGCGCCGATCAGCTTCAGCATCGGCACCCGCAGCAGCGCGCCGGCGGCGGCCGCCAGCAGCAGGCGCAGGACGATGGCGAAGCCGGTGCCCCACAGCACGGCGCGGCGGCGCAGCGCCTCGGGCAGCGAGCGGCAGGCCAGCGCGATCACCAGCGCGTTGTCGCCGCTGAGGATCAGGTCCAGGAAGGAGACCTGGAAGGTCAGGCTCAGCGAGTGGGCGAGGCTGTCGGGTTCCATACCGTATTCCTTGAGGGGCGGGCCTCAGCCCAGGCTGCCGACGATGCCGGCGTAGAGGCTGAAGCCGGCGAGCAGCAGCAACAGCGGCGCCAGCGCCATCCGGTAGCGGCGGCTGGGCGCCAGCGGCGCGGGCAACTCGCGGCAGGCCAGCCAGTACAGCCCGGCCAGCATGACGGGCAGCAGCAGCGCGTTGGCCACCGAGGTGACGATGGACAGCTTGACCAGGTTGATGCCGGAGGCCACCAGCGCGCCGGCGCCGGCCAGCATCGCGGCGAAGCCGCCGTAGAACCAGGGCGCGTCCAGCGGATGTTTTTCCAGCGAGTCGCGGCGTCCGGCCAGCTCGCCCAGCGTCCAGGCGCTGGTCAGGCAAACCACGATGGCGGCGACCAGCGCGCCGCCGCCCAGCGCCAGCGCGAACAGCAGGCGGCCGCCGGTGGGGCCGAGCAGGCGGGTGAAGCCGCCGGCGATCTCGGGGATGCTGTCCAGGCTCTGGCCGCCCGCGCCGTTGCCGAAGGCCGCGGCGGCGGCGATCAGGATGCCGGCGGTGATGATCTGGCACAGAATGGCCCCTAGCAGCGTGTCCATCCGCGCCGGCTTCAGGTCGTCCAGCGTCAGACCCTTGTCCAGCATCGCCGACTGCTGATAGCTGAGCGTCCACGGCATCACGCAGGTGCCGATGTTGGCGGCGGCCAGCAGCAGGAAGTCATGGTTGCCCAGCGGCAGGCTGGACAACTGCGCCGCCATCTGGCCGGGATCGGGGTGGGCCAGCCAGGCTTCGGCCAGGAAGGCCAGTTCGAATACGCCCAGGCAGATGGCGATGCGCTCCACCGAGCGGTAGCTGCCGCTGCACACCATGGCCAGGATCAGCGCGCACAGCAGGGTTATGGTCTGCCAGGCCGGGATGCTGAACAGCTGGCCGATGCCGGCCAGACCCGCCAGCTGGGTGGCCAACGCGCCCAGGCAGCTCAGCAGCAGCACGGCGGCGGAGGCCTGCTCGGCGCGGCGGCCCCAGCGGCGGCGGACCAGCTCGCCGTAACTCAGCCCGGTGCCCAGCGCCAGCCGTATCGTCAGCTCCTGCGCCAGATACAGGAAGGGAATCAGCACGAACAGCAGCGGTAGCATGCGGTAGCCCCAGTGCGCGCCGCTCTGGGCGGCGGCGATCACGCTGCCGGTTTCGGTGTCGGCCAGCATCACCACCAGGCCGGGGCCGAGCGCGGCCAGCAGATGGCGCAGCGTGGAGGCTTGCAGCGGCATGTCGGCTCCGTTCATGGCTTGCCGCCCGCGGGGCCGGTTTTCAGGTCATGCAGCAGCGCGGAGTCGGGCGACAGCACCAGCGTCGGCGCGGAGTCGGCCAGCGACTGGCGGTAGGTTTGCAGCGAGCGGTAGAACTTGTAGAACTTCGGGTCCTTGCTGAAGGCCTGGGCCAGGGTGCGGCCGGCGTCGGCGTCGGCTTCGCCGTGGATGATGGCGCTTTGCCGCTGCGCCTCGGACAGGATCACGGTGCGGTCGCGCTCGGCCTTGGCCTGGATCTGCTGCGCCCATTCCGCGCCCTGGGCGCGCAATTCCTTGGCCTCCTGCTGGCGGGCCGATTTCATCCGGTCGTAGATGGCCTGGCTGGTTTCCAGCGGCAGGTCGGCGCGGTGCAGCTGCACCTCGGTCACTTCCAGGCCCAGCGGACGGGCGCGCTCCGCCACCTCCTGCTGGATGCGGGCGACGATGGCGCGCCGGCCGGGAGACAGCAGGTCGGTCAGCGGCGCCTTGCCCAGCTCGCGCCGCAGCGAGGTGCTGACCAGCTGGGTGAGCTGGGCGCGCGCCTGTTCCTCGGTGCGCAGCGCCTGGTAGAAGCGCAGGGTGTCGGCGATGCGGTAGCGGGTGTAGGTTTCCACTTCCAGCCGCTTCTCGTCGCCCAGAATCACCTGCTCCGGCGGCGGCGCCAATATCTGCAGCCGGGTGTCGTAGTACTGCACGCTGTCCACCAGCGGCAGCTTGAATTTCAGCCCCGGCTCGCCGTCCACGTTGACCGGCGCGCCCAGCCGCACCACCAGCGCCTTCTGTCCCTCGTTCAGCGTGTATTGGGCCGACAGCGCCAGCCAGACGGCCGCCAGGCCCGCCGCCCAGCCGATTCCGCGCCATTGCTTGTCCATCAGCGGTTCTCCTTGCCGGCCTTGGGCTTGTCTTGCAGTTGCAGCAGCGGCAGCACGCCGGCGCCGCTCTTGCCGCTGCCGTCTATCACCACCTTGCTGGCTTTCTTCAGCATGTCGTCCATGCTTTCCAGGTACAGCCGCCACGCGGTGACGTCCTTGGCCTGGGCGTAGGTCTGGTACACCGAGTCGAAGCGTTTGGCTTCGCCCTGGGCCAGGTTGACCACCTGGCTGCGGTAGGCCTCGGCCTCCTGGCGGATGCGCTCGGCCTCGCCGCGCGCCTTGGGCAGGATGTCGTTGCTGTAGGCCTGGGCTTCGTTGCGCGCGCGCTCCTGATCGGCGCGGGCGCGCTGCACGTCGTTGAAGGCGTCGATCACCGCCGCCGGCGGGTCCACCCGCTGCAGCTGCACCTGAGTGATCAGGATGCCGGCCTGCTGCGCGTCCAGCCGCTGCTGGATCAGGCCGCGGGCCTCTTCGGCCACTTGCTGGCGGCGGTTGGACATCGCCGCCTGGATCGGCGTGCGGGAGATCACTTCGCGCAGCGCGCCTTCGGCGGTGATGCGCAGCGCTTCTTCCGGCTTGTTGGCTCGGAACAGGAACTGGCCGGCATCCTTGATGCGCCAGAACACCGCGCAGTCGGCCTCGACGATGTTCTCGTCGCCGGTCAGCATCTGCTTCTCGCGCGGGTCGGCGGCGTCGGGCGGGCCGCTTTCATACAGATTGGCCAGCTTCAGCTGCTTGATCTGAGTGACCTTGGGCAGCTGGATGGTCTCCACCGGCCAGGGCAGGTGGTAGTGCAGGCCGGCCGAGGTGGTGTCGCTCCAGCGGCCGAAGCGCTGCACCACGCCCTGCTCGTCCGGCTCCACGCGGTAGACGCCGGAGGCCAGCCAGAGGATGGCGACGATGCCGGCGAGCAGCGCCAGGCCCTTGCCGCGCATGCCCAGCAGTTCCAGCGTGTAGTCCAGCCGCTGCCGCAGCGCGGCCAGCGGGGAGGGAGAGGGCGGTGTCGGGAGACGGGTGTTGGGCATGTCGGGCTTGTCCTGATTTTAACCATGCTTGCTGTCGGGTTTAACGCGGCAAATGCCGGAAGGATGACAAGGAGCGCAGATTTAGGGATGCGGCAATGCCTGAGACAGATCAAATGAAGCCGAGCGCACGGGCGTTAGCATGAAGTCATGGCCGGCGGCGCCGGCCCCACCCACCGCGAAGGAGATGCCGATGTTTCCCGAATACCGTGAACTGATCACCCGCCTGAAAACCGAGGACACGCATTTCGCCCGCCTATTCGACAAGCATAATCAGCTGGACCAGCAGATCAAGAACATGGAAGAGCGCATCCTGTCGGCGACGCATGAAGAGATCGAAACGCTGAAGAAGGAAAAACTGAAGCTGAAGGACGAGCTGTACACGCTGCTGAGGGCCCGCGCCTCCTGATTCGCAGGCGAGGCGGAGATCCGAAAGCCGGCCGTTTGCGCCGGCTTTGCGATTTCCGGCCTGCAAATCGGCAGAGTTGAGACTAATACTAATAAAACAACTCTATGCCCCGGGGAAGGTTTCCATGCATTTCGACGAGATCCAAAGCAAGCATTTCGTTACCCTCAGCCGCACGCCGCTGCCGCATACGCTGATCGAGCAGGCGCTGGTCGCGATGGGAGGAGGCGGGAACGATGGCATGAATTTCCGCAAGCAGGCGCTGGCCGCCGCCGGCTGGAGCCATGACGGTCTGGTGCCGTTCGCCAAGCATCCGGACAAGGCCGCGGAGGCGTTCAACCGCCTGCGGGAGGCGATGGCCGGGGCGGAGTCGCCCGACGCCTTGTTGAAGGCGCTCGGCGCCGAGTAAGCGTCGCCGGTTTTCGCCAACGCCCCGAGTGGATGCCGCCGGGGCGTTTTCGCGCGCGGCGTCAGTCGTCGCGATAACGGCGGCGGATGGCTTGCAGCCGTCCGTCGGCGCGCACCCGCTCCAGCGCGGCCTGCAGCCGGGCCGTCTGTTCCGGCGGAGTCTGCGGATTCAGGGCGAACCAGTACTGCAGCTTGCCGTCCAGCAGCCAGGCGGGGGAAACGTTCTTTTCCGGCAGCCGCTGCTGGCGCATCTGCCAGGCCATCGCCCAGTCCAGCATCGCCACCAGGTCCACTCGCTTCAGCAACAGTTTTTTCAGATTCACTGCGTCGCTCTGGCCCAGGTCCAGATTCTGGCCGCTTTGCAGTCCCAGCGCTTGCAGCTGGTTGGCGGAGGCCGAGCCCGCCAGCACGCCGTTGCGGTAGCGCACCAGGTCGCTGGCGGCGTCGACGCGGATGTCGCCGCGTTTGTCCAGACGGTACATGTAGATGCGGCGCGAGCCGATGGGACCCACCCACTGGAACTGGGCTTCGCGCTCCGGCGTGCGCACCACGGTGTAGAGCAGGCCGCCCGGGGTATCCCTGGCCTTGGCGTAGGCGCGCAGCCAGGGCAGCACCTCTATCGTCAGATTAAGCCCCGCCTCGCGCGCCACCAGCTGCAGCACCTCGGTGGAGTAACCCTTCACGCTGCCGTTGTCCAGGTAGTTCAGCGGCGGAACGTCTTCGGTATAGGCATGGAGCTCCGCGGCCGGCGCGCAGCCGAACCAGCAGGCCGCCATCAGCGCCAGCATGCTTTTCATCACGGTCCACTCCATCCGGCTTGTCGTCGCCATTGTTTACATCAGCATAGGCCAAGAAGATTACCATTTGGCGTGGCCGGCGCATGTCCCGATGCCGCGCCGGCGCGCCTGGCCTCCGGCGGAGATGGGGTGGCGGGAGAAGGTCAGCGGCGGCGGAAGCTGATCAGTAGCACGTCGCGGTTGCCGTCGCGGGATGGATCCAGCTGGCTGACCGGAGTGACGCCGTGCAGCACGCGCTCGTCGTTGACCAGCGCGATGTCCAGCGGATCGGTCAGCGTGAACGAGGCGAGCGGCTGCTTTTCCAGATTGAACAGCTCGGTGGCGCCGCTCACCAGATTGTGGCGCTTGACCATCATCATCATCAGGAAGTGCACGCCGTCGCGGTGGACGCCTTCCGGCGTGGGCCAGCCGGGCTGGCGGTTCCGCGTTTCGATGCGGAATTGGTGCGCTTCGATGTGCCATGGCGTGTACGGCGATAATTGGCCGAAGATGGCGCAACCCAGGCTCAGCGCGGCCTGCATGGTGGCGCCGTGCAGGATTTCGTTGCGTATCGGCTCGAAATGGCGCGGCACGCCGCCATTGAGCGGGTTGTACAGTTTGCTCTGATAATGCGGGCGGTGGGCTTCGGCGCGCGCGGCGCGGGCGGACGGTTCGGCGCTGAGCGTCGCGTGCAGCCGTTTGCGGTAGCGCCCGCCATCCGCCATGAACTTGTCCTGCTGCAGATGGTTCCAACTGTCCTGAAAGGCCGCCCAGTCAGCCAATGCGCCCGGAAAGCGTTGCAGTAGGGAACGGCTTTGCTCCGCCGGCAGCAGGCAGAAATCGTGCAGCGCCAGGCGTTGGCAGATCTGCTCCAGCTGCGGTTCGGGGTGGGGCGGGGTTTGAGGGTGGTGGGCGGCGAGTGCCGAGCTCATGATCTCTCCAATGGTTCTTGTGCTTGTAGTCTGAATTCTGCTGTAACTGAATCGAAAAGAGAAATATTTTATGCAATATGAATTTAATCTGCGGCGATGCCCGCCCAATAGTCTGGGGGGCGCGTGTTGCGCGCATTCGACACGGGAGGATATTCATTGATGACGAGCTTGCTTCGCCGTTTCGTTCTGGCGCGCATGGTGCTGGCGCGGCCCAGGCTGGCCTGGTCGGCGCTGTTCGGCCTGCTGGCGATCGTGGTCTTGCCGCATGTCGTGGCGATCCACGACGTCACGCGCTACATCGTCGGTTGGAACGCCGGCGCCTGGCTGTACCTGGGGCTGGTCGGCTGGATGATGTTCGGGACCGGGCGCAAGCAGATACGGCACTGGGCCAGGGTGGAGGACGAGGGGCAGTGGCTGGTGCTGCTGCTGGTGTGCCTGGCGGCGGCGGCCAGCCTGTCGGCCATCGTGATGGAGCTGGCGGTGGTGAAGGACATGCATGGCTGGCTGCGCGCCGCCCATATCGTGCTGGCGGTGTTGACGCTGCTGTCCTCGTGGGCGTTCACCCATGTGATGTTCGCGTTGCACTACGCGCGCGGTTTCTACGCCAGGGAGGCGCATGGCTTGCCGGGAGGATTGGAGTTTCCCGGCACCCGGCAGCCGGATTATGAGGATTTCCTGTATTTCGCCTTCATCATCGGCACCTCGGGCCAGACCGCCGACGTCAGCTTCACCGACGGCAGCCAGCGCCGCACCGGCACCGTGCACTGCGTGCTGGCCTTTTTCTTCAACGCCACCGTGCTGGCCTTGATGATCAACATCGCCGCCGGTTTGATCTGAGCGGCCGACAATGCGAAACGCCACCGCGTGCGGTGGCGTTTTTTATCCGAAGGCGAGGCTCAGGCGACCGGCGGCTCGGTGTCCTGGAACGACTGGCGGGCATGGAGGCGCTGCAGCAGCGCGTCCAGATTGGGGTGGGCGGCGCGCCAGTCGATTTCCGGCGCGCGGAAATCCAGATAACCCAGGCAGCAGCCGACGGCGATGTCGGCCAGGCTGTAGCCGTGGCTGGTGCACCATGGCTTCTCGCCCAGGTCCTCCGACAGGGTGGCCAGTCCGCGCAGGATTTTGCCGCGCTGGCGCTCCACCAACTCCTCCATCTGCTTCGCCGGCGGACGGCGGCGCTCCAGCACGATGGCCACCATCGCGTCGATGATGCCGTCGGCCAGCGCTTCCCAGCGGCGGGTGAGGATGATTTGTCGATTGTCCTGCGGCAGCAGGCGCGACACCGGCGAGCTGTTTTCCAGGTATTCGACGATCACGCGGGAGTCGTACAAGGTGGAGCCGTCGTCCAGCTCAAGCACCGGCACCTTGCCCAGCGGGTTGTACTCGGTGACGCGGGTATCCGCGTTCCAGGGCACGTCCTCCTCCAGCGGGCAGTCGATTTTCTTTTCAGCCAGCACGATGCGCACCTTGCGGGCATAGGGGCTGGTCAAAGAGGCGATCAGTTTCATGTTAGGAGCGATGGCGAGGGATCGGAAGATGACGCCGGCCCCGAGACGGGGCCGGCGAGCGCAGTGCTTACTTTAGCGCAAGCGGGCGGGGGCTGAAAGCCTTACTTGAGTTCAACCTTGCCGCTGACTTGCAGTTGCAGCTGGGTCTGGCCCGGCTGCAGGTCGGGCTGGCTGACGTTGGACTCGGCCCCCGCCATCGCCGCCTTCATCATCATGACCGGCGGCCGGAAGCCGTGGTTTTGCTGGCCGATGTCCAGTTGCTGGATGTTGACCGTGTTCTTGCCCAGCGCGCGCGCGGCCACTTCCGCCTGGTTCTTCAGATTGGAGATGGCCTCGGGAATCATGCTTTGCTCGGCCTTGCGGCGGGCCTCGTCGGAAACGCCGAACTGCACGCCCTCCAGCAGCATGGTCTGCTGCAGCTTGGAGATCAGTTCGGCGGCCTGGGCGAAGTCCTTGCTCTTCAGCTGGATCTCGGAACGGCCTTGCCAGCCGGTGATCTTGCCGTTCTTGTCGTAGCTGGGCCAGGTGCTGTAGCTGCCGCTGGACAGCTGCACGTCCTTGTAGCCGCGACCGATGGCCATGCCGTTGGCGGTGGCCTTGTTCAGCCTATCGGCCAGCACGGCGGCCTGGTTGTTGCTTTGTTGCACATACAGGGTGGCGCTGATCTGGTCGTTGGCCACGTCGCGCTGGGCGCTGGCCGACAAATTGAGCTGCACGCCGTCGGCGGCGGAGGCCAGCGGCGCGGCGCCTGCCAGCATGAAACACAGCAGCATGGGCTTGATTCGGTTTTTTCTCATTTCGGCTCCTGGGCTGGATGTGAGGGAAGTAGACTCCGCTTCGATCGGCTTGGCAAGCGCAGGTTCCGTGCCTGCGGATGCCGCCGCCGTGGGCAAAAATGCCAAAAGGCCCCGGAAGGGGCCGTTCGGATCGCCGGATAATCAATCAGGCGATGTACTCGTAGCCCGGCAGCGTCAGGAATTCGACGAAGTCGTCCGAGGTGGTCAAGAGGTCGAACATCTTGGCCGCGTCTTCGTATTGCCGGGTCCAGCGCGCGCCGTATTCGGCTTGCAGCTTGGCCACTTCGCGGGCCTGCAGCTCGCGGAACAGCTCAACCGTCACCTTGCGGCCGTCGTCCAGCACGCCTTTGGGCGAGCGTATCCACTGCCAGATCTGCGAACGCGAGATCTCGGCGGTGGCGGCGTCTTCCATCAGGTTGTGGATGGGCACGCAGCCGTTGCCGGAAATCCAGGAACCCAGGTACTGGATGCCGACGTTGATGTTCATGGCCAGGCCGGCTTCGGTGATCGGCGCTTCCGGCTGGAAGTTCAGCAGGTCGGCGGCGGAAACCTGCACGTCCGGGCGCTGCTTGGCGATCTGGTTCGGCGCGTCGCCCAGCGCCGCGGTGAACGCCGCGTCGGCGATCGGCACCAGGCCCGGGTGGGCCACCCAGCCGCCATCGTAGCCGTCGGTGGCGTCGCGGTCTTTGTCGGCCTTGACGCCTGCCAGCGCCTTTTCATTGGCGTCGGCGTCGTTCTTGATCGGAATCAGCGCCGCCATGCCGCCGATGGCCGGCGCGTCGCGGTGGTGGCAGGTTTTCAGCAGCAGCAGCGCGTAGGCGCGCATGAAGGGCACGGTCATCGTGATCAGCGCGCGGTTGGCCAGGCAGAAGTCGCGGTTCTGCTTGAACTTTTTGATGCAGCTGAAGATGTAATCCCAGCGGCCGGCGTTGAGGCCGGCGGAGTGCTCGCGCAGCTCGTAGAGGATTTCGTCCATCTCGAAGGCGGCGAGGATGGTCTCGATCAGCACCGTGGCCTTGATCGTGCCTTGCGGGACGTTCAGCTCATTCTGGGCGAACGCGAAGACGTCGTTCCACAGGCGCGCTTCCAGATGGCTTTCCATCTTGGGCAGGTAGTAATAGGTGGCACTGCCGTTTTCGCGCAGGTAATGGATGTTGTGGAAGAACGACAGGCCGAAGTCGAACAGGCTGCCGGACACGATCTCGCCGTCCACCTTGACGTGCTTTTCCATCAGGTGCCAGCCGCGCGGGCGCAGCAGCAGGGTGGCGACGGTATCGTTCAGCCGGTACTGCTTGCCTTCCGGGCTCTGGTAGGAAATGGTCTTGCGATAGGCGTCGCGGACATTGATCTGGCCGGCGATCTGGTTGTCCCAGCTCGGGCAGTTGGAGTCCTCGAAGTCGGCCATGAAGCTCTTGGCGCCGGAATTCAGCGCGTTGATCATCATCTTGCGCTCCACCGGGCCGGTGATTTCCACGCGGCGGTCCAGCAGGTCCTGCGGCAACTGCGCGATCTTCCAGCCGCCAGCGCGCACGGCTGCGGTTTCCGGCAGGAAGTCCGGCAGCTTGCCGGCGTCCAGCTCGGCCTGGCGCGCGGCGCGGGCGGCGATGCGTTCGCGCCGGGTCGGCTCGAAGCGGCGATGCAGCTTGGCGACGAAAGCCAGCGCCTCGGGAGTGAGGATTTCGGCGTAGGCCGGAGTGATGTCGGCGAGAACTTCCACGCCCTGCGGGAGATTGACTGCCATGCGCGCGCTCCTTGGTAGGGGAAATGACATGATGATGCTGCAATGCAATGTTTGACAGTCTATTCGCCATCCAAGTAAAAAGAAATGGCATGAAAAACATAACATTTTTTACTTTTAGGTAGCTAATGAGCGAGCTGAAGCAGCTGGAGACCTTTGTCGCCGTGGTGGGACTGGGCAGCTTGTCGGCCGCAGCGCGGCAGCTGGGCGTGGTGCCAGCCATGGTGGGCCGGCGCCTGGACGCGCTGGAAGAGCGGCTGGGCGTGCGCCTGTTGGCGCGCACCACCCGCAGCGTCACGCCGACGCAGGAAGGCGAAGCGTTTTACGAGGACTGCCAGCGGATACTGGCCGATCTGACAGAAGCCGAGGCTGCGGTGGCGTCCGGCAGCGGCAGGGCGCGCGGCCATCTGCGCTTGTCCGCGCCGGCCGGCTTCGGCCGCCGTCACGTGGCGCCGCATGTCGCCGCTTTCCAGCGCCTGCATCCGGAGGTGAAGGTGACGCTGGACCTGTCCGACCGGCTGGTGGACCTGCAGCGCGACCGCGTCGACTGCGCCATCCGCATTTCCGACCTGTCCGATTCCGGCCTGGTGGCGATCCGGCTGGCGGAAAACCATCGCGTGGTGGTGGCGTCGCCCGCTTATCTGGCCATCCGCGGCGCGCCGCGGGCGTTGGACGATTTGCAGCATCACCAATGCCTGTCGCTGGGCGAAAGCCAGAGCCGCGGCTGGAGCTTCGTGGTGGACGGCAAGCCGGTGAATCTGAAGGTATCCGGCGCGCTGGAGTGCAACGACGGCGCGGTGCTGCACGACTGGGCGCTGCAGGGTCTGGGTCTGGCCTGGCGCTCGCTGTGGGAGGTGAAGGACGATCTGTCCGAAGGCCGGCTGGCGACGGTGCTCGACGATTTCTCGTCGCCGGACTACCCGGTGTACGCGGTGGTGCTGCAGCGCAAGCTGCTGCCGGCCAGGGTGCGGCATTTCATCGAACACCTGAAAGCCGCCTACGCCGCGCCAGGCTATTGGGATTGAGGGCGGTTTGCCGCGCCGGCCGCGGCTTGCTAAGGTAGGGCCTCGCCGCGCAGGGGGCGCGCGCACAAGAAGACAAACAACGTGAACAAATACCATCAGATCTATTCCGACATCGTCGCCGACATCGACAACCGGCGCTACGCCCAGGGCGAACGCATCCCGTCCGAATCCGAGCTGATGCACAGCTACGACGCCAGCCGCGGCACCGTGCGCAAGGCGGTGGACATGCTGCAGGAGCGCGGCTATGTGCAGAAAATCCACGGCAAGGGCATGTTCGTGCTCAAGCCAGGCAATATCGAATTCCAGCTCAGCGGCATCGTCAGCTTCCAGGAAATGAACGAGCGCATGGGGCGCAAGGTGGTGTCGCAAGTGGCGGAGCTGGCGGCGCAGCCCGCCGACGCGCTGTTAGCCCAGGCTACCGGCTTGGCCGAGGGCACCAGCATGGTCAAGATCAAGCGGGTGCGCAATATCGACGGCGAGAATGTGATCCTGGACATCAACCACTTCGTGGCCGGCCTGGTGCCCGGCCTGAACGCGGACATCGCCGCCGGCTCCATCTACCGCTACATCGAGCAGGATCTGGGGCTGACCATCAGCTACGCCCAGCGCATCATCGAGGCCCAGCCCTGCAACGACGACGACCGCCGCTACCTGGACCTCAACGGGATGGACCACGTGATCGTGGTCAAAAACCTGACCCACCTCTACGACGGCCGGCTATTCGAATACACCGAATCGCGGCATCGGCTGGACAAGTTTTATTTCACGGATATTGCGAGGCGCTAGTATTTCCCCTCAGTGCGAGGGTATGCAGAGTTTTGTGTGAGAGGATTTTGGGCAGGGGAAAGGGGAAATGGGCCACGTTTAATTTCATCTCGCTGAATTGATGGAAATTGTGGTCTGTTCCCCTTTTTTCGTCCAAGCCGAGGCATTGCTTTTTATCCGCTTTGCAATCAAGTGAACCGCTTTCGGCTATGCATGACGCTTGCGCGATAGACACGGCCGCAATGGCAAGTATCAGTCGAATGGCTCCGCCTAACGTTGAAATTACCCGTTGGCGTTAGCCCGTCTAGGGTGAATAAGGTGTTAGGGTTTAGGTAGCCCGGTTTTAACGCGTAAGCGTACAAAATTTATCCTGGCTTTTTCATATGCCAGCCAAGCTAAACGATCCTCTGCAAGTAAATTGGCCGCTTTTAAAATAGCCTCGCCAGTATTGAGTCCTCCTGCAACTAACCCGAATCGTGCTTCGAACATTTTCCATGTGTCGTTAAAGCCTAGTGGTGCATGAAGTGTAAGGGCATGACGGAGACTCATGTACCGCAGCCCATTTGGCAGCGTTTCATTTCTTGCGTTACGAATATCAGTCCAAAAAGTCACGGTAGCGCTAGTACCTGGATTAAGCCGCGCGGCGAAGCGACGTCAGCTTGAATGAATTGTTAGGCCTCGACCACATGGAGGGCACGAGCCAACTGGTACACATTGTCGGAAGCCTCGGTGAGCATTTTCATGAGGGCGTTAATGTGGCCATTGTGTCAAGGAAGCATACCACGTACCTCGAATATTGCCATGATGGTGCAACTCGGCGGAACGCCCAGCTTTGCCGAGATTCCGCGCCTACAGCAGATGATCTTTCGTAGGCTGGATGCCCCGCATGGGCGATCCACCGCTGATAGCAGAATGGATCGAATGAGTCAGGCCCGGCGCGGAGTGATCCGCCCGGGCCTTCTCTTTGCCGCTGTTGCGAAATGGCGGCAGTCGGTTTGACTTTTCGCAAACTCGTACAGACGAGTGTTGACCGGCTTGTATGTACGAGTTAACTTGCCCCCAGTTGTTATGTAGACAATCACCACAAACAGGCGGATTTCCGGCATCGTTGCCGGAAGCAAACCCACCGCCGCAACAAGGGACAGGGAGGGACGATGAGTCACGACTATCAGGCGATCGCCGCGCGGATACTGGAAAACATCGGCGGCGCGGGCAATATCCGCCAGGCGGCGCACTGCCTCACCCGGCTGCGCATCTCTTTGCACGACGAATCCAAGGTGAATGGAGACGCGCTGCGCCAGGTGGCGCTGGTGAAGGGGCACTTCAGCAATGCCGGGGTGTTCCAGATCGTGATCGGCGCCGGCGACGTGGACCGTGTCTACGCCGAGATGGTGAAGCAGGGCAGCGTGGCCCGCGCCACCATCGCCGACGTCAAGGCCAGCGGCGACGCCAAGCAGAACCGGCTGCAGCAGCTGGTGAAGGTATTCTCGGACGTGTTCATGCCGATATTGCCGGCCATCGTCATCGCCGGCCTGCTGATGGGCGCCAACAATCTGTTGGGCGCCAAGGGCATGTTCATCGCGGACCAGAGCCTGCTGGACGCCTACCCGGGCCTGTCCGGGCTGTGGGGGCTGATCAATATGATGGCCAACACTTCCTTCGTGTTCCTGCCGGCGCTGGTGGGCTGGTCGGCGGCCAAGCGCTTTGGCGGCAGCGAGATTCTCGGCATCGTGCTGGGCCTGTTGCTGGTGCATCCGGACCTGCTTAACGCCTGGAATTACGGCAAGGCGGCGGCCGGGCTGGACGGCGCGTCGGTGCCTTACTTTGATCTCTTTGGCCTGCGTATCGAAAAAGTGGGCTATCAGGGCCAGATTCTGCCTATCCTGGCCGCCGCCTGGGTGATGTGCCGCGTCGAGCTGTGGCTGCGGCCGCGGGTGCCCAACGCGGTGCAACTACTGGTGGTGCCCATCGTCACCATCGCGGTCAGCGGCTTCCTGGCGCTGGCGGTGATCGGCCCCTTGGCCCGCCACCTCGGCATCGCCGTCACCGACGCGCTGGTCTACGTGTTCAACCTGGCGCCGTGGCTGGGCGCGGCCTTGTTCGGCGCGCTGTACGCGCCGCTGGTGCTGACCGGCATGCACCACATGTTCATCGCGGTGGATCTGCAACTGATTGCCAGCCAGGGCGGCACCTTCATCTGGCCGATGATCGCGCTGTCCAATATCGCGCAGGGCAGCGCCGCGCTGGCGATGTTCTGGCTGGCCAGAAACGCCAACGACAAGAACATGGCGTCCACCTCGGCGGTGTCGGCCTTCTTCGGCATCACCGAGCCGGCGATGTTCGGCGTCAATCTGCGCCACAAGCTGCCGTTTTACGCGGCGCTGGCCGGCTCCGCCTGCGCGGCGGTGCTGATCAGCCTGGGCCACGTCAAGGCGTCGGCGATCGGCGTCGGCGGTCTGCCGGCCTTCATCTCCATCATTCCGCAGTACATCCCGCTGTTCCTGGCGGGCATGCTGGTGGCGCTGATCGTGCCCTTCGGCCTGACCTGGCTGCTGGCGCGCCGCCAGTTGGCCGCGGCCGCCCAAGCGGAGGCCGCGCAGCATGCCTAAGGACATGAAACAGGCGGTGGTGTACCAGATCTACCCCAAGAGCTTCAGCAGCCACCGCAACCAAGCCACCGGCGACCTGCTGGGCGTGGCGGACCGGCTGGATTATCTGGCCTGGCTGGGTGTGGACTATTTGTGGCTGACGCCGTTCTACCGCTCGCCGCAAAACGACAACGGCTACGATGTCAGCGACTACTACAGCATCGATCCGGCCTACGGCAGCATGGAAGACTTCGAACTGCTGCTGGCCGAGGCCAGTCGGCGCGGCATCGGCGTGATGCTGGACATCGTGGTCAACCACACTTCCACCGAGCACGCGTGGTTCCAGCAGGCGTTGCAGGGCAGGGACAACCCCTACCGCGATTTCTACATCTGGCGCGACGCGCCCAACAACTGGCAGTCCAAGTTCGGCGGCAACGCCTGGGAGAAAGACGAAGCCAGTGGCCAGTATTACCTGCACCTGTTCGACAAGACCCAGGCCGATCTGAACTGGGACAACCCGGCGCTGCGCCAGGCGGTATTCGAGATGATGCGCTTCTGGCGCGACAAGGGTGTGGCCGGCTTCCGGCTGGACGTGATCAACCTGATTTCCAAGGACCCGGCCTTCTCCGAGGACGATAGCGACGGCCGCCACTTCTACACCGACGGTCCGCGCGTGCATGAATACCTGCAGCAGATGCACCGCGAAGTGTTCGATGGCCATGAGCTGATGACGGTGGGCGAGATGTCGTCCACCTCGCTGGAGCACTGCATCGCCTATAGCCGCCCGGAGCGGCGCGAGCTGAGCATGACCTTCAACTTCCACCATCTGAAGGTGGATTATCCGGACGGCGAGAAGTGGCGGGCGGGCGAGGTGGATTTCATCGCGCTCAAGCGCATCCTGTCCGACTGGCAAATCGGCATGCACGCCGGCGGCGGCTGGAACGCGCTGTTCTGGTGCAACCACGATCAGCCGCGCGCGCTGTCCCGTTTCGGCGACGGCGGCCGCTGGCGCACCGAGTCCGCCAAGATGCTGGCTACCGCGCTGCATGGCCTGCAGGGCACGCCCTATATCTACCAGGGCGAGGAGATCGCCATGGCCGATCCCGGCTTCAGCGACATCGGCCAGCTGCGCGACGTGGAAAGCCTGAACGCCTATCGCCAGCTGTTGGCGGAGGGCTATGCCGACGCCGAGGCGATGGCGGTGATCCGCCAGCGCTCGCGCGATAACGCCCGCACGCCGATGCAGTGGGACGACGGCCCGCACGCCGGCTTCAGCGCGGCCGAGCCGTGGATAGGCGTGGCGGCGGACGCGGCCGAGATCAATGTCGCCGCCGCCATCGGCGACAAGCATTCCGCGTTGCATCACTACCGCCGCTTGATCCAGCTGCGCAAGCAGTACCGGGTGTTCGCCGACGGCGACTACCGCTGCCTGACGCCCGACCATCCCAGCTTGTGGGCCTACACCCGCCGCGGCGACGGTGAAATGCTGCTGGTCATCAACCACTTCGGCGCCGACAACATCCATTACCAGCCGCCGCCGGACGCCGTGCCGGAGGGCTGGGCGCTGGAGCTGTTGCTGTCCAACCACCCGCCGCATGCCGATGGCCAGCTGAGGCCCTGGCATTCGCTGCTGTATCGGGCCGCGCCGCCAAGCGTTTCTTAACCGCCCCCGCACCCGAATACCGCTTTCATGCCGGCCGCCAGGCCGGCAGGGCGGAGCTTTGCCCGCGCCAGGCGCGCGACCATCGATAAATACAAGGAGACAAGAATGAGGACGAAAACAATAAGCTGGCTGTGCGTGCTGTTGCCGTTGGGGAATGCTCTGCCGGCCTGGGCGGACGATGCGCCCGCCGCCGCGCCGGCGCCGCAGATCAGCGCCGAGCAGTTGAGCGGCGCGGTGAAGAAGGCGCTGGACGACATGGGCTTTCAGTTCGACGGCTATCTGCGCAGCGGCTTCTACGGCAGCGCCGGCGATAATCTGCCCAAAGGCCAATACCAGCTGGGCGGCGATCTGCAGCATTTCCGCCTGGGCAACGAGGGCGACACCTATATTGAGTTCGGCGTCGGCAAGAAATGGACATTGGGCAACGGCGTCAGCTGGGGCGCTTACGTGATGCCCACCATCTACAACGGCAAGACCAGCGCCTCGCAGGTCTATGGCTACATCAGTGGGCTGGAATTCGCGCCCAATCTGACGCTGTGGGCCGGCCAGCGCTACCACCGCGTCCAGGACATCCATATTCTGGACAACTGGCTGATGCAGGACGGCGACAACTACGGCGCCGGCGTGGACGGCATCGCCGTCGGCAGGGCCAGGCTGAACCTGTCGGTGTCCTCGTCCGGCAGCTACGCCAACAACAACGCCACGCCCAACAACGCGCGCCGGGCCAATTTTCAGCTGACGGGCATCGAGACTAACCCGGGCGGCAAACTGACGCTGACCGGCGCGGCGATAGGCGGCGATTTCGCCATCGGCAAGCCCGGCGCGGCGCTGGGCCTGCTGCACAATCAAAAGGATTTCCTGGCTCAGGGCGTCAATAATTCGCTGTTCCTGCAAACGTCCACCGGCCACGCGTCGCTGTCCGGCCAGTTCTACAATCTGGACAGCAACGGCGCGGCGCAGGCCGGCGCGCGGCAGAATCGCATCGCCGAAGTGGTGGACTGGCAGCGCGGACGCTTCGGCGGCCAGGCGGTGCTTGGCTGGCAGACGACGGCGCCGGACAACGCCGCCAAGTACCGCGATTCCACTTTGGGCGGCAGGCTGTCCTACGGCGTGGCGGCCAACGTCAAGCTGCTGACCGAGATCGGCCTGACCCGGCGCAATGCCGATGACCAGCCTGCGCAGCAACTGAACAAGGCCACGCTGGCGGTGGCGTTCTCGCCGAATACGGACTTTTGGACCCGGCCGGAGCTGCGGGTGTACGCCAGCCATTACAACTGGAACAACGCGGCGGCGCAGGCCAATCTGACCACTTTCGCCGCCAATGGCCGCACCCACGCCAATACCTTCGGCGTGCAGCTGGAGGCGTGGTGGTAAACGCGGTTTGAGCAGTTTTGCAAACGATTGTTTACGGTGCCGCGGCGAGAGTCGCGGCACTTTGTCGTTTGGGGGTAGTCTGTCTGGCATGACGAAATATCGGGAGAGGGCGATGAGCGGTTTGCTGACGGGCGGTTTGGCCGCCTTATTGCTGGTTTCCGGCCTGGCCTGGGCGGACATCGGCGATTCCGCGGCGTCGGCGCCTCGCGTCCGGCTGGAGTGCCTGCCCGACGGCGACGGCGCCGACTGGCATGGCTGGCTGTTCGCCAGGCTGGCGCTGCGCGGGCTGGAGGAGGGGCCGCCGCCGGGCTGGCGGCTGTGTTTCGCCGAGGAGCAGCGGCAGCAGTGGGTGGATCAGCCGATGGACTGGCGTTACGACGGCTATTGGCGGCAGCCGCCGTACCGGCTGGAGCAATGGGCCGAGCTGAGCCTGACGGTGAAGGGCGAAGATGGCGCGGTATTGTGGAGCGGCCGGGAACGGCTGGGCGATGGCGACAACCATCGCGCCAAGTTGGAGCAGGCCGCCAGACGGCTGGTGGACAGGATGCCGCTGCCGTAAATTGTCCTTGATATGACTATTGATTATTTGCTTGTAAGATATTGGTGTTTTCCCGTATTGTGACCGCAGCCTCCTGCGGTAGTATCGATGGCCTCCGCGAGCATGACCTGCACATGGCAGACAAGACAGGGCAGCCGCAGAGGGACAAATCAGATCACAAACAGCCGAATCCGAGTATGAGGCGCCCGCCTGGACAGCGGGCGTCTTGTCGTTTCAGCGCCGCCGCCATGTACGGCGGCGCGGACCGGTGCGGGCAAGATACGGGATAGTAGACAATGAGTTTGATGCGCAAGAAGAGCGTGCAAGGCATGTTGGCCGCCGCTCAGACTTCGCGCGGGCTGCGAAAAGAGCTCTCCGCGTTCGACCTTACCATGCTGGGCATCGGCGCCATCATCGGCACCGGGATTTTCGTGCTCACCGGCACCGGCGCCACCATCGCCGGCCCCGGCCTGGTGCTTTCCTTCGTCATCAGCGCCTTCGCCTGCGGCTTCGCGGCGATGTGCTATGCCGAATTCGCCTCCATGCTGCCGATTTCCGGCTCCACTTACACCTATGCTTACGCCACGCTGGGCGAGCTGATCGCCTGGATCATCGGCTGGGACCTGCTGCTGGAATACCTGCTGGCCTCGTCGGCGGTGTCCGTCGGCTGGTCCGGCTACTTCCAGAGCCTGTTGTCCGGCTTCGGCGTCACGCTGCCGCAGGCGCTGACCGCCGCCGCCGGCTCGGTGCCGGGCAAGGAAACCTTGTTTAATCTGCCGGCCTTCTGCATCGCGATGATCATCACCGCGCTGCTGGCCTTCGGCATCAAGGAGTCCAAGCGCGTCAACAATATCGTGGTGCTGATCAAGGTGGCGGTGGTGGTGCTGTTCATCGCCATCGGCGTGTGGCACGTGAAGCCGGCCAACTGGGAGCCGGCGTTGCCGTTCGGCTTCTCCGGTGTGTTCCACGGCGCCGCCATCGTGTTCTTCAGCTTCATCGGCTTCGACGCGGTCACCTGCGCGGCGGAAGAAGTGAAGAACCCGGCCAAGGACATCCCGCGCGGCGTGATCTGGTCGCTGGCGGTGTGCTCCATCCTGTACGTGGTGGTGGCCGCCATCATGACCGGCATCGTGCCCTATATGCAGTTCGCCGGCGTCGACCACCCGGTGTCGCTGGCGCTGCAGGTGGCCAAGCTGGACTGGTTCGCCGGCTTCGTCGACCTGGGCGCCATCCTGGGCATGATGACGGTGATCCTGGTGATGACCTACGGCCAGACCCGAATCCTGTTCGCGATGAGCCGCGACGGTCTGCTGCCCAAGATCTTCTCCGAGGTGAACCCGAAATACGGCACGCCGTACAAGGCCACCTGGCTGATCGGCACCATCATCGCGCTGCTGGCCGGCTTCGTGCCGCTGCACACGCTGGCCGAGCTGGTGAACATCGGCACCCTGGCCGCGTTCGCGCTGATCGCGCTGTCGGTGATCGTGCTGCGCAAGCGCGAGCCGGATCTGCCGCGCAAATTCGTCTGCCCGGCGGTGCCGACCATTCCGGCGCTGGCCATTCTGTGCTGCGGTTTCCTGATGACCCAGCTGTCGCTGCTGACCTGGACCTGCTTCGCCGCCTGGCTGATCATCGGCTTGGTGGTGTACTTCGGCTACTCGCGGCGCAATTCGCTGCTGCACAATCCGGCCTGATTAAGGCCGTGCGCGAAAAAGCGGAGCCCATGGGCTCCGCTTTTTTGTTTTCCGCCTCAGGCTGGCGTGTCAAGCCGGCGCAGCAGCAGGTGGCAGGCCCGCTCGCCCGGCAGCTGTTCCGCGCATTGGTAGCCGAGCGCGGGCAGGTCCAGCCCGGCGAACAAGGCCTCGCCGCGTCCCAGCAGCGTGGGCGCGATGGCGAGGTGCAGTTCGTCGATCAGGCCGACGCGTAGGCATTGCCGCACCGTGTCGACGCCGCCGCCCAGCCTCACGTCCCGGCCGGCAGCCGCTTCGCGGGCCCTCTCCAACGCGGTCTGGACGCCGTCGGCGACGAAGTGGAAAGTCGTCCCGCCCTTCATGACGAGAGTCGGGCGGGGGTGATGGGTCAGCACGAACACTTGAGTGTGGTAGGGCGGCTCCTCGCCCCACCATCCTTTCCATTCCAGATCGGGCCAGGGGCCGCGCACAGGGCCGAACATATTGCGTCCCAGTATCCAGGCGCCGACATTGTCGAAACCCCGTTCGATGAAATCGTTGTCGACCCCGGTTTCGCCGCTGATGCCGTCACCGTGCAGGCGCTGGAAGGCGGAGGTGGCGAACGCCCACTGGTGCAGGGCCATGCCGCCGATGCCCAGCGGGTGGTCCAGACTCTGTTCCGGTCCCGCGCCGAAACCGTCTATGGACAGTGAAAAGCAGGCTACGCGCAGCTTGCCCATCGCGTTCTCCATTGGTGGAAAAATCAAGCCATGTCGGATTTATAGACGCGGAAGCGGGATGAAAAAACGCCGCCCATTGGGCGGCGTTTTTTTGTCGGAGCGGACGGGCTCAGTCGGTGCGCAGCGCGATGTAGAGCACTGCTTCGCCGCGGCGCACCAGCAGCGCGGCGTGGCCGCCGGCGCCGGCCAGCGCCTTCTCGAAGGCGTTGATGCTGGTGATGTCGCTCTGGTTCAGCCCCAGAATGATATCGCCCGGCATCAGGCCGGAGCGCGCGGCCGGGCCTTGCGACTTCTGGATCAGCAGGCCGCCGCGGATGCCGAGGTCGGCGCGCTGGTCGGCCGTCAGCTCGCTCAGCGTCAGGCCCAGCTTGCCGAACTGGTAGCCCTGCGGGGAGTTGTCGCTGGCGGGCTTGGTGGCGTTGCCCGGTTCCGGCGCCTGTTCCACCAGCGTGGCTTCCATCGTCTTCTCGAAGCCCTTGCGCCACACCACCAGCTTGATCTTGGTGCCGGGGCCCAGCGAGCCCACCAGCATCGGCAGGTCCTTGGAACTGTCGATGGACTGGTTGTTGAGCTTCAGGATGATGTCGCCGGCTTGCAGGCCGGCCTTGGCGGCAGGGCCCTTGGGATCGACGCGCACCACCAGCGCGCCGGACGGGCGCTGCAGGCCGAACGATTGCGCCAGCTCCTGGGTCACTTCCTGGATGTTGACGCCCAGCTGGCCGCGGCTGACCTTGCCCTTGGTCTTCAGCTGGTCGGCCACCTGCATCGCCAAATCGATGGGAATGGCGAAGGAAATGCCCATGAAACCGCCGGAACGGCTGTAGATCTGCGAGTTGATGCCGACCACTTCGCCGCGCAGGTTGAACAGCGGGCCGCCGGAGTTGCCGGGGTTGATCGCCACATCGGTCTGGATGAAGGGCACCAGCGTCTCGTCGGGCAGGCTGCGGCCCTTGGCCGACACGATGCCGGCGGTGACGGTGTTGTCGAAGCCGAACGGCGCGCCGATGGCGGCCACCCATTCGCCGACCTTCAGATCGGCTGGGCTGCCTATCTTGGCCACCGGCAGGTCGGCCGCAGCCACCTTGAGCAAGGCCACGTCGCTGCGCTTGTCCAGGCCCACCAGCTTGGCGCGCAGTTCGCGCTTGTCGGTCAGCGTGACGCGGATCTGGCCGCCGTCGGCCACCACGTGGGCGTTGGTCAGGATGAAGCCGTCGCTGCTGATGATGAAGCCGGAGCCGTAGGACACGCTTTCTTCCGGTCCTTGCTCCTGCTGCGGCGGCTGGTTGGGCATGAAGCGGCGGAAGAAGTCGTATAGCGGGTCGTCTTCCGGCACCGGGAAGGGCATGTTGCCGCTTTGCTGCGGCGCGGCCGCGCCGCCTTCGCGGGTGGCCTGGATATTGACCACGGCCGGGCCGTCGCGGCTGACCAGCTGGGTGAAATCGGGCAGCAGCATGGCTACGCGGCCATCCTGCTGGGCAGGAATGGCGACGGGGGCGGGCTGGCTGCTGCCTTTGACAAACTGCTCGATTCTGTCGCAGCCGGACAGTAACGACGCCGCGAGCAGGGCGCCGGCCATGATGCGAAGACTCGTTGTCACTGGCAATCCTCTTGTTAGCTGGCTGATTCGAAAAGGTAAATGGGGGCGAACAGTGGAATATACAATCCGTCTTCTGTCATCGATATCGAATTTCGACTCTATTTTTATCATAACGGTTTTGCCGGATATTCGCAGAGGTCCGCGATCACGCAGCGTTGGCATTCGGGCTTTCGGGCCTTGCACACGTAGCGGCCGAGCAGGATCAGCCAGTGGTGCGCGTCCAGCTTGAATTCAGCCGGCACGAACTTGATCAGTTTGTCCTCCACTTCGCGCACGTCCTTGCCCGGCGCGATGCGGGTGCGGTTGGCGACGCGGAAGATATGGGTGTCCACCGCGATGGTGGGCTGGCCGAAGGCGGTGTTGAGCACCACGTTGGCGGTCTTGCGGCCGACGCCGGGCAGGGCCTCCAGCGCCTCGCGCGTTTGCGGCACCTCGCCGCCGTGTTTTTCCAGCAACAGCCTACAGGTGGCGATCACGTTTTTGGCCTTGGTTTTGTACAGGCCTATGGTCTTGATGTATTCGGTCAGGCTTTCCTCGCCCAGGGCCAGCATCGCGGCCGGGGTGTTGGCCACCGGATACAGGCGGCGCGTCGCCTTGTTGACGCCAACGTCGGTGGCCTGGGCCGACAGCAGCACCGAGATCAGCAGCTCGAACGGCGTCGCGTATTCCAGCTCGGTGGTCGGGCGCGGGTTGTCGTCGCGCAGGCGGCGGAAGATTTCTTGGCGTTTGGCGGCGTTCACTCTGGGTCCTTGTCTGCTTCTTGCTGGGCGGCCTTCATGGCGGCGGCGCGCTCCATCGCGGCGCGTATCACCGCCATCTTGTCGGCGGACGCGGTGGCGGCCACCGGCGCCTGCTGTTTGGCGCGTTCCATCGCCTTGCGGATCAGCTCGTTCTTGTCGGCGGCGCTCGCGGCGGCTGTGGGTGCCTGGCTGGCTGCAGGCGCGGTAGATGGGGTGGGCGCGGCCACCGCGGCGCGCTCGGCCAGGCGCTTGGCTTTGTCGGCGGCGTCGCGGTCCTTGCGCGCCTGGCGGGCGTCGTAGCGCTTGCGCGCCTGGGCGGCGCGGGCCATCACCATGCGGCGCTCGCCGTCGGCGGGATCGTCCACCGGGACGAGGTCGATGCAATCGACCGGACAGGGCGCCAGGCATAGCTCGCAGCCGGTGCATTCGTCGGCGATCACGGTGTGCATCTGCTTGGCCGCGCCGACGATGGCGTCCACCGGACAGGCCTGGATGCACAGCGTACAGCCTATGCAGCTGTCTTCGCGGATCACGGCCAGCGCGCGGGGCTTGGGCTGCGGACCGGCGTGATCGAAGGGGATGGCCGGCTTGCCCAGCAGTTCCGCCAGCGCCCGGATGCCGTCTTCGCCGCCCGGCGGGCAGCGGTTGATCGGGTCGCGGCCTTCCGCCAACGCTTCCGCGTACGGGCGGCAGCCGGCGTGGCTGCATTGTCCGCACTGGGTCTGGGGCAGCAGGGCGTCGATCCGTTCGACGAGACTGATCACGGGCATGCTTCGAATTCCGCTTCAAAAACCGTTAATTATCGATGTTAAGCGCCTCCGCTTCAACACCCGGGGTGGTCAATTGCGCCAGCAGAATGTCGTGCAGCCGCTGCGCCGGCGCTGCGGGCCGGGCTTCGGCGCGGCACAGCAGCAGGTCGATGGCGGGCAGGGACGGCAGGCGGTGCTGGGCCGGGTCCAGTATCCGCAGGCCGGGCGGCAGCTGGACGGCGGTGCGGGCGGTGACGCCCAGCCCGGCGCGCACCGCCGACCACAGGCCGGCCAGGCTGCTGCCGCTGGCCGCCATGCGCCAGGGGCGGCCGGCGCGGTCGAGCGCGCCGCATGCCTGGGCGCGGATGACGCAGGGCGGGTCGAACAGCGCCAGCGGCAGCGGGCCGGGAGGGAGCGGGCCGCTATCCGGGCCTATCCAGTGCACGGCGTAGCGGCCGATGGCCGCGCTGTGCGGCGCGCGCGGGCCGGAATCCCAGGCCAGCGCCAGGTCCAGCTCCCCGGCCATCACCGATTGCTGCAACTCCTGGCTGCGGGCCACCCGCATTTCCACCCGCACGTCGGGGCAGGCGCGGGCGAAGCGCCCCAGCGCCTGCGGCAGCAGGCCCTCGCCGAAATCCTCGGCCATGCCCAGGCGCACGCAGCCGGCCAATGAGGCGCCGCGCGTCGCCTCCACCGCTTCGTCGTTCAGTTCCAGCAGCCGGCGGGCGTAGGACAGCAGCACTTCGCCGGCGGGCGTCAGTTCCAGTCCGCGGCCGCTCTTGCGCAGAATGGCCACGCCGGCTTGTTCCTCCAGCTTCTTCATCTGGGCGCTGATGGCCGAGGTGGAGCGGCCCAGTCTGTCGGCGGCGCGGGCGAAGCTGCCCAGCTCCACGCCGCTGGCCAGGCTGGCCAGCACGTCCAGATCCAATAAAGTTCGTCTCATGATAACCATCCTGAAATTTGGAACTATTTGTAAAAATATATCTGATTTTAAGGATGATGTGACGGGTTTACAGTGGAATGGCCAATCCAAACATAGGAGTCCGGAATGTTTACCCTCGCCGATGCCATGTCCAGGCTGGCCCCAAAACTGGCGGAACTGTCCAGCCAGGTCTTGTTCGATGATGTCTGGCGGCGGCCGGGCTTGAGCCCGCGCGAACGCAGCCTGGCCACCATTGCCGCCCTGATCGGCCAGGCCCGACCGCATGCGTTGGATTTCCACCTGCGCCGCGGCTTGGAGAACGGCTTGAGCGCTGAAGAACTGGGCGAGCTGCTGACCCACCTGGCCTTTTATGTCGGTTGGCCATCCGCCACCGCCGCGCTTGAGCAATTGGACGCGGTTTTGACTTCGCAAGCTGAATAAGGAGAACACCATGCCCTATGCACGCATTTCCCTGCGCAAAGGCAAGCCGCCGCAATACCTGCGCGCGCTGGCCGACGGCATCCATCAAGCGATGGTGGAATGCATCGCCGTGCCGCCCAAGGATCGTTTCCAGGTGATTCATCAGCATGAGGCCGAAGAGATGATCATCGACCCGGATTACGGCGGCGGCCCGCGTTCCGACGATTTCGTGCTGGTGACGCTGCATCTGGGGCGGCCGCGGACTAAAGAAGCCAAGGCGGCGTTCTACGCCAGGATGGCCGAGCGCTTGAGCGCGTCGCCGGGCCTGGAACCCGCCGATCTGATGGTGGTGTTGATCGATGGCGAGATGGACAACTGGTCGTTCAGCCATGGCCGCCAGGCGTCGCAATTGCCGCCGGAGGCGCTGCTGCCATGATAGCCATGCGCTACCGGATCGCGCTGCCGGCCGATTATCCGATGGAAATCATTGAGCGCCGCATCGCTGAGCGCGGCCATCTGACCGACGGCCTGCCGGGGCTGGGCCTCAAAGCCTATTTGTACAGCCGCGCGGGCGAGGATGGCGCGGCGGCGAACGCCTACGCGCCGTTCTACCTGTGGCGAACTTCCGAAGGCATGCGCGACTTCCTGTCCGGCCCGGGTTTTGCCGCGCTGTGCGCGTCGTTTGGCAGGCCGGCGGTGGAGAGCGCGTTTGCCTGGTTCGGCCAATGGAGCGGCGATGTGGCTGAGGCTCGCTATGCGATGGTGGAGAAGTTGCCGATGGCGGCCTCGGCGGGCATGGATGCGCTGAGGGACGTTCAGGAAGGCTGGCGCGGCGGTGAGGATGTGCTGGCCGCCGCGGCAGCCTTCGATCCCGCGAGCTGGACCCTGGTCCGCCTGAGCTTGTCGCGGCGGATGCGGGAGCCCGCCGGCGGCGCCAGCGAGCTTTACCGGGTGGGTAGGGTATCGCTTGGCTAGCGGGGATGAGCGGGCGGTTTTTGTAAAAAAATGAACAGGATGACTTGGACGTATGTACAGGTGCGCTATGGTGAAAATACTCACTTTTCCCTGGCAGCCTGTCATGAAAATCGCTCACAAAGCCGGCCTGATTTCCGCGCTGGTGCTGGCCGCCACCTTGTCCACGCTGTCGTGGCTGCAATACCTGAGCGTCGCCGACAGCATCCGCAGCGGCAAGGAGCAGGAGGTGGTCCAGACCAGCCAGGTGCTGGCCGAGCAGATCGCCAACTGGCTGAACGGCAAGTTGGCGCAGATCCAGCTGATGTCGGAGACCATAGATTCCAATTTCAGCGGCGAGCGCATCCTGGAGGTGTTCCAGCGCCCGATGCTGAAGAAGGAGTTCAAGCTGATCTTCGGCGGGCTGGACACCGACGGCAAGAAAATCTCCAACGATTCGTCGTGGAATCCGCCGCCGACCTGGGACGCCCGCAAGCGGCCGTGGTACCCGGTGGCCAAGGCCGCCGCCGGCGTCGGCCTGACCGATCCTTATCCCGACGCCGCGTCCGGCGAGATCCTGATTTCGGTGGTGGCCAAGCTGACCGACAAGGGCGCGTTCAAAGGCGCTTTCGGCGGCGATTTGAGCCTGAAGTCGGTTTCGGACGCGCTGAATACCGCCACCTTCAACGGCGCGGGCTACGCCTTCCTGCTGTCGTCCGACGGCAAGATCATCAGCCATCCCGACGCCAAGCTGAACGGCAAGAGCGTCGCCGAGCTGTTCGGCGGCACCGCGCCCGCTCTGGGCGACAAGGTGCAGGAGCTCGAGGTCGGGGGCCAGCGGCTGATGGTGGCCTTCCACCCGCTGGATCGTCTGCAGCCGGCCAAGTGGCTGGTGGGGGTGGTGCTGGACGAGGACAAGGTGATGGCCGAGGCCAGGCAGATAGGCTGGCGCGGCTTCTGGGGCGCGGTGATCGGCGTGGCGCTGAGCATGGCGATATTGAGCACGCTGATGCAGCAGATCCTGCGCCGTCCGTTGCAGCAGTTGAAGCTGTCGCTGGCCGAGCTCAACAGCGGCAACGGCGACCTGACCCGCCGTGTCGACGAGTCGTCCAATGATGAGTTCGGCGAAGTGGCGCGGGAGCTGAACCGCTTCATCGCTTACCTGCAGCGGCTGATCGGCGATATCCGCCAGATTTCGACCCGGGTCTCCCAGGGCGCAGAACAGAGCGCCGGTGAGGCGCGGCAGAGCAGTGGCGAGGCCAGCCGGCTGCAGCAGGAGCTGGAGCAATTGGTGGCGGCCATCCGCCAGATGGCCGAAGCCGCCGGCGAGATGACCTCCAGCGCCGGCGCGGTGGCCGAGTCCGCGCGGCTGGCGCACGAGGAGACCGGCAGCCGGGTGTCGCTGGTGACGCAGTCCAGCCAGTCGATACGCCGTCTGGCCGACACGCTGGACGAAACCTCCCGCTCGATGAACGAGCTGGCCGAGTTCAGCAAGAACATCGAGTCCATCGTCCGGGTGATCACCGGCGTGGCCGAGCAAACCAATCTGCTGGCCTTGAACGCGGCGATCGAGGCGGCGCGGGCCGGCGAGATGGGGCGCGGCTTCGCGGTGGTGGCGGACGAGGTGCGCAAGCTGGCGTCGCAGACTCAGCAGGCGACGCAGGAGATCCGCACTATGATAGAGCAGTTGCAGCGCGGGGTCGGGGAGGCGAGGCAGAAGATGGACGAAAGCCGCGAGCGCGCCAGCAGCACGGTCAAGGACGCCGAGCAGATCAGCGAGATGCTGCTGCGCATCCAGGACGTGATTTCCGACATCAACGCCAAGAACGGCGAGATCGCCGGCGCGGTCGACCGCCAGAGCCGGATGACGCAAGAAATCAACGACAGCGCCGGCAATATCCAGCACATCGGCCAGCGCGTCAGCGACGCGGCCCAGGTGCAGCTGCGGCACTGCGACGACACCGCCGCCGACGTGGCCGAGCAGGACAAGATGATAGGGCGGTTCCGGCTGGAGTGAGCCGTGCCTTTATCGCCATGCCAAGCCGGGACTCATGTCCCGGCTTTTTTGTCGCGCGGTGGGCGTGGGGCGATATGGTCAGATCGGCACGAACAGCGACAACCAGGCGTTCCAGCCGGCGGTGCGGTTCTTGGCGTCGAACTCGTCGTAGGCCTTCAGATTGGCGTACCACTTGTTCTTGCCCACCTTGAAGAAATAGCCGGCTTGTGGCCCCAGGCCGGCGACTTGGGATTTCAGGTCCTTGTTGCCGATGCCGGGCGCGGAGTCGTTGCTGAGCTGGTGGTAGGCATAGCCGACCAGGCCGATGTGGAAATCCTCGTTCAGGAATTGCGACAGCGACACGTCCAGATGGGCGTCGGCGCCGTTGCGGTAGTCTGTATCCGGATTTTTCTGGTTGACGGTGAATCCGAGCACGGCGGAGAACTCGGTGCCGCTGTTCTCGTTGAGATAGGTGTAGCCGCCGCCTGCATCGTACGACCAATGGTTGAGTCCCAGATTGGCGTTGCGGTTGACGTCGTAATCGCCCACCGGCACGCCTATGGAGGCATAGGCCAGATAATTGTGGTTGCCCAGCTTCCATTTCAACGTGGCCATCGGGTACAAGTCCCCCATGCCGGTGCGGCTGTCGTCGCTGCTGGCCGAGCGGGTCCGGCCGCGCGCCGAAGTGACGGCTTCGTTGTCGTAGACGTCGGTGCGGCCATACAGGCCGGTCAGCGAGAAAGCCGCCTGCGCGCCGGCGATAGGCGTGGCGAAGGTGTAGGCTGGCGCGATGAACAGGGTGTCGCTGGGCGTGCTCAGGGCGCTGTCCCGCACCCGCCCGTTTTTGTTCTGCTTGCGGGTCTCCGAGTTGGCGTAGGCGTGGTAGCCGCTGAAGGTCCATGACCAGCCTGGATCGTTCTGCACCGCGGCGAAGGTGCCGATCTGGCCGGGCAGCCAGAAACCCAGGCCGCCTTCGTCGGCGCGGGCGGGCGCGGCGAACAGGCATCCCGTCGCCAGGATCAGAGAGGAGAGGCGGGCGAGGGGGAAAGTGTTGTTCTTCATGGCGGAAGCTCTTGCGGTATGGCTGGGGCCTGTCGGGCTCTGATGAATGCCATTCGAGTTTCGCACAATATCATGACGGGGAATAGCGGAGCGGCCGCAAATGAAAAAGCCGGAGCCGCGATGCGGCTCCGGCGCGGCGGACCGGGGATCTACAGCGGCTGCTGCAGCTGCGCGAGAATTTGCGGATTCTCCAGCGTGGACACGTCCTGGGTGATTTCCTCGCCCTTGGCGATGGAGCGCAGCAGGCGGCGCATGATCTTGCCGGAACGGGTCTTGGGCAGGTTCTCGCCGAAACGGATATCGTCCGGCTGCGCGATCTTGCCGATCTCGTGCGCCACCCAGTTTTTCAGCTCGGCCGCCACCGCCTTGGCGGCGTCGCCCTGAGGGCGCTCGCCCTTCAGCACCACGAAGGCCACCACCGCCTCGCCCTTGACCTCGTGCGGCTTGCCGACCACGGCGGCTTCTGCCACCAGCGGGTTGGCCACCAGCGCCGACTCGATCTCCATCGTGCCCAGGCGGTGGCCGGACACGTTCAATACGTCGTCGATGCGGCCCATGATCCAGAAGTAGCCGCTCTCGTCGCGGTGGGCGGAGTCGCCGGCCAGATAGTACTTGCCGTCGAACTCGTCGGGGAAATAGGTTTTCTTGAAGCGCTCCGGGTCGTTCCAGATGGTGCGCACCAGGCTGGGGAACGGTTTCTTGATCACCAGGAAGCCGCCGCGGCCCGGCTCCACCTGGGCGCCGGACTCGTCGACGATGTCGGCGATCACGCCCGGCAGCGGCAGCGTGCACGAACCCGGCTTGGTGGCGACGGCGCCCGGCAGCGGGGCGATCATCGCCGAGCCGGTCTCGGTCTGCCACCAGGTGTCGACGATGGGGCAACGGCCGCCGCCTACGGTTTCGTGGTACCAGATCCAGGCTTCCGGATTGATCGGCTCGCCGACGGTGCCCAGCACGCGCAAGGATGACAGGTCGTATTGTTTGGGCAGGTCCGCGCCCAGCTTGATCAGCGAACGGATCGCGGTGGGGGCGGTGTAGAAGATGGATACCTTGTGCTGCTCTATCATGCGCCAGAAGCGGCCGGCGTCCGGGTAAGTGGGCACGCCCTCGAAGATCACCTGGGTGGCGCCGTTGGCCAATGGACCATAGCAGACATAGCTGTGGCCGGTGATCCAGCCTACGTCGGCGGTGCACCAGTAGACGTCGTTGGGCTTGTAGTCGAACACCCAGCGGAAGCTGTTGAGCGCGCCCAGCAGGTAGCCGGCGGTGCTGTGCTGGATGCCCTTGGGCTTGCCGGTGGAGCCGGAGGTGTAGAGGATGAACAGCGGGTCTTCGGCGCTGACCCATTCCGGCTCGCAGGCCTCGCTCTGGCCTTCGGTCAGCTTGTGCCACCAGATGTCGCGGCCTTCCACCCAATCGGCGCCGCCATTGGTGCGCTGGTAGACCACCACGTTTTTCACCGATTCGGCGCCTTCCAGTTTCAGCGCCTCGTCCACGGTGGCCTTCAGCGGCACGCTCTTGCCGCCGCGCACGCTCTCGTTGGCGGTGACCACCACGGTGGCGCCGGCATCCTGGATGCGGTCGCGAACCGCGCCGGCGGAGAAGCCGCCGAACACCACCGAGTGGATGGCGCCGATGCGGGCGCAGGCCTGCATCGTCACCACCGCCTCGATGCCCATCGGCATGTACACCACCACGCGGTCGCCTTTCTTGACGCCCAGGCTTTTCAGGCCGTTGGCGAACTGGCAGACGCGGCGGTGCAGTTCGGAATAGGTGACGCGGGTGACTTCGCCGTCGTCGGCTTCGAAGATGATGGCGATCTTGTTGGCGTTGGCGGCCAGATGGCGGTCCAGGCAGTTGTAGGACGCATTGAGCACGCCGTCGTCGAACCATTTGAAGAACGGCGCGGCGCTGTCGTCCAGCACGCGGGAGAACGGTTTTTTCCAGGTGATCAGTTCGCGCGCCAGATCCCCCCAGAACGACAGGTAATGATCGTCCGCCTGCTCGCACAGCGCGTGGTAGGCCTCGATGCCGCTGACGGCCGCCTTGCGGCGGAATTCTTCCGATGGGGCGAAGCTGCGGGTTTCCTTGAGGATGGAATCTAGCGTGGACATGCGTTTCTCCAAAGTCTTTGGTGTTATCGCCGCGCGCCGTCATCCGGCGCGCGGCATGTCAATGATGATGACATTTAATGCTTGCTGGCGCCACTGGCCCCGATGCCGGTCATCGCCCGCACGTACTGCGCGTCGAACTTGGCTTTTTCTTCTTCCGCCTGGCGGGAGGTGTCAAGCGTCGAAACCAGCCAGGTGACCACGAAGGCCAGCGTCATCGAGAAGATGGCGGGATTCTTGTACGGGAACACGGCGTGCTCGTGCTTCAGCACTTCCACCCATACCGCCGGGCCCAGCACGATCAGCACCACCGCGGTGAGCAGGCCCACCAGTCCGCCGATGACCGCGCCGCGGGTGGTCAGCCCCTTCCAGAACATCGACAGGAACAGCACCGGGAAATTCGCGGAGGCGGCGATGGAGAAGGCGAGGCCCACCATGAAGGCGATGTTCTGTTTCTCGAACACCAGGCCCAGTACGATGGCCACCACGCCCAGCACCACGGTGGTGATCTTGGAGACGCGGATTTCATCGGCCTCGTTGGCTTTGCCGTGCTTGATCACGCTGGCGTACAGGTCGTGCGACACCGCCGACGCGCCGGACAGCGCCAGGCCGGCCACCACCGCCAGGATGGTGGCGAAGGCCACCGCCGAGATGAAGCCGAGGAAGATGTCGCCGCCGACGGCGTCTGCCAGGTGGATGGCCGCCATATTGCTGCCGCCCACCAGCTGGTGCACTTCCTTGCCGTCCTTCATCACCGTTTCCATCATGCCCGGCTGGTTCAGCACCAGCATGATGGCGCCGAAGCCGATGATGAAGGTCAGGATGTAGAAGTAGCCGATGAAGCCGGTGGCGAAGAAGACGGATTTGCGCGCCTCCTTGGCGTCGGCGACGGTGAAGAAGCGCATCAGGATGTGCGGCAGGCCGGCGGTGCCGAACATCAGCGCCAGGCCCAGCGAGATGGAGTCGATCGGGTCAGCTTTGCCCGGCGCCATGATGGCGGCGCCCTTGCCGTGCGCGGCCACGGCTTTTTCGAACATCACTTCCGGACTGAAACCGACGGTGGACAGCACCATGATGGCCATGAAGGTGGCGCCGGACAGCAGCAGCACCGCCTTGATGATCTGCACCCAGGTGGTGGCCAGCATGCCGCCGAACAGCACGTAACAGACCATCAGCACGCCGACCAGCAGCACCGCCGAGCTGTAGCTCATGCCGAACAACAGCTGGATCAGCTTGCCGGCGCCGACCATCTGCGCGATCAGGTAGATCGCCACCACCACCAGCGTCGACAGCGCGGCGAAGCTGCGCACCGACGTCTGTCCCAGCCGGTAGGAGGCCACGTCGGCGAAGGTGTATTTGCCCAGGTTGCGCAACCGCTCCGCCACCAGGAACAGGATGATGGGCCATCCCACCAGGAAGCCCATCGAGTAGATCAGGCCGTCGTAGCCCTTGTCGAACACCAGGGCGGAGATGCCGAGGAAAGACGCGGCGGACATGTAGTCGCCGGCGATCGCCAGACCGTTCTGGAAACCGGTGATGCCGCCGCCGGCTGCGTAGAAGTCGCTGGCCGACTTGGTGCGGCGCGCCGCCCAGTAGGTGATGCCCAGCGTGAAGGCGACGAACAGGAAGAACATGATGATGGCGTGCCAGTTGGTGGCCTGCTGCTTGACATCGCCTTCAATCGCGCCGGCCGCGCAGGCGAGCGCGGGCAGCAACGCCGCCGCGCCGGCGGCGAGTTTCAGTTTGGTTTGCCGCATTATTTGGCCTCCTCGACGATCTGCTGGGTCAACGGGTCGAACTCCTGGTTGGCGCGGCGCACGTAAATGCCGGTCAGCACGAAGGCGGACAGGATGATGAACACGCCGACCGGGATGCCCACGGTCATGGTGGCGCCCTGGTACAGCGGCGTGCCCAGCAAGGACGGGGCGAAAGCCAGGACCAGGATAAAGCCGTAGTAAATGACCAGCATGACGATGGCCAGCGTCCAGCCGAGGCTGGTTTTCTTGTGGACCAGTTCCAGATACTTCGGATTGGACTGGATCTTCTTCAGAGTCTCCTCATTCATGACATCCTCCTTTGGGGGTGCTGCGCTCGTGTGGCGCTGCTGAAAAAATAAAAGAGGAAACCGGGGGGATGCTAATCGTATTTTCTGATGCTTTGAATTAGCCAGACCGATGATTGCCTGGCAAACAATACAAAAATCAATAGTTTGCGGTGGAATGTTTACTCGATATTCAGCGGCGAGCGCGCGATTTTCCGCCCGAGGCGCGTTCGATTCTGACAAAATCGATTTGCCGAGGCATTATGACGATGGAAAGGTGTCCGCATGGGAGAGTCATTGTACGGTGAGCCTTTGCTGGCCCAGGTCTATGACCTGTTCAACGCCTGGGGCGAAGATAATGATTTTTATCTGGGCCTGTGTTCGCCGGCGGTGGGAAGCGCGCTGGATCTGGGCTGCGGCACCGGCCTGCTGGCGGCGAAGATGGCGGAAAGGGTCGAAGTTGTCGGCCTGGATCCGGCGTCGGCGATGCTGGACATCGCCCGGACCAGGCCTGGCGGCGGACAGGTTGCATGGCGGCTGGCCGACGCGCGTGATTTTGAATTGAACCGGCGTTTCGATCTGATTTATTGCGCTGGCCACGCTTTCCAGTCATTTTTGGCCGAAACCGACAGGCGCGCGGTATTCCGCCAAGTAGGGCGCCATCTGGCGCAGGGCGGTCGTTTCGCGTTCGAGACGCGCAATCCGGCCGCGCGCGCCTGGTTGAGGTGGGAGAGCGCTGAGCCGCGCCGAGCGGCGCATCCGCGCTGGGGCGAGGTGGAGCTCAGCCAGCGCCTGCTGTCGGAGCGGGACGGCTTGGTGTCTTACCGCAGCCGCTACCGCTTCATCGATCAGGACAGGACGCTGGAAGCGGATGCCAGGCTGCGTTTTTGCGGTTTGGCGGCGCTGCGCGCCGAGCTGGAGTCTGAGGGGCTGAGCGTGCTGGCGCTGCATGGCGACTGGCAGGGCGGCGAGTGGCGCGAGGACAGCGAAGAGCTCATCCTGACGCTGACGCGGGCCGGCGATCAGCCGGTCTTGGACTGAAAGCGCATGCACGGCTGGCCTGAGGCCTCCTGCACGTCCAGGCAGGGCGCGCGTTTGCTGGAGAAGCCCATCGCCCGGCAGCCGTAAGGAAAGCGCGGGTCGTGGGTGACGAAGTAATGGCGGCAGCGTCGGCAAAGCGGGGCGCCGCGTCGCTCGGCGGGGCTCGGGGGCATGGCGGAGGAGAAAGCGTCGATACCGTCCAAGCTTAGCAGCGAGGCCGCTGATGCGGTAGTTGCCGGATGTTTGCCGCGAGGAGCCAGGATCTGCGATGCTGACGGTATTTCCTGGCCGGAGGCGGGCGATGCCGAGCGCGCGCGAGGAAAATGGTTTCCGTAGATTGTTTCCTGACAGGAAATGATTAATTTGCCTTCGCCGTCTATTTCGCGCAATGAAAAGCGCTTAGAGTTTTAAGCAAGCGGCATCCCCCGCGCACGGCAAGGCCGGGCGGAACGGGGGAGGCCGGCTTTTCGTTGAATTCACCAAGAGGCTGTCCATGTCGCAAACGCGTTACACCCCTACCGCCATGCTGCTGCACTGGCTGATGGCGGTCATGCTCGTCTGTCTGTTCGGAGTGGGCTTCTACATGCACGGCCTGCCGTTCTCGCCGTTGAAGCTGAAGATCTACTCCTGGCACAAGTGGGCCGGCGTCACCGTGTTCCTGCTGGTGTGGCTGCGCCTGGCCTGGCGCTTCGGCCATCGTCCGCCGGCGTTGCCGGCCGGCATGGGCAAGCTGACGCAGGCGATGGCTCACGCGGGCCACCTGATGCTGTATTTGCTGATGGTCGCCATTCCGCTGTCCGGCTGGCTGATGAGCTCGGCCAAGGGCGTGCAGACCGTCTACTTCGGCGTGCTGCCGCTGCCGGACCTGATCGCGCCGGACCAGGCGCTGGGCGAAAACCTGCAGCGCCTGCATGGCCTGCTCAACTATCTGCTGGCCGCGGTGGTGGCGGGACACGTTGCCGCCGCGCTCAAGCACCACCTGATCGACAGGGACGATGTGCTGACCCGCATGCTGCCCTGGCGCACCAAATCCTGACCCCCTCCGGAGACCTCACCATGGATATCAAACGCATCGCCATGCCGCTGTTGCTGGGCGGCCTGCTGGCCGCGCCGCTGGCGGCGCAGGCCGTGGAATACACCGCGATCCAGCAGGACAAGAGCAACATCGCCTTCGGCTACAAGCAGATGGGCGTCGGCATGCAGGGCCACTTCAAGAAGTTTTCCGCCCAGCTGAGTTTCGACCCGGCCAAGCCGGCCACCGCCAAGGCGCAGCTGGACGTCAATCTAGCCAGTATCGACACCGGTTCGACCGAGGCCAACGAGCAGGTGGCGGACAAGGATTGGTTCAACACCAAGCAGTATCCGAACGCCCGCTTCGTTTCCAGCGCCATCAAGCCGCTGGGCGGCAACCGCTTCCAGGTGGACGGCAAGCTGACCATCAAGGGCCGCACCCAGCCGGTCAGCGCGGTGGCCACGATGACGCCGCAGGGCAATGCCGCGGCTTTCGACGGCGCGTTCGCCATCAAGCGCGCCGACTTCGCCATCGGCGAAGGCGACTGGAAGGATTTCGGCACCGTGGCCAATGAAATCCAGATCAAGTTCCATCTGCTGGCGCGCGCCAAGTAAGCGCCGCCCAAACCAAACCGAGGAAGAAGCCATGAACAAACTGACCCGCCTGACCTTGGCCGCCGTGGCCGTCGCCGGCTTCAGCAGCGCCGCGCTGGCCAAGCCGGAAACCTATGTGATCGACGGCACCCACACCTTCCCGCGCTTTTCGTACAGCCACCTGGGCTTCTCCACCCAGCTGAGCCGCTTCGACAAGACCAGCGGCAAGATCGTGCTGGACAAGGAAGCCAAGACCGGCTCCGTCGACGTCACCATCGACATGAAGTCGGTGGATACCGGCTACCCGGTATTCAACGGCCACATCCAGGGCGCCGATTTCTTCGACACCGCCAAGTTCCCGACCGCCACCTTCAAGTCCACCAAGGTGTTGTTCGACGGCGACAAGCCGACCGCGGTGGAAGGCAATCTGACCATCAAGGGCGTGACCAAGCCGGTGACCCTGGCGCTGTCCAGCTTCACCAACAAAGAGCACCCGATGCTGAAGAAAGACGCCATCGGCGCCAACGCCAGCGTCAAGATCAAGCGCACCGAATTCAATGCCGGCAAATACGCCCCGTACGTGGGCGACGACGTCACCATCGACATCGCCGTGGAAGCCATCCACGAATAAGCCGCGCTGCTCGCATTCGCAGCGAAGCCGCCGTCCCTAGGGACGGCGGCTTTTTTCATTCCGCAGGACGGGGGGCAAAGCGGCAGCCGCGGCCAACGTTTTTTATGAGCGGGGCTGGTATGTATTAAAAATGTAAATGGAATATTAATTTTATAGTAATTAACCATAGTGAAAGAAAACTGATCCAGCCTTTGCCGCTTCCTTCACCCACCAAAGGATGACCGATGAAAGCCTGGCGTTTTCTGCTCTGCGCGGCGCTGCTGCCCGCCGCCTCCCATGCCGCCTATCCCGACGACCTGAAGCTCGCCACCTGGAACGCGATGCTGCTGCCGCAGGCGCTGTATCCCAACTACGGCCAGATGCGGCGCGTCGAGCTGATGGTGGCCTCACCCATTCTTCAGCGGCAGGACGTGCTGGTGTTCCAGGAATTGCAGGACAACGCCGCGTCGGAGCGGCTGCAGGCCTTGCTCAAGCCGCGCTTTCCCTACCAGACGCCAGTGATCGGCCGCACGCAGCAGGGTTGGGACGGCACCGAGGGCTGGAACGGCATGAAGCCGGAGGACGGCGGCGTGGCGATCGCCAGCCGCTGGCCCATCGTCGAGAAGCGGCAGTACCTGTTCCAGACTCCTGGCTGCAGCTGGGACGGCCAGGCGCTGAAGGGTTTCGCCTACGCCAGGATCGCCGTCAACGGCCAGTTCTATCATGTGATCGGCACCCATCTGCAATCCGAGGACAGCGGCTGCGCCAACCATGCCGACATCGGCGTGCGCCAGGCGCAGTTGCGCGAGATCGCGGCCTGGATCCAATCGCGCCATCTGCCCGCCGACGAGACGGTGATCGTCGCCGGCGACATGAATACCGACCGCTACAAGACCGCCGAATACCGGGCGATGCTGGACATCCTGCAGGCCAGCGAGCCGCGCTACGCCGGCATGCCGCACAGCTTCGACACCGCCGGCAACGGCATCGCGCTGGAGCGTTACGGCGCGCGCAGCGGCGACGCGCCGGAATACCTGGACTACATTCTGACACTGAAAGGCCACCGCCAGCCAGCGGCTTGGCACAACCAGGCGCTGGATGCGCCGTCGCCGCAGTGGACGGCGCAGTCGGCGGTCGCGAAGCAAACTTACGCTTACACCGATTTCAGCGACCACTATCCGGTACAGGCTTTCGCCTGGGCCGACGCGTCCACGCCGATGCGCTCGTTGACCGCGCAGCCGGGCGCCTACCGCCAGGTCTCCCTGCAGAACCTGGCCAGCGGCCGCTATGCGCAGGCCGGGGACGCCAACGACGGCTGGCTGAAGACCGACGCCGCAGCGGCGGGCGCGCGGGCCCGCTTCAATCTGTCCAACAACTTCTCCATGCGCGACAACGGCTGCGTCCGCTCCGGCGAATACGTGAGGCTGGAGCGGGCCGATCGTCCCGGCTGGTTCTGGACCTGGTGGGGGACGGCGGGCGGCAACCAGTACGCCTACTACACCGCCCAGGGGCCGCTGAACCGCTCCGCAGAGCTGCGGCTGGTCAATCACAGCCGGCCGGACGGCTGCCTGCAGGACGGCGACGTGGTGTCGTTCAAGGATTGGGCGCGCGCGGCCGACTACTACCTGACCGCCTGGGCCGGCGGCAGCCATGCCGACCAGCTCTACCTGTGGCAGCCGGCCGCGGGTGATGGAGAACGCTTCAGGGTGAGGATAGGCATGGCGCCCCAGTATCTGGACTGGCGCGGACAATTGTCATACGCCAAGCGTCGTTGATTTCCGCAGCCTTTTGTCTCCGTTTCCATACGTCATACCCTGACCCTTCGAACAGGATCTGCCATATTGTCAGACAATACGGTTGATGAATGAGTTCGGTTGAACTACTGTGGCTGAAAATTACAAAGGCATTTAATTTTAAAAATATAAATGCTTTATAAATTTCATGCCGGTAAACCGGTCATGACGAGGATACAAGAGGCTGCATCCTGATTCCGAGGCGAGAGTGCCAAGCATTACGTCGTCCATGCCAGTCCGCCATTGCCGCGCGGCGGGCGTGAACCGAACAGTCAAAGGGACATTCGCGATGAAGCATTCCTCCGATATCTGCATTGTCGGCGCCGGCATCAGCGGCCTGACCTGCGCCAGCCATCTGCTCGACTCGCCTGCCTGTCGCGGCCTGTCGCTGCGCGTCTTCGACATGCAGCAGGAAGCGGGAGGCCGCATCCGCTCGAAAACGCTGGACGGCAAGGCCTCGATCGAACTGGGCGCAGGGCGCTACTCGCCGCAATTGCACCCGCACTTCCAGAGCGCGATGCAGCGCTACAGCCAGAAGAGCGAAATCTATCCGTTCACCCAGCTGAAATTCAAAAACCATACCCAGCAGAAGCTGAAGCGGGCGATGAGCGAGTTGTCTTCCCGGCTGGGAGAACACGGCAAGGAATCCTTTCTCCAGTTCGTCAGCCGCTATCAGGGCAAGGAGAGCGCAGTCGGGATGATCCGCTCGATGGGTTATGACGCCTTGTTCCTGCCCGACATCTCGGCCGAGATGGCTTACGACATCGTCGGCAAGCATCCGGAAATCCAGAGCGTGACCGACAACGACGCCAACCAGTGGTTTTCGGCAGAGCAGGGCTTCGATGGCCTGATCCAGCAGATCAAGACCAAGGTCAAGGCTGCCGGCGCGCGCTTCAGCCTGGGTTACCGCCTGGTGTCGGTCGAGGCCGACGGCGACGGCTACCGTCTGCAGCTGGCCGGCGACGACGGTTGGAAGCTGGAACACCGGACCCGCCACCTGATCCTGGCGATTCCACCATCGGCGATGGCCGGGCTCAACGTCAATTTCCCCGAGGCGTGGAGCGGCGCGCGCTACGGCTCGCTGCCGTTGTTCAAGGGTTTCCTGACCTATGGCGAGCCCTGGTGGCTGGATTACAAGCTGGACGACCAGGTGCTGATCGTCGACAACCCGCTGCGCAAGATCTACTTCAAGGGCGACAAATACCTGTTCTTCTACACCGACAGCGAAATGGCCGATTACTGGCGCGGCTGCGTGGCGGAAGGCGAGGATGGCTATCTGGAGCAGATCCGCACCCATCTGGCCAGCGCGCTGGGCATCGCCCGCGAGCGCATTCCCCAGCCCCGCGTCCATGTGCACAAGTACTGGGCGCACGGCGTCGAGTTCTGCCGCGACAGCGGCATCGACCACCCGTCCGCGCTGAGCCACCGCGACAGCGGCATCATCGCCTGCTCGGACGCTTACACCGAGCATTGCGGCTGGATGGAGGGCGGCCTGCTGAGCGCCCGCGAGGCCAGCAGGCTGCTGTTGCAGCGCCTCTCCGCTTGAACGGTGCGGCGGCCTGGCCGCCACACCGCGTCGCCGCCCGATGTCCGGGCGGCGGTCGTCAGCCATGACCGCTCGGGAGACACATGAGCATTCTGGATTTTCCACGCATCCATTTCCGCGGCTGGGCGCGGGTCAACGCGCCCACCGCCAACCGCGATCCGCACGGCCAGATCGACATGGTCCGCAACGCGGTGTCGATCAATGGCGAGCCGTTCGACCTGGCGCGCCATCCGACCGAATTCCACCATCACCTGCAGTCGTTGCCGCCGCGTTTCGGCCTGGACGGCCGGCCTGATCCGGAGGGGCCGTTCGGCCTGGCGGAAGGCTACAACGCGGCCGGCAACAACCATTTTTCCTGGGAGAGCGTCACCGTCAGCCATGTGCAGCTAGATGGCGGCGAGCCGGACCGCGGCGACGGCCTGGTCGGCGCCAAGCTGGCGCTGTGGGGGCATTACAACGACTACCTGCGCACAACCTTCAACCGCGCGCGCTGGGTGGACAACGATCCCACCCGCCGCGACGCGGTGCAGATCTACGCCGGCCAGTTCACCATCAGCCCGGCCGGCGCCGGGCCGGGCACGCCCTGGCTGTTCACCGCCGACATCGACGACGCCCACGGCGCGCGTTGGACGCGCGGCGGCCACGTGGCCGAGCGCGGCGGGCATTTTCTGGACGAGGAGTTCGGCTTGGCGCGGCTGTTCCAGTTTTCCGTGCCCAAGAGCCATCCGCACTTTCTGTTCCATCCCAGGCAGTTAGACTCCGAGGCCTGGCGCAGGCTGCAGCTGGCGTTGGAGGACGACGACGTGCTCGGCCTGACGGTGCAGTACACGCTGTTCAATATGTCGACGCCGCCGCAGCCCAATTCGCCGGTGTTTCACGACATGGTCGGCGTGGTCGGCCTGTGGCGGCGCGGCGAGCTGGCCAGCTATCCGGCCGGCCGGCTGCTGAGGCCGCGCCAGCCCGGGTTGGGCGATGCGACGCTGCGGGTGCAGGGCGGCCGGGCGACCCTGAATCTGGCCTGTGCGGTCCCGTTCTCCACCCGCGCGGCGCAGCCGTCCGCGCCGGACAGGCTCACGCCCGATTTGGGCGGCAAGCTGCCGCTGGGCGACCTGCTGCTGCGCGACGAGGACGGCGCGCTGTTGGCGCGGGTGCCGCAGCCGCTGTACCAGGATTACTGGATGAACCACGGCATCGTCGACCTGCCGCTGCTGCGCGAGCCAAAAGGTTCGCTGACTCTGTCCAGCGAGCTGGCCGAGTGGCGCGAGCAGGACTGGGTCACGCAATCCGACGCCGCCAATCTTTATCTGGAGGCGCCGGACCGCCGTCATGGCCGTTTCTTTCCGGAAAACATCGCGCTGCGCAGCTATTTCCGCGGCGAGGCCCGCGAGCGGGCGACCATTCCCTACCGGATTGAAGGCATCGGGCTGGTTGGGGTGGAGGCACGCCAGGACGGCATCGCCGCCGAGTGGCGGCTGACCGGTTTGCGGCCCGGCCCGGCCCGCATCGTGCTAGGCGACGGCGAAGAGGCGATCCAGCTGCGGGTGCTGCCGGACGACTGGGAGCTGGACGACGCGACGGTGGAAGAGGTCGATTACGCCTTCCTCTACCGGCACGTGATGGCCTACTACGAGCTGATCTACCCGTTCATGTCCGACAAGGTGTTCAGCCTGGCCGACCGCTGCAAGTGCGAGACCTACGCCAGGCTGATGTGGCAGATGTGCGATCCGCAGAATCGCAACAAGAGCTACTACATGCCCAGCACCCGCGAGCTGTCGGCACCCAAGGCCAGGCTGTTCCTCAAATATCTGGCCCATGTCGAGGGCGAGGCCAGGCTGCAGGCGCCGCCGCCGGCCGGACCGGCGCGCATCGAGAGCAAGGCGGAGCTGGCGGCCGAGCTGCGCAAGGCGGTGGACCTGGAGTTGTCGGTGATGCTGCAGTATTTGTACGCCGCTTATTCCATTCCCAATTACGCCCAGGGCCAGCAGCGCGTGGCCGACGGCGCGTGGACGCCGGAACAGCTGTTGCTGGCGTGCGGAAGCGGAGACCGGCGCCGCGACGGCGGCATCCGCGCCGCGCTGCTGGAGATCGCCCACGAGGAGATGATCCACTACCTGGTGGTGAACAATCTGCTGATGGCGCTGGGCGAGCCGTTTTACGCCGGCGTGCCGCTGATGGGCGAGGCGGCGCGGCAGGCGTTCGGCCTGGATACCGAGTTCGCGCTGGAGCCGTTCTCGGAGTCGGCGCTGGCGCGCTTCGTCCGGCTGGAATGGCCGCATTTCATCCCGGCGCCAGGCAAGTCCATCGCCGATTTCTACGCCGCGATCCGCCAGGCCTTCCTCGATCTGCCCGGCCTGTTCGACGGCGAGGCCGGCAAGCGCGGCGGCGAACACCACCTGTTCCTCAACGAGCTGACCAACCGCGCCAATCCCGGCTATCAGCTGGAGGTGTTCGACCGCGACAGCGCGCTGTTCGGCATCGCCTTCGTCACCGATCAGGGCGAGGGCGGGGCGCTGGACTCGCCGCATTACGAGCATTCGCATTTTCAGCGGCTGCGCGAGCTGGCGGCCCGGATCATGGCGCAGCCCGCGCCGTTCGAGCCGGCGTTGCCGGCGCTGCGCAATCCGGTGCTGGACGAGGAGCCGGGCTGCCAGCGCGTCGAAGACGAGCGGGCGCGGGCGCTGATGGGCTTGTACCAAGGCGTGTACGAACTGATGTTCGCGATGATGGCGCAGCATTTCGCGGTTAAGCCGCTGGGCAGCCTCAGGCGTTCGCGGCTGATGAACGCGGCGATCGACCTGATGACCGGCCTGCTCCGGCCGCTGTCCTGCGCGCTGATGAATCTGCCGTCGGGCATTGCCGGACGCACTGCCGGACCGCCGTTGCCCGGTCCGGTGGACACCCGCAGCTACGACGACTACGCGCTGGGCTGCCGGATGCTGGCGCGGCGTTGCGAGCGGCTGCAGGAGACGGCGTCGGCGCTGGCGCCGGGCTGGCTGCCCGACGCGCAATTGGAGCTGCTGGATTTCTACCGCCGGCAGATGCTGGACTTGGCTTGTGGAAAGCTTTCTAGAGAGGCCTGAAATGAAAAAAGCAATCATAGTCGGAGGCGGGCTCGCCGGCGGTTTGACCGCCATCTACCTGGCGAAGCGCGGCTACGAGGTCCACGTGGTGGAAAAGCGCGGCGATCCGCTGCAGGACCTGTCGTCCTACGTGGACGTGGTCAGCTCGCGGGCGATAGGCGTCAGCATGACGGTGCGCGGCATCAAGTCGGTGCTGGCCGCCGGCATTCCGCGAGCGGAGCTGGAGGCCTGCGGCGAGCCCATCGTGGCGATGGCGTTCTCGGTCGGCGGCCAGCACCGGATGCGGCCGTTGAAGCCGCTGGAGGATTTCCGTCCGCTGTCGCTCAACCGCGCGGCGTTCCAGAAGCTGCTGAACAAATACGCCAATCTGGCCGGCGTCCGCTACTACTTCGAGCACAAATGCCTGGACGTGGATCTGGATGGCAAGTCGGTGCTGATCCAGGGTCTGGACGGCCAGCCGCAGCGGCTGCACGGCGACATGATCGTCGGCGCCGACGGCGCGCACTCGGCGGTGCGGCAGGCGATGCAGAGCGGCCTGCGCCGTTTCGAATTCCAGCAGACCTTCTTCCGCCACGGCTACAAGACGCTGGTGCTGCCGGACGCCCAGGCGCTGGGCTACCGGAAGGACACGCTGTACTTCTTCGGCATGGATTCCGGCGGTCTGTTCGCCGGCCGCGCCGCCACCATCCCGGACGGCAGCGTCAGCATCGCGGTCTGCCTGCCCTACAGCGGCAGCCCCAGCCTGACCACCACCGACGAGCCGACGATGCGCGCCTTCTTCGACCGTTACTTCGGCGGGCTGCCGCAGGACGCGCGCGACGAGATGCTGCGCCAATTCCTGGCCAAGCCCAGCAACGACCTGATCAACGTCCGCTCCAGCACCTTCCATTACAAGGGCAATGTGCTGCTGCTGGGCGACGCCGCCCACGCCACCGCGCCTTTCCTCGGCCAGGGCATGAATATGGCGCTGGAGGACGCCCGCACCTTCATCGAGCTGCTGGACCGGCATCAGGGCGATCAGGACAAGGCCTTTCCCGAGTTCACCGAGCTGCGCAAGGTGCAGGCCGACGCGATGCAGGACATGGCGCGCGCCAACTACGACGTGCTCAGTTGCTCCAATCCGGTCTTTTTCATGCGGGCCCGCTACACCCGCTACATGCATAGCAAGTTTCCCGGCCTTTACCCGCCGGATATGGCGGAGAAGCTGTATTTCACGTCGGAACCGTACGACAGGCTGCAGCAGATCCAGAGGAAGCAGAACGTTTGGTACAAGATAGGAAGGGTCAATTGATGAAAGTTCTGGTTATCGGCGCGGGTCCGGCCGGCCTGGTGTTCGCCAGCCAACTGAAACAGGCGCGTCCGCAGTGGGCGATAGACATCGTCGAGAAGAACGACCAGCAGGAAGTGCTGGGCTGGGGCGTGGTGCTGCCCGGGCGGCCCGGACAGCATCCGGCCAATCCGCTGTCCTATCTGGACGCGCCGGAAAAGCTGAATCCGCAGTTCCTGGAGGATTTCAAGCTGGTGCACCACAACGAGGCCAGCCTGATGAGCACCGGGGTGCTGCTGTGCGGCGTGGAGCGCCGCGGCCTGGTGCACGCCTTGCGCGACAAGTGTCGTTCGCAGGGCATCTCCATCCGCTTCGAATCGCCGCTGCTGGAGCAAGGCGAGCTGCCGCTGGCCGACTACGACCTGGTGGTGCTGGCCAACGGCGTCAACCACAAGACTTCCCACTTCACCGAGGCGCTGGCGCCGCAGGTGGACTATGGCCGCAACAAGTACATCTGGTACGGCACCAGTCAATTGTTCGACCAGATGAACCTGGTGTTCCGCACCCATGGCAAAGACATCTTCATCGCCCACGCCTACAAGTACTCGGACACGATGAGCACCTTCGTCGTCGAGTGCAACGAGGAAACCTACGTCCGCGCCCGCCTGGGCGAGATGTCCGACGAAGCATCGGCCGAATACGTGGCCAAGGTGTTCCAGGCCGAGCTGGGCGGCCATGGCCTGGTGAATCAGCCTGGACTCGGCTGGCGCAACTTCATGACGCTGAGCCACGACCGCTGTTATGACGGCAAGCTGGTGCTGCTGGGCGACGCGCTGCAGTCCGGCCACTTCTCCATCGGCCACGGCACCACGATGGCGGTGGTGATCGCCCAGTTGCTGGTGAAGGCGTTGTGCACAGAGGCTGACGTGCCGGCCGCGCTGCGGAGCTTCGAGGAGCGCGCGCTGCCGCTGGTCCAGCTGTTCCGAGGCCACGCCGACAATAGCCGGGTCTGGTTCGAGACGGTGGAGGAGCGCATGCACCTGTCCAGCGCCGAGTTCGTCCAGAGCTTCGACGCCCGGCGCAAGTCGCTGCCGCCGATGCCGGAAGCGCTGGCGCAGAACCTGCGCTACGCGCTGCAACGCTGAGGAGGCCGCATGGAAAACCGGGAACCGCCGCTGCTGCCGGCGCGCTGGAGCGGCGCCTACGTGTCGTACTGGAGTCCGATGCTGCCGGATGACCAGTTGACGTCCGGCTACTGCTGGTTTGACTACGAGCGCGATGTCTGCCGCATCGACGGTCTGTTCAATCCCTGGTCGGAGCGCGACACCGGCTACCGGCTGTGGATGTCCGAGGTCGGCAACGCCGCCAGCGGCCGCACCTGGAAGCAGAAGGTGGCCTATGGCCGCGAGCGGACAGCCACCGGCGAGCAGCTGTGCGAGCGTCCGCTGGACGACGAGACCGGCCCGTTCGCCGAGTTGTTCCTGCCGCGCGACGTGCTGCGCCGACTGGGCGCCCGCTTCATCGGCCGCCGCGAGGTGTTGGGCCGCGAGGCCGACGGTTGGCGTTACGAGCGTCCGGGCAAGGGGCCGTCCACGCTGTATCTGGACGCCGCCAGCGGCGAGCCGCTGAGGATGGTGACCGGGGACGAGGCGTCGCGCGCCTCGCTGCGTGATTTCCCCAATGTCAGCCAGGCGGAAATTCCCGACGCCGTCTTCGCCGCCAACCGCTAGCGTTCGGATCGGGTAGAGAAACGGGGCTGCTTTCGGGCAGCCCCGTTGTCGTCGCCGGATGGGAGTCAGGCCGGAACGGCCAGCGCCGCGGGCGCGAAGGCGCGGCGCTGCCAGAACGGCCGCTCTTGCCAGCGGCTTTCCTGTCGGTAATGCCGCCGCCGTTCCGCCAGGTAGCGGCGGAAGCAATCGTCGGCGCGTTTGGCGTAGGCGCGAGCGGGCGCCAGGTCGCCGTCCAGCATCGCGGCGATGGCCGGCGCGGCGGCCAGCGCGTCGCCGAGCGCGCAGGCGATGCCGGACGAAGCCAGCGGGTCCAGACCCATCAACGCGTCGCCGACGCAGATCCAGCCGGGGCCGGCGGCGCGGGAGACGCAGCCGCTGTGCGCGGCGAAGGCGTGCACGGCGTCTATCCGCGGCGGCGGGGGCAGCCTCTCCGACAGCAGCCGGGTGGCGCGCCAGGCGGCCAGGAAGTCGGCGGGGTGCTCCAGCCCCTGCGTCCGGGCCAGGTCTTGGTCCGTCATCAGCGTCGCCAACGCGTGGCCATCCGGCAGCGCCGCGGCATACCACCAGCCGTAAGGCGCGGATTCCACCAGCGAGTAGCCGCTCAGTTCCCCGCGGCAGTCCACGCGGCATGCCAGCGCCTGCAGCCGGTCCAGCCTGTACCTGGGAATGCCCAGCCGGGCGGCCAGCGGCGAGCGCCGGCCGCCGGCATCCACCACCACCCGCGCCTCCGTTTCGCCCAGGCCGCGCACCCGCAGCCGCCAGCCGCCATCGGCCGGCTCGATGGCGTCGACGCCGGATTCGCTCAGCACCGTTATGCCGCGCGCCATCGCCTCCTGCCGCAGCGCGCGGTCGAAGCCGGCGCGGTCCAGATGCCAGCCGTGGCCGTGGCCCCGGTACAGGAAGTGGTCCAGCCGCGGCGTCTCGCTTCCCCACAGCGAGAGGTTGCCGTGGTAGCCCGGCTGGCCGTCCAGAGCATGGCCGGCGCCCAGGCGCGACAGCAGGCCGGCGACGTCCGGCGTCGCCGATTCGCCGATGCGGAAGGGCTGGGCCAGCGGACGGTCCAGCAGCAGCGCCTCCACGCCCAGCGCATGCAGCGCCAGCGCGAGGGCGCTGCCGGCCGGGCCCGCGCCGGCTATCGCCACCGGGTAGCGGCTAACGTTCATTGCGCCGTTCCGGCAGCGGTGGATGGGCGGGATCGAACGGCCGGGGCAGTTCGCGCTCCACCTCGACGAAGCGGCGCTCGCCGTCCACCTGCTTTTCCATCACGAAACCCAGGCCGGCCCAGTACTTGACCATGTCGATGTCGTCGGCGAACTGGATGAAGTCGCCGGCCAGCTGGTCGTAGTCGGTGCCCAGCCACGGCACCTGTTTGCCGGTCTCCTGGTCGGGCGGCGGCGGGGGCGAGGCGGCCGCCAGCGTCCGCGGCTGCGGTTGCGGCTCCAGGTAGACGAACTCCGGCCGTTGCGCCGGCCACCACCATAGCCGCCTGCCATCCAGCGGCTGCGACGAGCACTCGTTGAAGTCGGCTTGCCAGGGGATGGCCATGTAGCGGGTGACGTCGCCGGGCTCCATGCCGCGCTTCAGGTCGAAATCCAGGCTCAGCGGGCCTTCGGGCACGAAGTGGTTGCGGATGCGGAAGGGCTGGCGGTAGATGGCCGGATTGCGCGATATCCAGGTCATCTCGATGCCGGGCGAGAACGGCCCGCCGACGCAGTTGTCCAGCGCCGCCCGGGTCAGGCTTTCGGCCGCGTCGCCGTCCTCCGGGTGGTTGACGAACCAGCCGGCCACCCACTGCTGCAGCATGAAGTACTGGGTGTCGGTGAGGCGCATGTACTTGCTGGTGGCGGTGCTGAGCACCAGGCAGTTGTCGCCGGCGAGATACGGCATCATCGTCGCGCCGCTGGCGGTGAGGATGTCGTTCTCCTGGTAGGGCGGGCGGATGAAGTCCAGGATGTACTGGCGGAAACCCTGGTATTCCGGCGCGCCCAGGCCATCCGTTCCGGTCGCTCCCAGTTTTTCGAAATCGAAATGGTGCGGTTTGGGCGGAATGGCGGCGACCCACGGCATATAGGTCGCGCGCTCCAGCAGCGGGCGGATTTCGGTGTGGAAGTTGGGTTTGAAGCCGTCCGCGCCGGACTTCCAGAAGCCGTTTTCATAGAGGGCCGGATAGTGGCCGCTGCGCACCAGCGCGTCGAAGATGGTGTCGTACAGCGTGATCAGGTTGGGGACTTCCGGCGCGTACTTGGGCGGGGCCACCAGCACGTGGGCCGGCAGCGCCTCGATCCGGCTGCCGTCGGAGAGCTCGATCACCGCGCTGACCGGCCCGTCCGAGGTGTCGTCCCACCAGCCGTCGTTGTTGGCGTAGTCGGTGATGGTCGCGTCCGGATCGGCGGAGCCGGAGACGCCGTAGCCGCCCAGCACCAGCAGCCGGCCGTCCTGGTCGGTGCGCAGCTCGCCCAGGGTGTCGATCGAGTCCCGCATCGGATAGAGCGGGCTGGGCGGGAAATGCGCGCCCTCGTAGCCGTCCGGCACGGTGTTCTTGCTGAACTGCTCGCCTTGCTGGCTGCGGCCGGAGATCTGGCGCGGGCCGGCGTCGATCAGCAGCGTGTGGCGGTCCTCGGCTTGCGGGTTGCGCAGCGGATGGTTGGGCGCGTAGCCGTCTTCGCCCTCGGCCGGCACGAAGGTGTACCAGCTGGGTTTCTTGTTGGCCAGGTGCGCGGTCCAGCGTATCGCGTGGACGCCGTCGGTGTTCAGCGTCACCTCCTCGCTGACGCCGTTTTCCACCTTGTACACCTTGAAGCGCGCGGCCTGGCGGCACAGCCGGCCTTCGGCGTCGCGAAAGTCCTGTTGGGTGAACGGCTTGCCGTCCGGCATGAGGGGCAGGCCGCAGTAGCGGTCCGGCTCGATGTAGAACTTTTCCGGCGCGTCGCCGACGCGGGCGATGCCGATGGCGGGGTAGATCCGGTATTCGATCATGATGGCTCCCGATTCATGCTTGTGCGGTCTGATGGGCGGCAGCCAGGCGGCTGACGTTGTCGCGCACGCTCTCCAGCGCGTCTACCATCTCGCCGCGCTCCGCCGGGTCGTCTATCTGTTGCCTGGCCACCTGGACGGCGGTGGGCAGCCGCGTCGCCAGATCGGCCAGCCTGCTGCCGGGCTGGTACAGATAGGTGGGCGCGCCGTTGGGGCCGACGTCGCTGTCGGTATCCTTGTGCAGCGGCGTCTGCATCAGTTTGCGGGCCAGGTTGGGCAGCGCCTGGTGCATCAGTGGCAGGCCCTGGGTGAAGAAACTGTCCTTGGACTGGCCGGCGATGAAGCTGCGCTCCATCGAGTCCAGCATCAGGCTGTAGGCGATGTCGAACAGCTCGGCCAGTTGGATGGCCATCGGATTGGTGAAGTCGCCGCGCTTGGGATTGGACACGATGGGGTAGGTGGGCGGAAAGCCGGCCTTGTCCAGCGACACGGTGCGGAATTTCTTGAAGTGCGACATCTCGTACGGCGAGCCGATGATGGGGCCGTAGGTGCCGTCGGTGCGTTCGCCGTAGGTGTTGTAGGTGGCCCACGGCTCGATCGGAATCATCGACTGTGATTCCGGCACGCTGCCTTCGCCCTGCTGCACGATCTGCTGGACGCCTAGCCGGGCGCTGGCGAGGTCGGTGACCCGCACCGGCTTGCCGCCGAACTTGCCCAGATAGATGTCCAGCCGCTGACAGGCGTCGGCGTTCGGCTGGAACAGCGCCGCCTGGTCCGGATAGGCCGTCAGGCCGTCCAGCAGCGCGTCGTACAGCTGGGCGATGTAGCTGTAGTTGTCGCCGCGCGGCGGCGCGTGCGGCGGCGCCGGGGTTTCGATCGCGGTGAAGGTGTCGTTGAACACCTCCACCGACGCGCGGCACAGGCCGATGAAAGGCGTGGTGCTGGTGTTGGCGTGGGGCAGATAACAGGGATAGACCGGCGCGGCGCTGCCGGTCAGCCGGGGCCGCCCGCCGATGCCCACCAGCAGATTGGCGGCCTGATTGATGTGGAACATCTCCTCCATCATCACGCTGCGCAGCAGCTGGTAGGCCTCGCAGTTGGGATCGCTGATCGAATACAGCGCGGTCAGATACGGCGGGATGGTGGTCATTTCCACCTGGATCGCCAGCTGGGCCGCGTCTTGCAGCGGCTTGCGGGCATCCGCCAGGTCTCCGGCGGCGCTCTGGCCGTAGATGCGGTCGAACAGCATGCCGAAGGGTTTGCTCGAATCGATGCTCATGTTTCCTCCGCGAATCGTCGGGTAGGCAAACGGCGCGGCGCGCTCAGCGCTTGATCAGCGTGGCCACCGACACGTGCGGCCAGATCACTTCGTCGAACACCAGCAGCACGGTCTGGGTGTACTGCAACTGGAGGAACTGGCTGCCGTCCGGGCGCTGCAGGGTTTCGATCCAGAAGATGGAATTCATCTCGGTGGCGTCGGCGTTCTGGACGATGAAGGGAATGTTGGCGATGCCGCCGGAATCCTGGGTGCTGACCGGCAGATTGGTGGTGCTCACCACCTTGAGCTCCAGCTGTTGCTGCTGGTACTTCAGCACGTCCACCAGCGCCTGGTTGGGATTCGACATATCGAAGCCGGGAGGGAACTTGCCGTTCAGGTAGGGATCGGTATAACCAAGAGGCAGCGGTTTGCCATCCACCCGGGTGGGCAGCGGGCTGACCGGCGCGATGTTGGGCGCCCGCGCCTCGCTGGACGCCTGGCCCTGGGCCAGCAGCGAATCGCCGTGGGGGATGGTGGCCTGGCGCGCGATGGTGGGCGGATCTTGAGGCGCGGTGGTGGCCGGCACGTTCAGCCAGATGCCGGGTTCGATGTGTATGCCTTCGCCAGTGTCGGCGTCGCTGACTTGCTGCAGGTAGGTCAAGCCGTAGAGGAAGATGTCGTTCTGTTTGGAGCCGCGGTTCGGCACCGGCCCGCCTATCGGGTTGAAACTGATGGTTTCGATGGTGGCGTTGACGATCAGGCGGAAGATTCCGCCGTTCTGGCGGTTCGGCACGGCGATCATATTGTAGCCATGGCCGGTCCAGTGGCCGGACAGCTCGGCCAGCGGACCGAGGTTGTCCAGGCTTTGCGATAACGGGGCCGAGGCGCGTTGGAATTGGCTGAGGTTCATGGTTGGCTCTCCCAAGACATTGTCGAGATGACGTTGTGCTGCCTGGTGCGTTGCCGACCCGATACCGCGATGTTGTCGTCCGCCTTGGTCGACGGATGATGCCGGATTCGTAAGACTACTTAACCATGATTCTTATATGGAATATCCAGCATGTGCTGGTTATAGCCGGGACCGGCGCCATGTCAAGCGTGGCGCGGTTTGCGATGATGCGACTCCGTGGCGCGATGACTCGCTCAAGGCGCGCTGATTGCGAAGAAAAATGATCAAAAACAGTCATTTTGGACAGTTTTAATCGCGTGGGCGCGGGGTGGTTACGGCATAAGATGAAAGTCCGGCCCATCGATTTGCGCCTTTCGGATCGCGTCGATCCGGGGTGGATTCCGGAGTTTTCGCGCGGAATGGTTGCATCCGCGCCCGCTATCGCAGGAGGCCGCAATGGAAGCCAGGCGTATCAATCAATACCGCGCGCCGCAACTGGTGCCCTTCAGCGCCAGGCTCGACGAGGATGGGCAGACCGTGGTGCTGGCGGCCGATTCCAACGAGTACAAGCTCGCCTTCAAGGGCGTGGAAGGCGGACGGGTGCTGGACAGCGTGCTGTCCATGGCCAATCCGGGCGCGGAAATCTGGTACGACATCCATTCCGGCTCGGCCCAGCCCTGGCAGCTGTCCCTGGCGCGCCAGCTGGATGAACTGTCGCTGATCCGGGACGCGCCGGCCGGCCGCTCCGCGCTGGAGATGCGCCGTCTGGAGCAGGAGTCGCTGATCGGCCGCTGCATCGAGCGGCTGCGGTCCGATTCCGGCGACCGCGGCGGGCAGTGCGTCGCCACCGCGCGGGTGATGCTGCATTTGCTGGACGAGCCGCCTCCGGCCCCCGGCGCGTTTTTCATCGACGATGTCGCCGCGCCGGAGTGGGGCGACAATTTCGCGCTGCAGACCTTCTATCTGCAAAAACTCTATCTGGAAGACAACCTGCCGCAACTGATTCCGCTGTGGCGGAGGGTGCTGACGGGCTTCATCGAGGCATCCGGCGGCGCGGTTCTGGGCCGCGGCACGGGGCGGGTGGCCAGGCCGGACGTGCTGGGCTTTTATTGCCCGGTGCAGGAAGAATCGTACCTGCTGTGCCTGGTGGATCTGGTGCTGCAGGCGCCCTGCGCGGGAGCCCGCCGCCGCCTGCGCGGCTGGACGTCGCCGGCGGCGGCGGACAGCGGCGTCAACTTCATGCGCCGCGCCCGCCAGTGCCTGCAGTCCGGACTGGAGACGCTGGGGGAGAGCCGTTTCGCGCGTCAGGTGGGCGCGGAAGGCGCGGAGGCGGGTTCGCTGGTCCAGGGCCTGTTCATCGAGCAATACCATGTCTCCAGGCGATTCGCCGAGATCATCGCGCCGTTGATGACCCGGCGGATGCGGCTGCCGATGAAGCAGCATGTCCACCGCTACTTTCAGGAGGAGCTGGCGCGCGAGGTGTATGGACGGTCGGTATGCGAGGCGCTGGGCGTGCCGTCTGCCTGGTTGGACCAGGCTTTGCCGCTGCCCTTGTTCCAGGCCTATGTCGATGCCTTCACTGTGCTGGGGCGCTATGATCCCATCGGCTATCTGGCGGCGCTGATGGCTTTCGAGTGCGGATTGGGCATGGAGGGACTGGCGGACATGGGGCAGGACGGCGTGGAGGAGGAACGCGCCGCTTACCGTCCGTTTCCGCGGCGGGACGACGCTTGCCTGGAGGGCGGATGCGCGGCTTTGCCGCAGTTGTTCTTCCGCGAGATCTCGCTGCTGGGGGCCGCCGCGCAGCGGCGCGCGTTGGGCAGCCTGGCTTATATGATGGAGCTGGAGCACCGGGCGATGGACCAGGTCGCCGATTTCTACCGCGTTCAGGAGACGCTGGACATGTGCTCGCTGGATGGTTTCTACGGCGGCGGGTGAGGAGCGGTCATGCGGCCATCGCCTGCCACAGCGCCAAGCCCAGCAGCGCGGCCGCGGAAACGACGGCGGCCGGCCGGCGGTAGCGTTCGGCGGTGGCCAGCGCGGTGATGCCCAGCATCACGGCCACGCCATGCCCTCCGGCGCCCGGCAGCAGCATCAGCAGCCAGCAGCTGCGCAGGCAGGCGACGCCGTTATCCAGTCCATACAGCAGGCAATCGCGGTCGGCGGCCCAGCCAGAGGGCGCCAGCGCGCGGCCGCGGTGGCAAGCCGCCAGGGCGGCGGCCTTGCCCGGGCCAAGCTGCCAGGCGGCCGCGGCGAGGGCCGCGCCGGCGAGGGACAGGGCGCGGTTGTTGACGGCGGACAGCCATAGCGCGGCCGCCGTATCCAGCAGCCAGCCCGCCGCCAGCCAGAGGCCGAGATAGCCGCACAGGAAGACCGCGATTGCCCGGCTCCGCCGCCGCCACAGGCTGTGGAGGGCGGCATAGCGGGCGGGGCCCGCCGCCAGCGGCAGCATCATCGCCGCCGCCATCAGCGGCAGGCCGCCATCCGGCGACGGAGCCCAGCCCAGTTCGCGCCAGGAGAATCCGCCGCGGCAGATCGCCGCGAAGCCGATGCCGCCGGATCTTTGCAGCAGGCATAGCCACGCCGCGGCGCAGAGCGCCAGCGCCCACCATTCCGGATGCCGCAGAAACCAGTCCCGCGTTCGCCGCAAGCCGGCAGGCAGCGGCGCGGCGGGGCGGGCAGAGCCCATCGTCAGCGCGCGCATCGGAGCGATCCGTAAATCACTCGTAATACAGGCTGACCCGTCCCACCCTGACCTCGGCTTCGCGTTTGGCTTGCCGCCTGGGGACAAAGGTGACGCGCAGGTCTTTGGGATCCCAGCCGGGCTCCCGTTCCAGCCGCGCCATCAGCTCGGTGACGTCGAAAACATAATGCAGGCCGGTGCCGGCATGGCCCGCGCCCTGGCGGGACGCCTTGTCCAGGCCGAACAGCGGCAGGACGCCGGCGCATAGCTCTTCCCGGCTGGCCGGTTGGGATTCGCCCGGTGGATGCAGGTAGATTTCATAGCTTGGCGGCATGCCTTTTCCGGTGACCCGCTCAACCCGGAGGTAGGCCTGGCGCGGCCTGCCGGCCGCTTGCGCCTGCAGCGCCGGGCCGGTCGGCGACTCTATGGACAGGCTGACCGTGGCGTCCCGCGACGCCAGCGGGAACGGTTCCTGGGTGGCTGCCACCATCTCGCATGGGTGTTCCGTTGACATGGATGAGTGCTCCCGTGGGGTTGGGCGTCGTTAGCCGACATTGCCCAGCGGATTGGCGAGGTTGTCGTATTGGTAGTGCCAGGGCCCGTTCACGGTGTCCAGAGCGTCCTGCGGCGTGAAGGTGGCCGGCTTGCCGCTGGCGTCGTGGAAGAAGAAGCGGGTGGCGCTCAACCATTTGGGATCGGTGGGATTGGCGTTGCCCATTTTGCGCCATACCTCCCACAGCCGGTCGATGTTGGCGTGGTGCAGCCAGAAGATGGGGTCCTGCGCGGCGGTGTCGGGATCGCCCATCAGGCCGCCGATATCGCTGTGGATCATGTCGTGTGGCACCATCTCCAGCTGCCCCTGATCGCTGTCGCCCATGTGGTTGGGGCCGCGCATCGGCCCGCCGAAGCCGGAGTCGCCGCCCGGCGCCAGGTGTCCGGCGAAGTTGGCGCGCTTCAGGCAATTCAGGCTGACCGCCTTGTTGTCCAGAAAAGGCTTGCCGTCGTTGCCCTGGTCGCGCTCCACCAGCAAAGGATTCTGGCCGGACAGGCCGGCGAATTGCTTGGCGGTGAAGGCGGCGGGGAGCGCCCGGGCGTCCGGCGGGCTGTAATTCCAGTACGGCAGCGCCCAGTCCTGGGGGCCGCCCAGCTTGGCCACGGTGGCGGAGACGATGTCTTCGAAGATGCCCAGATAGACGCGGTGCCAGGGTAGGAAAAACCAGGTGGCGTGCTGGCATTGCGCCCAGGCCTGCTTCTGGTCCTGCGTGAAGGATGAGGGATTCTGCAGCGTGCCGTGCACTGCCGCCTGGTACTGCCAGCTGGTGGCGTCGCTGGGCGGGCGCTGCTGCATGTCGTGTACGGCCCGGGCATACCATTGCAGCGTCTGATCGCTGGCGTCCAGCTTGGATACGTCCTTGCGCATGCGGGGGGTAGGCATTTCGGCTGCTCCTGGTTTGGCGTCGCATTTCGCCGATGGGCTGCCGGACAGGGAGAGCGATGGATAGGCCCGCCTGCGCGGCGGATCATCGGCGTTGCCTTGCAGGTATAGCCGCGGAGCGCGGCCATGCGCTTCGGGGCGAATACTTAAGTGCTAATGCGGATATTCAATATTTTCCTGGTGTTCGGGGCAGGCGCGATATGCCGCTTCCTGGCGGCGGCGTGGCCTTCGCGCTGGGCAAGCAGGCGCAACGCTGGACCAGGAGCAGTGTCCGCAGCGCTAAGTCGCGGGATGCTCCGCGTCGCTCAGCACCGCATACTCCGCGCCATCCAGCGTGAACGCCGCCACTTCGCGCATGCCCAGACGCTGGTGGGCGCGCAGCGAAGCGGGGTTGTCGCGGCGGATGAACAGGATGGCCTCGCCGCCGGGCAGGCTGTCTCGGAGCGCGGCGTACAGGCGGGCCGGCAGGCCTTGGCCTCGTTCTGAGGCGGCCACGCAAATCGGGCCGTAGACATAGGCGTCGGGCCCGCCCGGCCAGGCGCGCAGCATGGCCGCCACCGGAGGCGGCGGCGAGGGTTGAGCCGCGGCGGAACTGAACAGCGCGCCCACGACGCGGCCATCGCGCAGCGCCGTCACCGTCGGCATGCCCGATTGCAGCATCGCGGCGACCTTGCCGCTTGGGAATTCTCCCGTAAGCGAGCCGCCGTTGGATGGCGCATTGGCCTGCAGCAGGGCGGCGATGCCGTGCAGATCGTCCGGGGACGCGAGGCGGATTTGCAGCATGTCGGGCCTTTGGGCTGCGGGCGAGATGCCAAGCCAGGCAGCGCCTATGGTTTGGGAGCGGCCATCGTCGCCCGCCGCCGCCGCGAGGTCAAGCGGACAGCGCGCGCGGGTCGGGAGGGAAATCGCCGGGGAGGCGGCCGCCGTGCTGGCGCAGCAACTCGACGAAAAGATCGGCCGGCAGAGGATGCGAGTACAGGAAGCCCTGGGCGTGCTCGCAGCGACAGGTTTGCAGTATGGCGGCCTGGGCCGGCGTTTCCACGCCTTCCGCGATGACTTTCAGGCCCAGCTTGTGGGCCATGACGACGATGGCTTCGCACAGCGCGTGGTTGCGGGGCTCGTCGGTGATCCGGCGCACGAAGGCCTGGTCTATCTTCAGGCAGTCCAGCCGGTAGCGTTGCAGATAGGACAGCGCGGAGTAGCCGGTTCCGAAATCGTCCAGCGCGATCCGGATGCCGGCCGCGCGATAGAGATCCAGCGCCTCCTGCACTTTGCGGTCGGCGTCGAGCAGCAGGGATTCGGTGACTTCCAGCATCAGCGCCTGGCCAGGCACCCCGGCGCGCCTCAGCTTGTCCAGCCAGCGGGCCGGGTTCTGCAAGTCGCGGAAATGCAGGGCCGACACATTGATCGCGATGCGCAGGTCGTCGCGCACCGTGTCGCGCCATTCGCGTATGACGGACAAGGCCTGGTCGTATACCCATTCGCAGATTTTGCCGCTCAGGCCGCACTCTTCGGCGATGGGAATGAAGACGGCGGGATTGATGACGCCGCGCTCCGGATGGTGCCAGCGCAACAGCGCCTCCGCCTCGCGTATCCGGCCGCTGGCGAGATCGATGATGGGCTGGAATTCGAGCCGGAACTGGCCTTCTTCCAGCGCCTGGTGGAGGCCGTTGGATATCTGCAGCCGGACTTCCGCGGCTTTCTGCATGGCGGGGGCGAAGAAGCAGTAGCGATTGCGCCCGGCGTGCTTGGCTCCGTACATCGCCTGGTCGGCGTTGCGCAGCAGCTCGTCCACGCTCATGCCGTCGGCCGGCGCCATCGAGATGCCTATGCTGCCGGTCACATAGCACACCATCTGCTCCAGCCGCACTGGCTCGGCCAGCCGCTGCAGCAGTTTCTGCGCCATCAGGTCCACGTCGCCCGGGGATTCGATGTCCCCCAGCACGATGCAGAATTCGTCACCGCCCAGCCGAGCCACGGTGTCGCTCGCACGCACGCTGCCTTGCAGCCGGGCGGCGATGGTGGCGAGCAACTGGTCGCCGTGGCTGTGGCCGAGGGAGTCGTTGATGGTCTTGAAGTGATCGAGGTCTATCAGCAGCACCGCCATCATTTTCTGATGGCGAGTGGTCTGGGCCAATCCGTACTCCATCCGGTCTTGCAGCATGCGGCGGTTGCACAAGTTGGTCAGCGGATCATGCTTGGCCAGGTAGGCCAGTTGTTCCTGCGCGGCCAGCACCGAGCTGATGTCGGAGAACACCAGCACGTAGTTGGCGACGCCGCGGTCCGGGCCGGGCACGACGCTGATGCTTTCCCAGATGTTGATGACCTTGCCGTTCTTGTGCAGATAGTTGACGTTGCCTTGCCACAGCTTGCGCTCGTCGGAGGCTGCTGGCGGGCCGGCTCGGGCGAAACTGTGCGGCGTCTGGTAGAGCAGGTCGATATCCGGCCAGGCCATCGCTTCCTCCGCGCTGTAGCCGGTGTGCTGGCTGAAGGCCGGGTTGACCGACACCACCTTGCGGCGCGCGTCCAGTATCGCGATGCCCTCGGAGGTGGAGTCGAATACGGTGGCGGCCTGGCGCAGCCTCTCCTCGGTCTGGCATTGTCCGGTGATGTCCTGCAGCACGCCTATGATGCGCCGGCCGGCGGCGCCGTCGTCGAAACTGCGCGCGCGGGCGTGCAGCCAGCGCTCGTCCTGGCCGGGCTCGGCGCGGGCGCGGAACCGGATGTCCAGCGCGCAGCCGTGGTCGCGGGTGCTGGCTATCGCCTCGCTCACCGCGGCGGCGTCGCGGGCATCCACCTGTTCGATGAAGTGGCGGATCGATTCATTGGCCGCCAGTCCCGACGCCAGCGGCGCGTTGCCCGCGAGGCTGAAGGTCTGCATCTGGTCGGCCTCCACTCGCCATTCCCAGACGTCGAGTTCGGCGGCCTGCATCGCCTTGCCCATCGTGCCCAGTTCTTCGTCGGTCCGGTGCTGGAGTTTGTAGCGGACCATGGCCATTTGCAGCGTGGCGTGTAGCTCGCGCGGAGAAATCGGTTTGACCAGATAACCGTAGGGCATCGCGTTTTTCGCGCGTTGCAGCGTCGCGTTCTCGGCGTAGGCGCTGAGGAAGACGATGGGGATTTTCAGCCGCCGGTAGATTTCACAGGCGGCGTCCACGCCGTCCATGTCTCCCTCCAGGTGGATGTCCATCAGCACCAGGTCCGGCCGGTCCCGCTCGGCGCACGCTATCGCCAGGCTGCCGCTGGCCGCTATGTCGCAGACTTGGTAGCCCAGCGCCTGCAATTGCAGCTGCAGGTCCATCGCGATGATGCGTTCGTCTTCCACGATCAGGATGCTGATGTTTTTCACGCGCTTTCTCCCGCGCCGAATACCGGGAAACTGACTTCCACGCGCACGCCGGGATGGTTGTCCAGCGTCTCCAGCCGGGCGCCCATCTGTTCGGCCAGCATGGGCATCAGCTGCAAGCCCAGCGACGCGGGACGCGTCGCCGGATCGATGTCGGGCAGGCCCACGCCGTGGTCGGCCACCGTCAGGAGGGCATGCCGTTCATCCTGGCGCGCCAGCCGCATCCAGATGGTGCCTTGGCCGCCCGGATAGGCGTGCTTGAGCGCGTTGGTCAGCAGTTCGTTGATCAGCAGGCCGCAAGGCGTCGCCCGCTGCAGTTCGATGCAGGCCAGGCCCGCCGGCGCGTCCAGCTCAATCTTCACGCCGCCGGCCAACTGGCCGTAGCTGTTCAGCAGCAGCTGGTTGAAGCGCTGCAGGTATTCGCCCAGGTCCACCTTGGAGAAGTCGTGGCGCTCGTACAGCAGCTGGTGTATCAGCGCCATCGAGCGGACGCGCGCCTGGCTGTCCTGCAGCACGCTCCGGGCGCTGTCCTCGCGCACGTACTGGCCCTGCATGCTCAACAGGCTGATGATCACCTGCAGATTGTTCTTCACCCGGTGATGAACTTCGTTCAACAAGGTGGTTTTTTCCTGCAGCGCGGTTTCCAGCTGGCGTTGAGCCTGTTTGCGGGCGGTGATGTCGACGATGCCGGCCAGCACCATCGGGCCGGCTTCGGTTTCTATCGGATTGAGGCCGATTTCAATCGGAAATTCGCCGCCGTCCTTGCGCAGGCCGTACAGGTCGCGCCCCACGCCCATGGGCCTGGCCTCGGGCCGGCGCAGGAAGCTTTGGCGCAGCTGGCCGTGGCGGCCGCGGAAGCGCTCCGGCATCAGCTGCTCTATCCGCATGCCTAGCAGTTCGTCGCCGGGATAGCCGAACATCGCTTCCGCCAGACGGTTGAACAGGATGATGGCGCCGGCGCCGTTTATCATGATCATCGCGTTCGGCGATTCCTGGACCATTTGGTGGAAGCGATCCTCCATGCGCTTGCGGTGGCTGAGGTCGCGGGTGATCTTGGCGTAGCCGCGCATGGCTCCATCATCGGCGCGCAGCGGAACCAGCAGGATGTCGGCGAGGAAACGGCTGCCGTCGCGGCGAAGATGCCAGTGTTCGACGGCGTGGCGGCCGCTCTGTTCCGCCTGCGCCAACTGGCGCATCGCTTGCGGATAGGCGCTGTTGGATGGGGGCAGAAGGCAGCTGAAGTGGCGGCCAAGGACCTCGATCGCCAGGTAGCCGTGCATGCGCTCGGCGCCGGCGTTCCAGCTGCGAACCAGGCCGCCAGCGTCCAGCAGGATGATCGCGTAATCTTCCACATATCGGGTCAGCAGATCGAAGCAAACATCGCTCTCCCGGATGCCGGGCAGAGGGAGCGAACCCGTGGCGGGCGTATTGGTTTCCCTGGCGGAGTTGAGCATGGAAAGGTCCGTGGGCTTGCGGTGCGCTGGATGGAAAAGACCAATATCGTTATAAGGCTAATACGCCTCATATGCCATTGGCTTGGTGTTTTTACGCATGGCTTGAAAGTCTGTTTATTGATTATTTATGATGAAAATTGATTGATCTGCGGAAAATTAATCAATTTTTCAAATGGAAATCCTCCCGCACAATGCCAGCCGTGAATTCAAGCAAAGGAACAGCGATGACGAGCAGACGACGGTTTCTGGGCGGGAGCCTGCTGGCGGCGGGGGGATGGCTGGCGGACAAGGCGATGGCCGCAGGCGGCGCGCCGAAGTCGGCCGACGCGTATCGGATGCCGGACGAAGGGGCGCGCCATGCCGCCACCTGGATGGCGTTCGGCCCCAGCCTGGCGGTGTGGGGAGGGAGGCTGTTGCCGGCGGCGCGCCGCGATCTGGCGCGGGTGGCGTCGGCGATCGCCGCCTTCGAGCCGGTGCGCATGCTGGCGCGCGAAGAGGAGCTCGATTTGGCCGCCAGGCTATGCGGCCCGGACGTGGAGCTGGTGGCCCAGCCGCTGGACGATTTGTGGATACGCGACAGCGGGCCGGTATTCGTCAAGAGCGGCGGGGGCAGGCTGGCGGCGGTGGATTTCAACTTCAACGGCTGGGGCGGCAAGCAGGCGCATGGCCGCGATGCCAGGGTGGCAGGCTTCGTCGCCGCCCAAGCTGGCTCGGCGCTCCTGCGCGCCCGCTTGGTGCTGGAGGGCGGCGGCATCGAGGTGGATGGCGAAGGCACAGCCATCATCACCGAGAGCTGCGTGCTCAATCCCAACCGCAATCCCGGCTGGAGCAAGGCGCAGTGCGAAGACGAACTGCGCCGGCTGCTGGGCGTGGAGAAGGTGATCTGGCTGCCTGGGATCGCTGGACGCGACATCACCGACGGCCATACCGACTTCTACGCGCGCTTCGCCAGGCCCGGCGTGTTGGTGGCCGGTCTGGAGACGGACCCGGCTTCCTACGACTATCAAGTGACGCGCCGCCATCTGGCTATTTTGCGCCAGGCGCGCGACGCGCGCGGCCGCAAGCTGGACGTGGTGACGATTCCGGGCCCTGCCCGAGTCCGGCCGGAATACGAGGATGAGGAAATGGCGGCGGGCTACATCAATTTCTATGTCTGCAACGGCGCGGTGATCGCGCCCGAGTTCGGCGACGCCAAGGCCGACCGCAACGCCTTGAGCGCGCTGCGCGAGCTGTTTCCGGAGCGGGAAGTGGTGCAGTTGAACATAGACGCCATCGCGGCCGGAGGCGGCGGCATCCATTGCGCGACTCAGCAACAGCCCGCCTGAGCGCGGATGAAGCCAAGGAGGGAAGCATGGCGGAACATGATGCGCCGGGAGGCGAGGGAGTGTCGGAGCACGCCGGCGCGTCGCGGCTGCCGTCTCTGCGGCTGTTGGCAGGCTTCGAGGCGGCGGCGCGGATCGGCAGCTTTTCCCGCGCGGCCGAGTCGCTGCACCTGTCGCAATCGGCGATCAGCCACCAGATCCAGCAATTGGAGGAGTTTGTCGGCCAGCCGCTGTTCCACCGGGTGGGGCGCGGCGTGGAGCTGACCTTCGCCGGCGAGATGCTGCAGCAGAGCGTGGGGCGCGCGCTGGAAACCCTGCGCCGCGGTCTGGACCGGATAGCCGTCTACACCGATCCCGGCCTGGTGGCGCTGGTGGGGCCGGCCTTCTTGCTGCAAGGCTGGCTGCAGCCGCGGCTGGCCGCGTTGCGCGCCGCGCACCCGGACATTGTGCCTTTGCTGTCCATCGACGAGTCGCCTGGCCAGGCGGATGAGATAGACGTCGACCTGCTGATCTCGCCGCGGCCGCTGTCGCTCGATGGCTGGGAGGACGCGCGCTGGCTGCGCGACGAGTGGCTGTTCGTCTGCGCGCCGGCGCTGGCCGAACGGCTAGCCGGATTGCCGTTCGAACGCCATCACGAGCTGGCGCGGCTGGTGTGCCTGGAGAGGGCGCGGCTGCCGGACGCCGCCGAGGCGGAAACGCAGCGGCTGCTGCGCCGCTTCGGCGTGGCCGCCATCTACGACGATGCCCAGCTGGCGCGCGACGCCGCGTTGCGCGGTTACGGCATCGCCTGCCTGTCTTCGCTGGCGGTGGATGAAGATTTGCGCGATGGCCGGCTGCGCGCGTTGGCCGGCTATCCGCGGCTGCCGGGCGCGCAATGGTGGCTGTCGCGGCCGGAGAACGCCTTGCGGACCGAGGCGATGGAGCGCATGCACGCGTGGCTCAGCTCTGCCGCGCGGGAAGGTGCTGCCAGCGCAGCTGGCGCGGGCTGAGGCCCAGCAGTTGCCGGCACAGCCGGGTGAGGGCGCTCTGGTCGGAAAAGCCGCAACTGGCGGCGATGTCGGCCAGAGAGCGGCGGCTGTGGCGTATCGCGTGGCAGGCCGCCTCCATCCGGGTGCGGCGGATGAAGTCGCCCGCGCATGATTGGAACACCCGCTTCATCCGGCGGTCCAGCTGGCCGATGCTGAGGCCGGACAGCTCGCACAGCTCTTCCAGATGCAACGGCCGGTGGTAATGGGCCTGGATGTGGTCGACGCAGGCGGCGAAACGCTCGTCCAGCAGTTTTTCCCGGGTGAGGTCGGCCAGATCCTTGGAGATGCACACCAGGCCCAGCAGCCGCCCGTCCGGGTCGCGCAGCGGCTGCTTGCTGGTCAGGCACCATCCCGGCGCGCGGTCGGGATAGACCGTCAGATCCAGGCGGTTGCGCAGCGGTCTTTGTTCGGCGAACAGCGCCAGATCCTGTTCGCGATAGCGGTTGGCCATCGCGCTGGGGAACAGTTCGTGCGCGGTGCGGCCTTCCGCCTGCCAGCGGTGGCGCAGCGCGCAGCGGCCGACGCAGCCTTCGCTGATCGTCAGATAGCGGCTGTCCAGATCCTTGACGGCGAACACCACGTCCGGGAGATGGTCGAACAGCGCCGCCATGGCGCGCACCGCGGCCAGGTCGCTGATCAGGTGGGGAGCTTGCGCTGGGATGAGCATGTTGGCGAATCCTTGGGATTACATGATTAATTCCATTGAATTGGCCAATTATTACATTGGCATTTATTGAAAGTACCATGCGCCATGTCTATGCGATTTGCAAGTCTTGGCGGTCCGCCTGGCGGCAAGAAAACAGGCCATGCGTCATGCATGGCCCGCTTGGTTTCACCGGCGGCGCTTACTCGTAGCTGGCGCTGACGGCGACGTTGGCGAACGGCTGCTTCGCCTGCAGCGTCAGGTAGTACCAGTGGCCGGCCTGCGGCGCGGCGATGGCCACCGACTCCTCGTTGCCGGCGCCGGCCGACGCGTAGTCGTAGCTGGCGGGCGTCGGGTAGCGGTCCATGGCCACATAGAGGTCCACGTCGCCGCTGCCGCCGCTGGTCCACAGCTTGAGGTTGCGGGCGCCGGCCGGCATCCAGATGGCGGCGTAGTAGGCGCCGGACGAGGACAGGCTGCTGATCGAGCAATTCTTGCCCAGGCGATTGGGATAGCCCTCGTTGCAGGCCGGCAGGCCGGTTGTCGGCGGCAGCGGCGGCTGGCCGGCGGTGGTGGCGCTTTGCGTCCAGGCGGCGAACTCGCTGTCGTAGCGGCTGCCGATCTGCCGCATCATGCCCATGTAGCCGCCCGCGTAGTCGCCCTTGCGGAACAGCGGCAGCATCGCGTCCACGTCGGCGCGGTGGCGCTCGAACATGAAGCGGGTGGCCATATAGCCCCAGCGGTAGGCGCGGGTGACGTAGTCCGGCATGTCGTAGGTGTTGCCGAAGATCTGGCTCAGCTTGTAGTTGCCGGTCTTGGCGACGTCGATGGCGGTCTGGTTGTCGTTGCGCAGCGACAGGTACTCGGCCAGGCCCTCTATCCACCATACCGTCGGCTGCTGGGTGGCGGCGGAGAAGTCGCCGTACATGTCGAAGCGGCCGTCCAGGTAATGGATGTATTCATGCTCCAGGTTCCACACCTTGAACACCGGACGCAGCCACGAGGCCTCGTGGGCGATGAAGCGGGCCTGGTTGCCCGGATCGGCCGGGTTGCCTTCCAGATACATGCCGCCGTTGTCGGTGGAGATGCCGTAGATCACGCCGGCGTACTTGGAGTAATTGTTGTAGTCGTCGAACACCACCACCTCCAGCGAGGTGTTGTTGTCGTTGGCCACCGGCTGGTTGCGGGTTTGCAGCATCTGGTGGAAGTACGACTCTTCCTTCTGCAGCAGCGCGCATGAGGCTTGCATCTGGTCGGTGGTCATTTCCTGGGCCCGGATGCGGATGGTGGGGCTGCAGGTGTAGCGGTTGACCAGGATGGCGTCGGCCAGTTTGGTTTCGAAATCGCAGGTGCCGTATTCGGCGCAACTGGCGTTGTCGTAATACTTCACCGCTTCCGCCGCCGCCAGCCACAGCTCGTTGTCGGCGCCGGTCATGCTGCTGCCGGCCAGAATGGTCTTGACCTGCGGCTTGATCGCCGGCTTCAGCGCCGGGTACTGCATGAAGCGCAGGCCCTCGCGGGTGGCGTCGCCCAGCTGGAACGCGGTTTCGGTGCCCAGCAGGCTGGCCTTGTCAGCCTGGACGAACTGGGTCAGCGCGGCGGAGTAGCTGCCATCGTTCTGCAGCAGCGGCGCGGCGTTGGCGCGGCCGTGGGCGTAGAAGAACACGGTCAGCGCGCCGGTGAAGCCCTGGCTGGCGGTGGTCTCGCGCAGCGCCTGCGCGGCATTGGGATTGGCCGCGGTGTTGGTGTAGCGCTGGACGATGGAGCGGATGGACGGCAGGTAATAGGCCTCATCCGCCATATTGGTGATCAACGTCATCACCTCGTTGGCGGTGGTCGGCGCCTGGCTGTTGGCGGCGAACAGCGCCGAGCCGTCGGCCAGTTGCTTGATGCCGGGGCGCAGCACGGCCTGCAGATTGGCGTCCAGCGCCGGCAGGGTGCCGGTGCTGGCCAGGTAGTAGCCGGCGCGCAGGTAGAGCGCGAGGTTGACCAGCGTCATCGACGACGCGTTGTAAGCCGCGGCCTCCTGGGCGAAGCGGCCTGCCACGGCGTTGAGGTTGGCCGCGCTGTAAATGGTGGCGGCCAGATTCTTGTCCAGCGCGAACAGGCCGTAGGCGCAGGTGTAGTCGGGCAGGGTGGCCAGGTAGTTGGCGAGGTCGGCGCCGCCGTGGCTGGCCATCGCGTTCATGTCCTGGCATTGCGGGGTCGCCGCGTGGCGAGCCAGCTTTTTCAGCGGCCGGCCGATCACGGTGCGGTTGTCCTGCAAATGGTAGCGGGACTGGAAGTCGGTCGGCGGGCGCTGGCGCCACAGTCTGGGCGGCGCGGGTTGCTTGGGTTTGGCCTGAACCTTGCTCTGATGCGGCATCTTGTAGGTTTTGGGCGCGGCATGGGCCGGCGCCGACAACGCCGCGGCCAGGGCCAGGCACAGCGCGGCGAGGGGAAGGCTTCGCATGTTCTGTCTCCGGAAAGTCAGGGCGTTTCCCTGACCGGAAGATCATGCCAAGCACTCCCGGACATTTCTTGGCGAGTCTTTTCGCCGCCGCGCGCAGATTTGCCAAATGTGGCCGGATGGGGCCGGAGGCGTCGCGCGCGCTCAGGCCGCCACCACCCGGTTGCGGCCCTGCCGCTTGGCCGTGTAAAGCGCGCGGTCGGCGGCTTGCAGCAGCGACTCCAGCGTGGCCGACGTCTCTCCCAGGGTGGCGACGCCGAAGCTGGCGGTGACCGCCAGTTGCTGGCCGGAGGGCAGCGGGCATGGCGATTCGGCTATGCCCGCGCGCAGCCGTTCGGCCAGCGTTTCGCCGGATGAGGCGTTGCCGTGGCTGGCCAGCACCACGAATTCTTCGCCGCCGTAACGGCCGGCCAGGTCGTCCTCCCGGCAGATGCGCTCGATGATGGCGGCGACATGGACCAGCACCGCGTCCCCGCTGTCGTGGCCGTGCTGATCGTTGACCTGCTTGAAGTGATCGATGTCGAACAAGATCAGCGTCGCCGACTCTCCCGTCCGTCTGGCGCGCGCGATTTCGGCGTCGGCGGTCTGGGTGAACGCGCGCCGGTTGGCGATGCCGGTGAGGAAGTCGATCCGCGACACCTCGGTCAGCTCGTCTATCAGCCGCTGCCGTTCTTGCTCCAGCACGCGTTTTTCCTGGCTGTTGCGCCGCAGGATGGCGATGGCGCGCAGCACGTCGCCGATTTCGTCCTTGCGCAGGGTGGCGGGGAGTTCGGCGTCCAGCCTGCCGTCGGCGATGTCGGACAGCAGTCTGGACGCGGCCAGCAGCGGTTTGGCGATCAGCCAGCGGATGTAGGAGAACAGCGCCAGCTGCGCGATCAGCGCGATCACGCCCAGGGCGATGGCCCCGAGCAGATGGCGGAAGGCGGTGAGCCGCTGGACGGCGGCCTCGTCGGCAGCGGTCGACAGCATGGTGTCGCGCAATTCGACGATGCTGTGCAGGCTGGGCATGTAGGCGGCGGTGAAGGCCGCCGGAGTGGCCGCATACGGCCGGCCCAGCCGGCTGGCGAGCAGAATGTCGTCCACTCGGGCCAATCCATTGCGGAAATAGCGGCTTTCCATGCTCGACAAGGCCTGCCGCTGGACCGGTTGCGTCGTGGGCACGCTCAGGCGCAGGCGGATGGTGCCGCGCAATTGCTCGATGCGGCCGCGCAGAATGAACACCTCCCGGGCCTCGGTTTCCGTCAACGGCCGTTTTTCGGTCAGCGCCGGCACCAGGGTTGATCCCAGCCGGCCGGCGTATTCGCGCAGCTCGGTCGCCAGGCGGGCGCCGCTGAGCGGATTGGACAGCTGCGGATAAATGCCGGACGCCTGGAAGGATAGGGCGTTTACGGCTTCAAGCACGACGGGTACCACGTCGAACATCCGCCGGATCGGCGCCATGATTTCGGTAGCGGTCGGCGCCGGATCGGCGATGGTCCGGTCCATGTCGTGCCGGGCCTCGCTCAGCCGCTGGCGCGCGACGCGGATGGCGGCCAGGGCTTGCCGGTGATAGGCGGAGCGGGATGGCGACAGCGCCGTGACCAGGTCTTGCAGCGCGCGGTCGCTGGCCAGCCTGGCGACACGCAGCTTTTCCCGGTCGCCGCCATCGGCAGGCGAGCCTATCAACGCGTTGGCGGGGCCGCGCTCAGTGGAGATCTTTTCCACCGCGACCATGGCGAGATGGGCGATCTGTATCGAGCCCAGCCCCTCGTCGGCCGCATGGTACGCCGCCCATTCGCCGTTGATGATCCAGGCCAGAGGCAGGCAGGCGAGGATGAACAGCACGAAGGTGACGATGGTGAATATCTTGGACAGGCGCATCGGTCGTTCAGTGCAAGGAATGCTGCGATCAGCGCAGACGCTGTGCAAGATTGAGTATATGCGCGACGGCGGCGCGGCAGGGGAAATTCGCCGCGCTCGGCCGCTTCGGCCCGCTATCCGTCCACGCCTTCGCGCAGCTCCTTGAGCCGTTTGTAGATGGTGGCGCGCCCCATGCCCAGCACATTGGCCACGTAGTTGACCGCGCTCTTGCCGCCGAACGCGCCTTCCGCGCGCAGCGCGTCCACCAGTTCCCGTTTTTGCGTCCGTCCCAGCGTGTTGAGGCTGGCGCCGCGCTCGCGCAGCCAGCCGTGCAGGAAGAGGTTGATCCGCTCCTGCCAGTCGTCGCGGAACAGCTCGGCCGGCTGCGGGCGCACGCCGGCGCCCTTGAGCAGGATGTCCAGCGCGCCGCGCATCTCGTCGAACACGGCGATATTGAAATTAAGGCACATCATGCCGGCGGGCCTGGCCTGGTCGTCGAACAGCACCGCGCTGACGCTGCGCATCCGGCGGCCGTCCCAGTTCAGCTTCTCATAAGGGCCGACCATCCGCTCGCGCGCCGTTCCCGGTATCTCTTCCAGCGCGGAATCGTCGCCCGGCTCGCGGCGGGACAGATTGTTGGCGATGTGGAGCACGGTCTGGTCGTGCAGATCGTGGATCACCACTTCGACATAGGGGTGGAACAAGGCGGCGACGCCGTCGGCGATATGGGCGTAGCGGTTGAGCAGCAGGTCTTTCGCCGGGGAGGGCGTGGTTCGGCGCATGGCGGCGGTGGCGTGGGAGTGATGGTTGAGATTATAGACAGTTTGTCTCGATTCTGGACAGCGTCGCCTGCATGTCGCACACGGCGCTTGGGTCGGAAAACCTTATTGATATCGCCGATATTCGACAATTTTCTGGTCAGAATTGGCGCAGGCCATGGCGCTTTCTATCGATCATTTTTTGTACTAATTGTCTATTTTGTAATTTTTGTCTATATTTATCCGAGACAAGCACCCATCTCCCGGCGGCCTCCATGCCCGCCGCCGGTCAAACCGACAGGACGCGACACCATGAATGATTTGTACCCGCGCATAGCGGACGCCCATCAAGCCTTGCGGCCGCAGGTCGCCGTCACGCCGCTGAGCCGCAGCCCGGTGCTGTCGGCGCTGACCGGCTGCGAGGTGTATCTGAAATGCGAGCATCTGCAGCATACCGGCTCCTTCAAGTTCCGCGGCGCCAGCAACAAGATGCGGCTGCTGGACGCGGCGTCCCGCCGTTTGGGCGTGGCCACGGTGTCCAGCGGCAATCATGGCCTGGGCGTGGCGCTGGCCGGCAAGCTGGCCGGCGTGCCGGTGACGGTGTACGCGTCGGCGGCGGCTTCGGCGATGAAGCTGGACGCGATCCGCGCCCACGGCGCGAAGGTGGTCGTGATCGACGCGCCGATGCTGGAAGTGGAGCTGGAGGCGGCGCGGCGCGCCGAGCGGGAAGGGCTGCCCTTCGTCCCGCCGTACAACGACATCGACGTCATCGCCGGCCAGGGCACGATAGGCATGGAGCTGGCCGAGCAGCATCCGGGCCTGGCGGCGGTGTTCGCGTCGGTGGGCGGCGGCGGCATGATTTCCGGCATCGGCGCCGCGCTGGAGGCGGTCAGCCCGGAGACCGAGATCGTCGGCTGCTGGCCTAGGGGTTCCCAGGCGCTGTACCGGAGCATGCTGGCGGGGGAGGTTGTCGAATGGGAAGAGCTGGACACCATTTCCGACGGCACCGCCGGCGGCGTGGAGCCGGGCGCCATCACGCTGCCCATCGCGCGGCGGGTGATAGGCCGCACCGCGCTGATGGACGAGGCCGAGATCAAGGCTGCGATGCGCAAGATGGCCGAGACCGAGCGCTGGATCGTCGAGGGCGCCGCCGGCGTCGCGGCGGCGGGGTTGATCCAGCTGGCCGAGCATTACCAGGGCAAGCCGGTGGCGGTGGTGCTGTGCGGCCGCAACATCAAGCTGGAGACATTCCTGGAGGCTTGCCATGCTGCTGCTTGACCGAGAGGCCATCGCCGCCCGTTTTGACGCGGACCGGGCGCTGGCCGCGGTGGAGGCGGGCTTCATCGCCTATTCGCGCGGCCAGGTCCAGACGGCGCCGGCGCAGAACTTCCGCTTCGCCGACGCCAACGGCGACTGCTGCGTCAAGTCCGCGCACATCGCCGGCGAGGAGGCGCTGGTGGTCAAGGTGTCCACCGGCTTCTACGACAATCCGTCGCGCGGGCTGCCCAGCAACGACGGCCTGATGCTGGCCTTGTCGGCTCGGGATGGCCGGGTGCTGGCGCTGCTGCAGGATCAGGGCTGGCTGACCACGATGCGCACCGCGCTGGCCGGTCGGCTGGCCGCCAGGCTGCTGGCGCCGTCGCAAGTCGCGCGCATCGGGATGCTGGGCGCGGGCGAGCAGGCGCGCGCCCAACTGGAGCAAGTGCGGGCGGCGACCGACTGCCGCGAGTTGAGCGTGTGGAGCCGGCAGCCGGCCCAGGCCGCGGCGTTTTGCGATTACGCCGCCACGCTGGGCTTCCGCGCGCGGCCGGCGGCCGATCCGCGCGAGGCGGCGGCGGAGTCGAATCTGATCATCGCCGCCACGCCGTCGCGCGAGCCTTTGCTGTGGCGCGGCTGGATCCGTCCGGGCACCCACATCACCGCGCTGGGCGCGGACGGCCTCGGCAAGCAGGAGCTGGACCCGGCCATCGCGGCCGAGGCCGACGTGGTGGTCGCCGATTCGCTGGCGCAGTGCGCGGCCTTTGGCGAGCTGTCGCACGCGGTGAAGGCCGGTTTGCTGGACCCGGCCCGCATTGTGGAGCTGGGCGACGCGCTGGCGCGGGGCGCACGCCTGCGGCGCAGCGACGACGACATCACGCTGGCGGATCTGACCGGCGTCGCCGCGCAGGACGCGGCCATCGCCGCCAGCGTGCTGGGCTGACGCCGGCGGCGAAACAATGAGAAACGGCCCCGGAAATCGGGGCCGCGCGGAAGGGCTGGGATCAGGCCAGGTCGGTGATGACCAGCTTGGCGATGTTGAAATAGATCACCAGGCCGGTGCCGTCGATGAAGGTGGCGATGAAGGGCGCGGACACCACGGCCGGGTCGATGCGCATCTTCTTCAGCACCATCGGGATGATGGACGACACGATGGCGCTCCACACCGTGATGGCCACCAGCGTCAGGCACACCACCAGCGCCACTTCGTTGCCCACGCCCAGCATCCAGGCGCGGAACAAGCCCACCAGGCCGATGGCCAGCGCGATCATCACCGAGGTGGTCACCTCCTTGCGCAGCACCGCGCCCAGGTTGCGCAGCCCCACCTCGCCGACAGCCATCGCCCGCACCAGGGTGGACGTGATCTGGGTGCCGCTGTTGCCGCCGGTGCCGATCAGGAGCGGAATGAAGAAGGCCAGCGCGATCACCGCCTCCAGCTGTTCCTCGAATACCTGCAAGATAGTGCTGGTGTAGGCCTCGGCGGCGAACAGCAGCAGCAGCCAGGGCAGGCGCTTCTTCCATAGCGCCCAGGGGCTGCTTTCCAGGTAGGGCGTGTCCAGCGGCAGGCTGGCGCCCTGGCGCTGGGCGTCGTCGGTCTCCTCGTCGCGGATCAACACGGCGATCTCGCGCTCGTACAGCGCGCCGGCCAGTTTGCCGCCGCTGACCACCGGCACGGTGTCGGGTGACTTTTCCTGAAGCTCCGGCGCCACATCGCGACGCAGCTGGCCGGGTTCGACCGAGTAATCGATGGGCTGCATCAGCGCGGACACCGGGCGGGCGTCGTCCTTCTCGGTGAGCAGGGTTTTCAGCGACAGCCGGCCGTGTAGAAAGCCGCTGTCGTCGGTGACGAAGATCTGGGCCGGCACGTCGTCGTCGCGCAACTGGCCCAACATGTGGGCGCGGGCGTCGCCGGCCCTCATGTCGCGCCTGAGCGTGATCAGCGATTCGCTCATGTAGGAGGCGACGGTTTCCTTCAGTTTGATTTCCGCCGCGTTGCCGGCGGCGAGGGTGTGGCTTGCTACGTAAGTCATGGTGAGAAACTCCCCGTTTAGCTGTTTGAACCGCAAACAGTTCTCAATGGGGGCGACAACCAGGAGGAGAGTGCAGGAAGCGATCTCCGCGTCTAGGTTTTGGCACTATGCAACGTATCCGTTGGAAGTCACTTTGGGCTAAACCTTAATCCGATAAAGCCTGTCCTAACCTTGGGCGTCTCTCGACGTCGTCAGATCAGTGACCTGTGTTTGCATAGGAGCCTCGCCGAACGAGACACTGCATCTTTATTTGAAGCGATGAACAAATGCCGGCGCGCATGGCGGATGCCGGTTCCGATCCTGTCTGAAACCGAGTCGCCGTTGCATGCCGAACAGACGGTCTGAATGTGAAAAGTTTTGTTTGTTCCATGGTTTTTTCGTTTTTAACGAATAAATATCGTTCGCATGTTTGTTTTCGCGCAATATCCTTGCGGGATGGCGATTGCGGGGTAGCCGGCGCAATCTGGCCATCTTGCCCCCGTGCTATGCTGTTCCGGTCGCGGCGGCATGCCGCGGCCCGCGATCGTGCCCGCGCAACCGGCACTCGTGTTCTGGATACACCGTATGAGCAAAAGCATCATTTCCGACATGGATGGCGTGATCTACCGCGGCAAGCAGCTGATTCCCGGCGCGCGCGAATTCATCCAGCTTCTGATCGACACCAAAACGCCTTTCCTGTTTCTGACCAACAACGCCGAGCAGACGCCGCTGGATCTGCGCTTGAAACTGGAAAGCCTGGGCATAGGCGGGCTGACCGAGGACAACTTCATCACCAGCGCGATGGCGACGGCGATGTTCCTGAAAAGCCAGACCCGCAAGGCGATGCCCACCGCCTACGTGGTGGGCGGGGCCGGCCTGATCAACGAGCTGTACAACGTCGGCTTTTCCATCTCCGAGTCCCACCCCGACTACGTGGTGGTGGCCAAGTCGCAGACTTTCAGCTTCGAGCAGATCAAGAAGGCGGTGCGCTTCATCGACCAGGGCGCCAAGTTCATCGGCACCAATCCGGACATGATCGACCCGATCGAGGGCGGCGGCTACGAGCCAGCGGCCGGCACGTTGTTGGCGGCGATAGAGGCCGCCACCGGCAAGAAGCCCTACATCGTCGGCAAGCCCAATTCATTGATGATGATGCTGGCCACCCGCAAGCTGGGCGTGCATCCGGAAGAGGCGGTGATGATAGGCGACCGCATGGACACCGACATCGTCGGCGGCCTGGAAGCCGGCATGTGCACCGCGCTGGTGTTGTCCGGCGTGTCCAGCCGCGAATCGATGGAGCAATTCCCCTACCAGCCGGACTACGTGTTCGGCAGCGTCGCCGACATCGACCCGCAGGCGCTGTGAGGCGGAGCGGGCGCTGTCGGCGCCCGTTTTTTTTGGCGAATGGCCGGGTCTTAATGCTGATGCCGGACCGGCAGGTCCGCGCCGTCGGCTTGTCCGGCCGCGCCGCGCGGGAACGCCCGCGGGCTGACCCAGGCGCCGATCAGCGCCAGCAGCGCCGACATCGCCAGGATGGGCAGCGCGTCCGGCGGCGCGGCCGGCCGGGCCAGCGCGTGGATCAGCATGCCGGCCAGCGCCAGCGCGATGCTGGACGACAGCGCGTCGCTCAATTGCAGCGCGGAGGCGTTGCTGCCTTGCTCGTCCGGCCGGGACAATTTCATCGTCAGCACCGACAGCATCGGGAAGCTCAGGCCGATGCCCAGGCCGGTCACCGCCCAGCCGGCCACCACCCATCCCGCATGCAGCGACAGTGCCGCCGCGGCCAGCGCGGAGGACAGGCCGGACGCCATCGCCGCGAAGCCTAGGGTCAGCCCGCGGCGGCGGGCGGCTTCGCCGTGCAGCCGCGCCTGGGTGGCGCTGCCCATGCTCCACATCAGCGCGCTGGCGGTGAGCGCCAGTCCAGCCGAACCCAGGCTCCAGTGGTAGCGGGTGGTCAAAATCAAGGGAATGAAGGCCTCGCTGGCGAAGAATGCGGCGGCGATCAGGCCGCGCATCGCCACCACCGAGGGCAGTCCTTCGGCGGCGCGCAGGCTGCCGGCGGGCAACAGGCGGCGTGCCGCGAAAAAGGCTAGCGCGAAGCCGACCGCGAGCGTCGGCAGCATGTACTGCGTTTGCGGCAGATGGCTGCTGCCGTGCAGGGCCAGCGCGCCGCCGGCGGCCAGCAGGCTCCAGCCCAGCCGCAGCCAGCGCATCGGTTTGGCGGCGCCGGCCGGTTTTTCCTGCCGGCTCAGGGCAGGCAGCAGCAGCGCGCCGGCGATCGGCGCCAGCGCCGCCACAGCCAGGAACACCGCGCGCCAGCCGAATATGTGGACCAGGCCGGCGGCGATGCCGGGGCCGATCAGCGCGGGCACCACCCAGGCGCCGGCGAACATCGCGAACAGTTTGGGATGCAGCGCGGGCGGCACCGCGCGGGACATGCCCACGTAGATGGCGACGCCCAGCAGGCCGGAGCCCAGGCCCTGCATCAACCGGCCCAGCACCAGCATGGACATGTCGGAAGCCGCGCCCGCCGCCAACAGGCCGGCGATGAAGGCGGCCAGGCCCAGCCAGGCGGAGCGGGCCGCGCCGTAGCGGTCGCAGATTTCGCCGCCCAGCGTCATGCCTACTACCGAGGTGGCCAGGGTGCCGCCGAAGGCGATCGCATAGTAATCCAGGCCGCCCAGCGCGGCGGCGACGGCGGGCATGGCCGCGGCGACGGCGATGGATTCGAAGGCCAGCAGCGAGATCAGCGCGATGCCGCCGATGCAGGCCGCGGTTCTGCCCTGGCTGAAGAGACTTTTATTTTTGACGGATGGCTGCATGGGAAAACTCTTGTAGCGGTAAGAACCGTCATGATGAAAGTTGAAGTTAACTTCAAGTCAAGGGCGATGGTTTTCGGCGTCTCACGCGCCGGGGCAGGCGTCGGGCAGATCGTTCAGGCCCTGGCTGTCGCGGCGGAAGCGGGCGGCGGGCTTGCCCTTGCCGTAATCGATGTCGATCACGTACAGACTGTCGAAATCGTTCTTGCCCCAGACTGGCACTTGAGCAGCGCCGTCCTTGCCGCCGTAGCGGCGCATGATGTCGGCGGCCAGCGCCTGCAGTTGCTTGTGTTCCCAGGCGATGTAGACCATCTTGCCGTGGCTCAGCGGATTGACCAGCTGTTGTCGCAGGCCGTCTATCGCCAGCATGTCGAACGCGGTGTTCACCGGCAGGCCCTGGGCGATGGCGGTGGGCTCTATCGTCGCCAGCGGGCGGATGTAGTTGAAGGTGCCGGCCGGGTCGCGCTTCTGGCTGGCGGTGGACGGCGCGTAGATCTGGTCCGCCTTGCCGTATTTGGCCGGCAGGGTCTTGATCAGCGCCAGCGAGCGGTTCAACCCCTTGCAGCTGAGCTGGCCGTAGCCGCCGTCCGGCTTTTCGCCATGGCGCAGCATGACCAGGGTCTGGGTATCGGCGAAGGCGGGCGCGGCGGCGAGCAGGGCCAGGCAAAGGAGGGCAGTTTTCATCGGCGGAGTCCATGAGGGGCGAAACGCCCATTTCGCGCTAGCGCCGCGCTGGATGCAAGCGGAATCGCACATCGGCGCGGCCGGCTCTCCGATTCAGCCATTCCGGGCTGGCTGGGCGTCCCGTTTTTCGATCAGGAAATCCATCAGGGCCCGCACCCGGGGCGGCATTTGCGCGCGCGACGGCACGTAGAGGTAAAAGCCGGGAAACGGCGGACACCATGGCCGCAGCACGCGGACCAGCCTGCCGTCTGCCAGATAGGGCCGCAGCGCCAGATCCAGATGCTGGATCAGGCCGCCGCCCTGCAAGGCCGCGCGGATCATGCTTTCGTCGTCGTTGGTGGTGTAATTGCCCAGCGGTTCCACGGTGAAGTCCCGGCCGGCCTCGCCCGGCGCGGAGAATTCCCAGTGGAAGATGGCGCCGCTGGTGGTGTGGCGGAAGCGTACGCAGTTGTGCCGCGCCAGATCTTCCGGCGAGGCCGGTTCGCCGTGGCGGGCGAAGTAGTCCGGCGAGGCCGCCACCGCCATTTCCAGCCGCGGCGAAATCGGCACCGCGGTCACGTGTTCGGCCAGGCTCTGCCCCAGGCGGATGCCGGCGTCGCAGCCGTCGGCGATGATGTTGGCCAGGCCGTCGTCCATGATCAGCTCCAGCTTCAGCTTGGGATGGCGCGCCAGGAATTCGGCCAGATGCGGTTCCACCAGCAGTTTGGCTGCGCTTCTGGATGTATTGACCCGCAGCAGGCCGGCCGGCTCGTCCCGGCTTTCGCCTATGCCGCGCACCGCGGCCTTGATCGACAACAGCGCCGGAAACAACGTGTCGTACAGCCGCTGGCCTTCCTCGGTCAGCGACATGTCGCGGGTGGTGCGGTAGAGCAGCTTGACGTTCAGCCTCTGCTCCAGCGCCTTCAGGTTTTGCGACAGCGCGGCGCGCGATACGCCCATTTCCGCGGCCGCGCGGGTGAAGCTGCGGTGATGGGCGACATGGGCGAACCAGGCCAGAGAGGGAAGCAGCGTAGGGTCCATGGCAGCTTGATTGTAAATTTCAGCTTAGCACTGTAGTCGTTATTGTGGTCTTGTTCAATATCAATGCTCTCCCTACCATGCATTCACAGATGCCGGACCTGCTGTTCGGCTTGGGAAAACACCATGGACAGGCGCTTGCCCGTCCATCTTCAAACGCAAGAGGCCTGCAAGCGCGACAAGCGCCGGAGGCCGGGAGAGCATCATGGCGGACAGCCGCATCAAGAAAGTCAGTTACCGCAACCTGGGCTGGAGCTCGGCGGCGGATCTATACCTGCCGCCGGACTTCGACGAAGGCCGGCGCTATCCGGCCATCGTCAGCACCCATCCGATAGGCAGCTGCAAGGAACAGACCGCCGGCAATGTCTACGCCGCTGCGCTGGCCCGCGAGGGCTTCGTCGTCATCGCCTTCGACGCCAGCTTCCAGGGCGAGAGCGGCGGAGAGCCGCGCTTCATCGAAGACCCGTCGATCCGGGTGTCCGACATCCGCTTCGCCATCGACTACCTGGTGACGCTGCCCTATGTCGACGCGGCGTGCATCGGCGCCATCGGCATCTGCGGAGGCGGCGGCTACACCATCAACGCCGCGATGAGCGACCGCCGCATCCGGGCGCTGGCCTCGATCACCGGGGTGAATTTCGGCAGGCTGAGCCGCGAGGCCTTCAGCAACTTCGATCCCATCGGCGCGCTGCAGGCGATGGCCGAACAGCGCACCGCCGAAGCTCGCGGCGAAGCGCGGCATGTCATCAACTACCTGCCGCCGTCGCTTGAGGCCGCGATGAGCGCCGGCGTCGCCGACATCGACGCGCTGGAGGCCACCGATTACTACAAGTCGCCGCGCGGCAGCCAGCCCAACGGCGCCACCAGCGGGCTGTTTTCGTTCAACAGCGCGGCGATGGCCTGGGACGCCTTCGCCCACGCCGAGCTGCTGCTGACCCAGCCGCTGCTGGTGGTGACGGGTGACAAGCCGGGCGGTTTCGGCGCCTACCGCGACAGCTGCGAAATCCATGGCCGCGCGGCGTCCAAGACCAAACAGCTGGCGGTGATCGAGGGTTGGTCGCACTATGATCTGTATGACCGTCCCGAGCCGGTGGCGCTGGCGCTGGAAAAGCTGATCCCCTTTTTCAGGGAACAGCTGTAAACCGCGGCGTCATTCGTACCAGATCGACACGCGGTTCAGTTCCGCCAGGGCGCGGGGAGAGATCTTCAGCGTCCTGAGCGGATCGCCGGCGCCGCCGTAGACGAAGTCGTGGGCTAGCAGCAAGCGGTCCATCGCGCAGGGCAGATCCAGGCCCAGCAGCGGCACCGCGCCGGCGTCGCAGCCGGTGATCTCCCGCACGCGGCGGCGGTTGGCCAGCCGGGCCTGGCCGCGGCCCAGCGTTTGCGCCAGTTTGTCCCAGTCCACGCCGTTCCGCCCGCCGGACAGGATGCAGGCGAAGATGTCGCCGTCCGCCTCCACGATCAGCGTGGGGGCGGTCTGGGCCATGGCGATGCCGAAGTAGGCCGCGCCCTCCCGGGCCGAGCGCAGCGGCTTGCCGTGTTCCAGCACCTCGCCGCCGTGGCACGACGCCAGCGCGGCGAACGCTTCCGGATCCCATTCCGTCATTCTTCCCCGCATCGTCACACCATCAGGATGCGCAGGCCCAGCAGCAGCATCAGCGCGCCGCCGCAGCCGTCTATCCACCGGCTTTTGCGGTGCAGGCCGCTCAGGATGGACGGGTGCGAGATCAGCAACGCCAGCAATGCGTACCAGCCGAAATCCAGTCCCATCGCGGTGACGATCAGCAGCACCTGGCTGCCGGCAGGCATGTCGGCGGTGACGAACTGGCTGAGCAGGGCGACGAACATCACCGCCAGGTGCGGATTGGACAGCGATACCGCCAGGCCGGTGCGCGCGGCGCGCCAGGCTGAGGTCGGCGCGGCGGCGGAGATTTCGTTGCTGGCGGCCCGCGCCGGACGGGACGCCGCGCGCAAGCCCTGCACGCCCAGCCAGATCAGATAGGCCGCGCCGAGGCAGGAGATGATCTTGAACAGCAGCGGATGCGCCGCCATCACCATCGCCAGCCCCTGGGCGGCGGCCAGCGCGTACAGGCCCACGCCCAGCGCGTGTCCCATCGCGGCGGCCAGGCCGCCGCCGCGCCCGCCGCGGGCAGTCTGCTGCAATACCATCGCCAGGCTGGGGCCGGGCGACATCGCGCCCAGCATGCACACGGCGGCGAATTGCAGCCAGGTGGTCCAGGTCATAGCTTTCTCCTTGTTTGATGACAGTCCGGACAAAGTCTATGAGCTGGGCGCGGCGGACAGAACCGCCATCGGCGGATAGCCGCTATGCGTTCTCAGAATACTTGCTGACGCCGTGGATGGAGTGGTGCAGCACGTCGAACACGTGGCCGCGGAACCAGCGGTGCGCCGGGTCCTTGTCCGCCCGGCCGTGCCACAGCAGCCAGTAGCGGTAGGTGTAGTCGATGAAGGGCATGGCCTTGGCATGCACCGGAAACTGGCGCTGGAAGCGGATGGCCAGGTGCTCCGGCAGCGTCAGCAGCAGCTGGCTGCGCGAGACGATGCTCAGCGCCGACACGAAATAGGGCGTGGCGATGCGGACTTGGCGGGACTGGCCTTGTTGCGCCAGCTGGATGTCGACGAAGCCGTCCTTGTCGCTGGCGGAGCTGACGCGCGCGTGCGGCCAGGCCAGGTAGTCGTCCCGCTCCAGCGCGGGTTTGTTCCGCAATGGATGGTCGTCGGCCATCACGCACATCGGCTGGTCCTGGCCCAGCGACTTGCCGTAGATATTGTCTGGCACCTCGTCGGCGATGGTGGAAACCAAGTCCGCGCTCCCATCCACCAGCATGTCGAAGCGGCCGGCCTGCCAGGGGAGGAACTTCAGGCGCATGTCCGGCGCTTGCGGCAGCACCCGGTCCAGAATGTCCGGCAGCATGTACTCGGCCAGGTAATCGGAGCCGGCGAAGGAAAACTCCCGTGCGCAGATGGATGGATCGAACTGCGGCGGCTGGTACAGCCGCTCCACCTGCTCCAGCACCGTCTTCAGCCCCAGGCGCAGCTCTTCCGCCCGCTCGGTCAGCACGAAGCGCTGTCCTTCGCGCAGCAGCAGCGGGTCCTGGAACTGCGCGCGCAGCTGCACCAGGTGGCGGCTCATCGCCGACTGGGTCAGCCCTAGCTTGTCTGCTGCGCGGGTGAGGTTGCGCGTTTCCAGCAGCGCCTCCAGCGAGCGCAGCAGGTTCAGGTTGAGGGGGAGAGGCATCGGGTATCCGTCATTGTCGGGCGATCATCGGCCCGGTTCGTTTTGCGTGATCTCTGGATTGTGGGGTGGGCGAAGGTTTTAGGGAAGCGGTTGGCGAGGGCGCGTGATCGAGGGAGGCAGCCGTCATGATTTGGCGGCAATGACTGATGATGGCGGCGGCAATTGTCCACCAGCCACCGAGCCGGCTCGTTTAAGAGCATGCAAGGCGAAGACGCGCCAGATGCGCGGGGTTCGCTATCTCTCTGGCATGACTGCGTAATTTGGTTTGCCGGAGCCAACGGTGATGTTCGCAATCACCAGTTGCACGTCCGGAGTCCGCTTGATGAAGGCTTCGATGCCTGCGGCGGCATTCCGGCTGCGGACGCAGCCTTCCACGTAAACGAAGCGGCGCTGCACGGTAAGCCACAAGCTGGCGTCGGCGAAGCGGCGGCTTTGGGCGAAGCGCCGCCGCAGGCCGGCGGCGATATCCGCGTCGTACATATAGGCATTGGGCTTCGCGCATTGCTTGGCCAGCCAGCAGCTGGTGCCGCGCTCGATGCGCGAATGCGCCTGCTGTTTCATCTCCGCCTCGGTGGCGAATGGGCCCAGAGGAACCGGGCAGGCCGCTATCCGGTTGCGCACCTGGATGAACGGGTCGTTGAACCAGTTCTTGACCGGCGGGGCGGCGCGCGCCGCCCCGCATGCCAGTATCAGGCAATATCCCAGATTCCAGGCGCGGGCGCGCATGAGCTTATTCCGCCTTGAAGTTCATGCACACCGAGTTGATGCAGTAGCGCTCGCCGCTCGGCTCCGGGCCGTCTTCGAACACGTGGCCGAGGTGGGCGTCGCAATGCGAGCAGCGAACTTCCACGCGCACCATGCCATGGGAGGTGTCGGTGATGCGGGCGATGTTGGCGCCGGCGGCTTCGGCCCAGAAGCTGGGCCAGCCGCAGCCGGCGTCGAACTTGGTGTCGCTATGGAACAGCAGGGCGCCGCAGCAGACGCAGAAGTAGTCGCCCTTCTTGTTGTGGAAGTAGTGTTCGCCGCTGAACGGGCGCTCGGTGCCGGATTGGCGGGCCACGCGATACTGTTCCGGCGTCAGCTGCGCGCGCCATTCGGCGTCGGTTTTCTCTATGGTCATGGCGGGTGTCCTTGTGTCGTCCGGCCCGGCTTGCCGGGCGCTTGATGGTTGGTCGCCGCGCGGGCGGCTTTCTTACCGGAGACTAACAAATTCCCGCCGGCGCGTGGAGGGTGTAGTCCCGGCGGCGCGGGCGCTTCCGGACGCTCGCCGCGGGCTGGGTTATTGGATTTCGTCGAGCGCGCCGCTGAGGTGGGATTCGTCGGCCCAGCGGCGCAGCGTCCAGCCGCCGTCCTGATAGTCCAGCCAATTCAGCGCGGCGTTGGGAATGGGGAAGTCGCGCTTGTCTTCCAATGGTTTGGACGTGGCGGCGCGGTAGATGATGTCCAGCACGCCGCCGTGGGTGACGATCAGCACGTTTTCGCCGGGATGCAGCGCGGCGATGCTGGCCAGCCCATCCAGAATGCGGGCGCGGAAACGGCGCAGGCTTTCTCCGCCTTCCAGGTCGAAGTCCGGATCGCGAGCCTGGTGCTGGCGGTAGAGGTCGGGAATTTGCTCGGCCGCTTCCGCATAGGTAAGACCCTGCAGCGCGCCCATATGGCGCTCGCGCAGCTGCGGCGTGTAGTGGGCGTTGAGTTGCAGGCGGGTTTGCAGCGGAGCGGAAGTTTGCCGGGTGCGGATCAGGTCGCTGACGTACAGCGCCTGGAAGGCGTGGTCGGGCCGGAAGGCCTGGGCCAGCTGGCTGGCTTGCTCCAGGCCGGTGTGGTTGAGGGGGATGTCGGTATGGCCTTGCAGCCGGTATTCGCGATTCCAGTCGGTTTCGCCGTGGCGAACCAGGCAGAAGCGGGTAACGGGCTGAGTCATTGTCGCCTTTCTCTGAATATCTACAGAATGCCGACGCCGGACAGTTCGCGCGCCAGGTTGGCGGCGTAGTTGTCAGTCATGGCGCCGACGAAGTCCAGCACCTTCATGTAGGCCTGGTAAAGGCTGTCGCCTTTTTGAATATGGCCGTCCAGCAGGCCCATCGCCAGGTGCGCGCGCGGGGTGAGTTCCTTGTCGTCCTTGGTGACGAAGGCGTGCACCGCGGGCACCAGCACATTGAGGATGGTGGCGATGCAGGGATAGGAGGCCAGCTCGGTCACCAATTTGGTGCGGTGGCGGTACACCTTGTTGCTGGCCAGATCCTTGGCTTGCAGCAGCGCGTCCTGAACGGCGGGATCGCACAGATTGATCAGGTCCTTGGCCGGAAACTCGCCGCGCAGCAGCGAGGGGTGGTGCATCATGAATTTTTCCGCCACTTCGGTCACGCAGCGGCCGATGGCCACGCCGCGCAGGGTGCCGCACTTTTGGCGGACATCGTGCATGCCCCACACGCGCTCGTGTTCGGAGAAGCCGGAGAACAGCGTCTCGAATTCCTTGAAATCCAGGATGCCGATCTCGACCGCGTCTTCTAGGTCCAGAATCGCGTAGCAGATGTCGTCGGCCGCCTCCATCAGATAGGACAGCGGATGGCGGCTCCATTGCAGCGGCCCATGGCGCAGCAGGCCCAGCTCCCCGGCTACCCGTTCGAAATACGGTAGCTCGGTGCGGTAGATGTTGAACTTGTCGCGCTCGTAAGCCGACGGCGCGTCGGCGGTCCACGGATATTTGATCAGCGTGCCCAGCGCGGCGGAGGTGAGGCGCATGCCGCCCTCGCCGTTGTACATTTCCAGCGTGGCCAGCATTCTGAGGCCGTGGGCGTTGCCTTCATAGGTTTGCACGTCGCGGATTTCAGCGTCGTTCAGCGCGCGCAGCCAATGGGCGTTGCGCTCGTCGCGGAACCAGTCGCGCAGCGCGTATTCGCCGGTATGGCCGAAGGGCGGATTGCCGATGTCGTGCGCGAGGCAGGCTACTTGCACCACGGCGCCGATATCGTGCGGCGTGTAGCCGGCAGGCAACAGGCCGTCGTGTTCCAGCATCACGCCCACGCGGTTGCCCAGGCTGCGCCCCACGCTGGCGACTTCCACGCTGTGGGTGAGGCGGTTATGGGTGTGATCGTGGCGGGCCAGCGGGTGAACCTGGGTCTTGCGGCCCAGGCGGCGGAAGGCGCTGGAGAAAACCACGCGGTCGTGGTCGATGTGGAAGTCGGTTCGCAGGCCGGAGCCGCCCTCTTGGGTGGCCGGGGTGCGGGTCTCCTTCACTTCGCCCTGGATGATCTTGAAACGGCGGGTGGAGAGCAGGCTCTCCCAGTTCATGGTTTGGCTCATGGCTTGGCCCGGTGTGGATTCCATCAGGATGATAGGGGTGCGGGCCTTAAAACAAAAGAGCCAGCGCTTGAGCTGGCTCTCTATGTGCGCCTGGGCTTAGTGACGGCCGGTCTGGTGGCCGATCACGCCGCCGACGGCGGCTCCGCCTACGGTGCCGAGGGCGCTGCCGCCGGTAAGCACGGAGCCCAGTACAGCGCCGCCGACGGCGCCGATGGCAGTGTTCTGTTGGCGATGCGACATATTGGCGCAGCCGGAGAGCGTGGCGATGGCGATCAGTCCGGCGGCGGCGAGTTTCAGGCTGGTCTTGGCTGTGTTCATTATCAAGGTCCTACAGGGGTGAGATATAGGTTTTTGGCAGTCGTCGTCGGCGACAGTTCCGTTCGGTATGTTACTGATTGTTATAGATTGACGCAGGCGGCGACGGGTGGTTTGCGCTATGGTCTTTACTGTTAGTGTTTCATTTAGTACATTCAGCGCCTTCCACGTGTTTGGCGCTGTCCCGACGCAGGGCCGCGCCATGGGCCGCCCTTGCGCGCGGAACCGCGCCGTTGCAACAGGGCAGTCATGCATTTCACCATTTTCGATACCCCAATCGTCCGCGATCTGTTTCGCTGGCTGTCCATCGTCATGCTCAAGCTTTGCGGCTGGAAGCTGAAAGGCGAGTTTCCCATGCTGGACAAGTACGTGATGATAGGCGCGCCGCATACCAGCAACTGGGACTTTCCGATTACGCTGGGCCTGTGCTTCGCCGCCCGCGCCAAGATCTACTGGATGGGCAAGCACACGCTGTTCAAGGGGCCGATGGGGCCGGTGATGCGCTGGCTGGGCGGCGTGCCGGTGATGCGGCATCAGAACAATTCGCTGGTGCAGCAGATGGTGGACGTGTTCCAGCGCAGCGACAGGCTGGTGCTGGCGATTCCGCCGGAAGGCACGCGCAAGGCGGTGAAGGAGTGGAAGACCGGTTTTTACCACATCGCCTGCGGCGCGGGCGTGCCGATCGCGCTGGCCTACCTGGACTATGGGCGCAAGGAGGGCGGTTTCGGGCCGCTGTTTCAGCCTAGCGGCGATATCGCCGCGGACATGCCCAAAATCCAGGCCTTCTATGCGGACAAGCAAGGCCGTTATCCGCGTTGAGGCGGGGACGTAAACGACAAAGCGCAGCCATGGGGCTGCGCTTTTTGTTTGGCGGCGCGTCTTATTCGGACGGCTTGGGCGCGAATATCGCTTTCCAGCCGGCCAGGCCCAGCTTTTGAAGCGTTTCGATATTGCGCTCGTAGATGGCCTCGGCCTCCGGAAACGCTTCCACCGCGCGGTCTATGCTGGCTTCGCGGATCAGATGCAACGTCGGATAGGGCGAGCGGTTGGTGTAGTTGTCGATATCGTTGACGCCGGTGCCGTCGAACTGGAACTTGGGGTGGAAGCTTGCCACCTGGATTACGCCGTCCAGATTCAGGTCTTCGACGATGGCGTCGGCGATATCCAGGAATTCATTGAAATCCAGGAAGCGGGACAGCGTATTCGGGTGCACCAGCAGCGTGGTGTCTATTTCCTGCGGGTCGGTGTCGGCCAGCAGCTTCAGCTCGGCGGCCAGCTCTTCAGCCAGTTGTTGCGGATTGGCGGCTTCGCTGACCTGAATGCGCACCTGGTTCTTCACGTATACGGACTTGGCGAACGGGCACAGATTGAGGCCGATCACGGCTTTCTCCACCCACTCGAGGGTGGCGGCGATCACGGTTTCGTGGTTGTCGGACATGCGGGCTCCGATGGCAGTGGCGCGGATCTGCTCGGTCAGAATGCAAAAAACCCGGACGAATCCGGGTTTTCTCATCACTGCCAAGTGATCTCTCGAGAGAGATTAGATGGGCTGGATGTTGGAGGCTTGCTTGCCCTTCGGACCTTCGACGATGTCGAAGCTCACGCGCTGTTGCTCAGACAGGGAGCGGAAGCCCTTGGCGTTGATCTGGGAGAAGTGAGCGAATACGTCGTCGCCGCCTTCGTCCGGGGTGATGAAGCCAAAGCCTTTGGAGTCGTTAAACCACTTAACAATGCCGGTTGCCATTTTGTTAAATTCCTCAAAACGAGCAGTTGAATAAAAGGCACGAAGATCAAGGGAAATGGCGACTGAGGTACGGCTATTGCCACTACGACAACTACACATCACACAACTTGAGCATCCTGCGGGGGGAATAGTGCCTCTAGTTGCACGCCATGGCAAGCGTTTTCTGCAGGTGTGATCTGTTTTTACGAATATTTCAATACATTTGGACAGGATGTTTACATTGAACGGCGCGGCGCGTGTCGGGATGCGGAGCCGCCGTGCTTGCATATACTGGATAAGACGCCAATCCGAAGGGGTTCCATATGGCCACGCAGCAACTGATGCCGGAAATCATCGATCCCATTGCGTTCCAGGACTTTCGCGACGCAGTGTCCGATTACGCGCCGCAACTCGAACAGCTGGTTTGCCAGCTGGAGGACGGCAGCGGCAATGGGGAGAAAATCGCGCAGTTGTTCCGCATCCTGCACAGCATCAAGGGCGACGCCAGCCTGTGTCAGGTGCACTTCGTCGAGCCTTATATGCATGTGCTGGAGCATTTGCTGGACCGGGTCCGGCGCAAGGAGCTGCCATATCTGGACGTGCTGGGCGATGTGCTGCTGCTGGTGATGGACCGGCTGGTGCTGATGCTGGACGCGGTCGCGGACGATGCCCCCCTGGATGACTTGCGGATGGACGCCTTGCGGATGAGGCTGGACCCTTTGCTGGACAAGAGCGCCGAAGAGCTGCCCCAGGCCTGCGCCTGGCTGGTGGCCAGCATGATGGGGCATCCGCCCGTTGTCGCGCAGGCGGCCGCCGAACAAACCGGGACGCATGGCGGCCATCGATTTGCCGACCTGCAGTTTTTCCGGTCGCTGGCGGTACAGCTGGAACATCGTCTGCCGGCTTATGCCGGCCGCACCGAGCGCAACCTGGCGCTTGCGCTAGAAACCAATCGCCTGGCCAAGCAGCCGCTGCCGATGGAGCAATTGGCAGCCGCCATCTATATGCACGATATCGGCATGATGCTGTTGCCGGAGTCGATGTGGCTGAAAGCCGGTCAGCTGAGCGATGAGGAACGGCGTGATCTGTCCGCGCATCCGGGTTGGGCGGCGGGGCTGCTGGAGCGCATGCCGGGTTGGGAGGAGGCGGCAGCGATGGTGGCCCAGCACCATGAGCGTCCGGACGGCAGCGGCTATCCGGACGGGCTGCGTGACGGCGCCATCTGTTCTGGCGCTTGCGTGCTGGCGCTGGTGGACGCGTTCGAATCGGTGATGCTCAAGCACGCCCAGCAAGGCCAGCGCCGCTCGATGCTGCGGGCGGTGGCCGAGCTGAACGCGTCGGAGCGGCAGTTCGATCCCTACTGGCTGCAGCTGTTCAACCAGGTGGTGCGCACCCGGCTGGAGCTGGGCAATGTGGTCGGCGGCGGATAAGCGGCCGGCTCAGTGGACGCCATGGCGGGCGAACCAGTCCAGCATCCTGCGCCAGGCGTCCTGGGCATCCCGCGGGTGGTAGCTGGGGCGGTAGTCGGCGTTGAAGCCGTGGCCGGCGTCGGGATAGACGACGATCTCGCTGTCCTTGCCCGCGGCGTTCAGCGCGGCTTTCATTTTCTCCACGCCGGCGAGCGGAATGCTTTGGTCCTGTCCGCCGTACAGTCCCAGCACCGGCGCCTTCAACTCGCCGACGATGTCCAGCGGCTGGCGCGGCGCATTGGCGCTTGCCGGTCCCTCAAGCTTGCCGTACCAGGTCGCGGCCGCTTTCAACTGCGGGTTGTGAGCGGCGTAGAGCCAGGTCTGGCGTCCGCCCCAGCAGAATCCGGTGACGGCCGCGCGCTTGAGGTCGGCGCCGTGCGCGCCAGCCCAGCGCCAAGTGGCGTCCAGGTCGCTCTGCACCTCGCTGTCCGGCACCTTGGAGACGATGTCGCGCAACAGGCTGTCGATGTCCGGCGCCTGCGCCGGATTGCCGTGGCGGAAATACAGTTCCGGCGCCACGGCCAGGTAACCCTGCTTGGCCAGCCGGCGGCACAAGTCCTGGATATGCTCGTGCACGCCGAAGATTTCCTGGATCACGATCACCAGCGGCCAGGGGCCGTCGCCTTGGGCCGGACGGGCGTAGTAGCCGGACATCGCTCCTTTGCCGGTGTCGATGTCCGGATGGCCGGTCTGCAGTTGCAGGCTGTCGGTGAGGATGGTGCTGGCGGCGATGGGTTGCACGGCCAGGGCGAAGCCCAGGCTGCCCGCGCCGGCGAGAAAGCTGCGGCGGGGAAGGGATGCGCTGTTGTCGCTCATGTCGGGGTGACTCCTTTATCGGGGGCTGGGACTGGTGTCCGCGCCGATTTTCGATAAAATTTGAATAAACACTGGTAGCTGCTCTAAGTAGAACTAACAAAATCGGCAATGCGTCCAAGCATCAGGACACCCTTGGGCGATTTTTGAAGCGATGGCCGGCCAGGCGTCGGCGCAACTGATGCAAGTGGAATATGACGGATTCGTCTGCAAAGGTAAAACTGCCGCGCAATTTTCTCCGCGCCGGCCAACAAGCTCCGGTCGATGTGTACGCCAAGAACGGCGTGCTGTTGCTGAAGCGGGGGCTGTATGTGCTGACCGAGGAGCAGCGCGACCGCCTGGCCCAGCTGGGGCATGGCGAAAGCGATGAGGTGGCGGCCAAGCTCGAGCGGGAACGGCTGGAACGCGCCGCCCAACGCGAGAAAGAGGCAGATCAGCAGCGCAACAGCGCCAACCCGTTGCAGGAAATGGCCTTCTTGCTGCGGCGGGCCGAGGGCGTGCTGCAGCATGGGCTGGCGGTGCGGGACCTGGCCGGCAGCCTGCTGGGCATGGCCGAGGGGCTGCTGGCGCTCAGCCGCCGCCACCCGGACGGCGTGCTGGCCAGCGTGTTTCTGTTGCCGTTCCAATGCATAGGCAGCGCGCAGAGCGTGCACGTGGCCGCGGTGCTGGCGGTATTGGGGCGGCGGCTGGGGCTGTCCGACGCCGAGCTGCGGCCGATGCTGGGCGCGGCCCTGAGCATGAATCTCGCCGTCACCGGTTTGCTCAATCAGCTGGCGGCGCAGAGCGCGCCGATGGACCTGGCGCAGCAGGAGGCGATGTTCGCCCACCCGGCGCTGGGCTCGGCGATGCTGCGGGAGGCGGGCGTCGACGACGAATACTGGCATCTGCTGGTGCAGCAGCAACATGAGCAGCAGGACGGCAGCGGCTATCCGCAGGGCCTGGCCGGAGACGAGATCGAAACCGACGCTTTGTTGTTGCAGATGGTGGATCTGGTGTGCGGCTGCGTGCACAACCCGCAGCCTCAGCTGCCGGCGCTGGTGCTGGGCAGCCTGTTTCGCGGCGAGCTGGGCGGTTTCCCGCCGCAGCATGTGTCCCTGTTGGTGAAGGAAATGGGCATCTATCCGCCCGGCAGCTTCGTGCGGCTGGCCAGCAACGAGGTGGCGGTGGTGACCCACCGCGGCGACAAGGCCAATACGCCCAAGGTGGCGGCGCTGCGCAAGCTGGACGGCCCGCCTTACGCCGACCCCCTGCTGCGCGACAGCCGCCAGCCGGCCTACCATGTGATGGAGCCGGTCAGCGCGGCGGTGGCGGCGGTCAAGCCCGCCTATCTGTACAAGCTGTGGTACAAGCCCTGAGTCGCTTTATGGCTGGGCCGCCGCAGGCATCGCCAGCGGGCGGATCTTCACCTGGCTCAGGTCCTTGATCTTCCATACCCGCCGCATGTGGCCGAAGTCGCGCCGCTGCTCGTCGGACAGCTTCACCTCGGGCAGGAAGGACATTTCCACCTGCACCTGCCCCAGATAGACCGTTTCGCCCTCATCCAGATGGAAGGGCGCATTCAGCCGGAACTGCCTCATCTGCAGATTGGACCCGAAAACGCCGTCGTCCACCCAGTGGCCCCACGCGCCGGATACGCGGTAGTCGCCAGGTGGCAGCGTCATCAGCACCAGCTTGCCTTCCACCGGCGACATGCCTTCCTCGCCGAATACCGTGTCGGTGATCAGGCTGGCGATGTCCTGGGCCGCCGCGCGGCCGCCGGCGTCGCTGACTGTCAGGCCTATGGTGGCGCGGTCGGGGTCGAATGCCTTGCCGGTCAGCGAAACGATGGCGTAGGCCTGGCCCGGCGGCGGCGTCAGCGAGCCCTGGAGCTTGTCGGCCATGGTGGCGCAGCCTGTCAGCAAGGCGAACGCGAAGCACAGTAAGGCGGAGCGGAGCATGGTTCCTTCCTTTTGCCGATCAGCCGGCCGGGGCGTCGAAGATCATGCAGGTGGTGGTGGCGTGGGCGTACAGTTTGCCGGCCTCGTCCTGCAGCCGCGCCTCTGCGGTAGCCATGCGGCCGCCGGCGTGGATGACCTGGCCGCTGCACAGCAGCTTGCCGTGGCGGGGCTGGACGGCGCGCACGAAATTCACTTTCAATTCCAGCGTAGTGTAGCCCTTGCCGCGCGGCAGCAGCGAGTGGACGCTGCAACCCATCGCGGAATCCAGCAGCGTGCTGATCACGCCGCCGTGGACGCTGCCTATCGGGTTGAAATGGGACTCGTGCGGGACGAAGGCGAACTCGACCACGCCTTCCGCTGCGCGGACGAAGTCGAAACCGAGCAGCTTCATCACCGGGGGCGGCGGGATGCGGCCGGCCTCCATTTCCCGCAGGTATTCCAGGCCGCCGAGCGTCTGGGCGGCGCGGGCGCCTATCATCGGATCGTCCCACTGGATGGTGAGGCTGCGCTCGGCGTCTGGGCTCGGCATGGAAAATTTCCCTGGGTGGCAAGTCCTCAAACTTGCCATTTCGGCGGCGGGATCGTCAATGCCTATGACTTTAGGGCGATGTCTTCCGCAGATGCGGCGCGATGAATTCCAGCAGCCGTTGCGGCAGCCAGTCTATGCGGCCCGGGAAGGGGCCGGTGGCGAAGCCGACGTGGCCGCCGTCCTCGGGGAAGTCCAGTGTCACCGCGGCGGATACCTGGCTGGCGTCTGGCAGCGCACTTTCTGGCAGGAAGGGGTCGTTGCGGGCGTTGAGCACCAGGGTAGGGCGGACGATCTGGCCGAGCCGGGGCTTGCTGCTGGCCTGGGTCCAGTAGTTGAGCGCGGTGCCGAAACCGTGGATGGGCGCGGTGACCAGGTCGTCGAACTCGATGAAGGTGCGCGCGCGGCTGAGCCTGGCACCGTCGAACAGGCCCGGGTGGCGTTGCAGCGACGCCATCGCCTTGGGCTTGAGCGTGTCCATGAACATCCGGGTGTAGAGGAGCTTGCCCAGGCCGCGGTCCAGCCGGGTGCTGGCGGCCACCAGGTCCAGCGGCGCGGACACCGCGGCGGCGGCCTGCGGCAGCGCGGCTTCGCCGTCGTCTGCCAGGTAATTGAGCAGCATGCTGCCGCCCAGCGACACGCCGACGGCGGCGATGGCGGCGAAGCGGCCGGACAGCCGCTGCAAGATCCAGCGCACCTCGGCGGCGTCGCCGGCGTGGTAGGCGCGCGGCAGCGGATTGTCCACGCCGCCGCAGCCGCGGAAATGCGACACCGCGCCATGCCAGCCGCGCGCGGCCACCGCCTGCATCAGCGCTTTGGCGTAGTGGCTGGCGCTGCTGCCCTCCAGGCCGTGGAACAGCACCACCATCGGCGCGCCGGGCTGGCCGTCGACGAAGTCCAGCGCGATGCGCGCGCCGTCCGGCGTGTCCCACAGCTCGCGGCGGTAGGGCGGGGCGTCCTGCTTGACCGCCAGCGCCGGCCAGATGGTCTGGGCGTGGCCGCCTCGCAGCCAGCGCGGGGCGCGGTAGCTCATGGCGCCGGCTTGATGGCGGACTTGGGCCGGAAGGCCTTCACCACCGCTTCATCGGTTTCGATGTAGGGCGCGCCTATCAGGTCCAGGCAGTAGGGCACTGCGGCGAAGATGCCGGGCACTTCCACCTTGCCGTCCGCGCCGCGCAGGCCTTCCAGCGTTTCCTGGATGGCCTTGGGCTGGCCGGGCAGGTTGAGGATCAGGCTCTGTTTGCGGATCACGCCCGTCTGGCGCGACAGGATGGCGGTGGGGACGAAGCGCAGGCTGATCTGGCGCATCTGCTCGCCGAATCCGGGCATCACGCGGTCGGCCACCGCCAGCGTGGCGTCAGGCGTCACGTCGCGCGGGGCTGGGCCGGTGCCGCCGGTGGTCAGCACCAGCTGGCAGCCTTCGTCGTCGACCAGCGCCTTCAGCGCGGCCTCGATGCCGGGCTGCTCGTCAGGGATCAGCCGGCTCACCGTCTCGAACGGCGTGGCGATGGCGCGGGACAGCCAGTCCCGTAGCGCGGGCAGGCCCTTGTCCTCGTAGACGCCCTGGCTTGCGCGGTCGGAAATGGAAACCAGGCCTATCTTCAGCATCACTCGTCGTCCTCTTCCTCATCCTTTTGCCAGATGCGCGGCTTGCCCGGCTCGGGGATTTGCTCCTTGATCAGCTGGTACAGCTGGCGGAAGGCCTTCGGCGGCTTGTTGTCCTGCTTTTCCTTGCGCGACTGGCGCACCAGCGAATGCAGCTGCTTGGGATCGGTCTCGGGGAAGCTTTGCAGGAACAGCGGCTGGTTGGCGTCGTCGGCCATCAGCTTGTCGCGCCAGCGCTCCAGCAGCTTCTGCCAGGCGATGTGTTCGGAGGATTCGCCCTTGAGAATCTGCAGGTACTGTTGGATCGGTTCGGGATCGACGCTGCGCATCAGCTTGCCGATGTATTGCAGCTGGCGGCGGATGGCGCCGTGGGCGGTCAGGCGCTTGTGTTCCAGCAGCGCGGAGAGCAAATCCTCCGGCAGCGCCATTTTCTTCAGCGTATCCTTGGACAGCTCGACCAGTTCGCTACCCAGATCCTGCAGCGCGTCCATGTCGCGCTTGCGCTGGGACTTGCTGACGATACCGTCGTCGTCGTTCTGGTGGTCGGTCATTGTTGCTAGGTCTCACTCGGTTTTCAAGGCTGGTATGATACCGGAAAAGGCCGCCGGCCGTTTCCACGTTCCGAAAGATACTATGGCAGATAAGACATTCAGTTTCAGTCCCGATACCTTGAGCGGGATCGCCGGCCGCGTGCTCGAGCTGGCGCGCCAGCAAGGCGCCAGCGCGGCCGAGGCCGATGTTTCCGAGGGCGTCGGCCAGACGGTGAGCGTGCGCCTGTCCGAAGTGGAAACCATAGAATACAACCAGGACAAGGGTGTCAGCGTCACCGTTTACCTGGGCCAGAAAAAAGGCCACGCCAGCACGTCCGACTTTTCCGACGAGGCGCTGTCCGACACCGTGCGCGCCGCGCTGGACATCGCCCGCTACACGGCGGAGGACGATTGCTCCGGCCTCGCCGATCCGCAACTGCTGGCCGACGATCTGCCGGACCTTGACCTGTTCCATCCGTGGCAGCTGCCGGTGGAGGAGGCGATAGCGCTGGCGCGCCGCTGCGAGGACGCCGCGCGCGGGGTGGATGCCCGCATCCGCAATTCCGAGGGCGCCAGCGTGTCGGTGCAGGCCAATCAGTTCGCCTACGCCAACAGCAACGGTTTCCGCGGCGGGTTCGCCGGCAGCCGCCACAGCCTGTCCGCCGCGGTGGTGGCCGAGCAAGACGGCGTGATGCAGCGCGACTACTGGTACTCCTCCGCGCGCCACAAAGACGATTTGGCGTCGGTCGAGGAGATCGGCCGCATCGCCGGCGAGCGCACGGTGCGCCGCCTGGGCGGCCGCCGGGTCAAGACCGGCCAGTATCCGGTGTTGTTCGAGGCACCGGTGGCGATGTCGCTGCTGGGCCATCTGGCCGCGGCGATCAGCGGCGGCAATCTGTACCGCAAGTCCTCCTTCCTGCTCGATGCGCTGGGCAAGCCGGTGATGGCGTCCCGGGTGACGATAGACGAAGACCCATTCCTGCTGCGCGGCCTTGCCAGCAGCGCGTTCGACAGCGAGGGCGTGGCGACGCAGGCGCGCCGCTTGGTGGACGGCGGCGTGCTGCAGGGATATTTCCTGAGCAGCTACTCGGCGCGCAAGCTGGGGATGCAGACCACCGGCAACTCCGGCGGCGCGCACAATCTGGTGGTTCACTCCACCGGCGAGAGCTTCGCCGACGTGCTGTCGCGGATGGGCAGCGGCTTGCTGGTGACCGAATTGCTGGGCCAGGGCGTCAATACCGTCACCGGCGACTACTCGCGCGGCGCGGCCGGCTTCTGGGTGGAAAACGGCGTGATCGCCTACCCGGTGGAGGAGATCACCATCGCCGGCAATCTGCGCGACATGTTCCTCAACATCGAGGCAGTCGCCGACGACACGCTGGACCGCGGCGGCCGCCGCATCGGCTCGGTGCTGATAGGCGGCATGATGGTGGCCGGCGAGGAGTGAGCGGCAGCTTGTTCGCGCCGGACGAAGGGCCGTGGCTTGAGCGGCTGTCGTCTGGCACCGCGCTGTTGCATGGCTGGGCCCGCGCCGGCGACGCGCGGCTGCTTGACGCGGTGGAGGCGGTGCTGAGGCAGTCGCCGCCGCGCGGCATGGTCACGCCGGGCGGGCAGGCGATGTCGGTGGCCACCTCCAGCTGCGGCGATTGGGGCTGGGTGTCCGACCGCCGCGGCTATCGCTATTCCGCCGTCGATCCCGACAGCGGCCAAGCCTGGCCGGCGATGCCCGATCCGCTGCGCGAGCTGGCGCGCGGCGCGGCCGCCGAGGCGGGCTTCGCCGGCTTCGATCCCGATGCCTGCCTGATCAACTGCTACTTGCCCGGCGCCCGGATGGGCCTGCATCAGGATAAGGACGAGCGCGATTTCTCCGCGCCCATCGTCTCGGTGTCGCTGGGCCTGCCGGCGGTATTCCTGCTGGGCGGCCTGCGCCGTTCGGACAAAACCGCCCGCATCCTGCTGGGGCACGGCGACGTGCTGGTATGGGGCGGGCCGGACCGGATGCGCTTCCACGGCGTGCAGCCGATCAAGCCGGACGTTCATCCCTTGCTGGGTGGCCGCCGCATCAATCTCACTTTTCGCAAGGCCCGCTGATCCATGTCCGTCATTCATTGCGATATCGCGCTGCCCGCCGGTTTCCGGCCGCAGGACATCCTGGCTTTCCATCGCCGCGACGGCGAGCGGCTGGCCGAGCAGGTGGACGATGACGGTTTGAAGAAAGGCTTGCTGTGGCGGGGCCTGCCGGCCTGCCTCGATCTGCGTTTCCGTTCCGGCCGGGCGATTCTGAGCTTGGATGTGGACGGCGAATCGGGGGATGCCGGCGAGCTGGAGCGCATGGGGCGGCGCATGCTGGGCCTGAACCAGCCGGTGGAGGCGTTCGAGAGCCAATACCGCGGCCATCCGCAATTGGGCGGCCTGATCGCCGCGCGCGCTGGCCTCAGGGTGCCGCAAACGGCGACGCCGTTCGAGGCGCTGGCCTGGGCGATCACCGGCCAGCAGATCAGCGTGGCCGCGGCGGTGACGATACGCCGGCGCATGCTGCTGTTGTGCGATTGCCGCCATTCCTCCGGCTTGCTGTGCCACCCGGATGCCGCCCGGCTGGCGGCGCTGACGGCCGATCAGTTGGGCGAGGCCGGCTTCTCGCGCGCCAAGAGCCGCGCCATCCTGGCCTTGAGCCAGGCCGCGGCGAGCGGCGAGCTGCCGTTGGATGCCTGGCTGGACGGCGCGGCGGCGGAAGAAATCTCCGAGCGATTGCTGGTGGTGCCCGGCATCGGGCCGTGGACGGTCAGCTACGCCTTGTTGCGCGGCTATGGCTGGCTGGATGGCTCGCTGCATGGCGATGTCGCCGTGCGCAAGGCGTTGGGCATGGTGCTGGGCGCCGCCGACAAGCCCGACCAGCGACAGACGCAGGCCTGGCTGGAGGCATTCTCGCCATGGCGCGCGCTGGTGGCCGCGCATTTGTGGGCCTTGCTGCAGGCGGGAGGTTTCTGAGCGCCTGCTCGAGCGCCGCGCCGTTTGCGAGTTGTCTTCAAACTATCCGCAAGGCCCCTTGATTCCGGTTGTTTTGATCCTGTCTCGCTCTGGCGCTTGCAGTCGCTTCGTCTTGTTGACTATGCCTAAATAGAACTGACAAGGCGTTAAGAAAGAGACGAGCATGGGCGGACCGAGCAGAATCGGTTTGGTGCTGTCGGGCGGGGGAGCCCGCGCGGCCTACCAGGTTGGGGTGTTATTGGGCATTGCCCGCTTGCTGCCGGACCCAAAGCGCAATCCCTTTCCCATCATTTGCGGCACCTCGGCGGGGGCGATCAACGCGGTGGCGCTGGCGGCCGGCGCCGGCAACTTCCAACTGGCGGTGAATACGCTGGCCAAGGTGTGGAAGCATCTGCATATCTCGGACGTTTACGATGTCAGCGCCGGCTACTTCATCAAGACCTTCCTGCATTTCGGCGTGTCCCTATTGAGCGCGGGCCATGCCTGGAACAATCCTCAAAGCTTTCTCGACAACGCGCCGCTGCGCGACACGCTGGGGCGCTGGATGCCGTTCGAGGGCATCGCGCCCTCGATAGACTCCGGCGCGCTGCAGGCGCTGGCGCTGACCGCGTCCTGCTACACCACCGGCATGTCGGTCACCTTCTTCCAGGGGCAGGAGCAATTGGGCGAGTGGGTGCGCTATCAGCGGCTGGGCATGCGCGAGCGGATAGGGCTGGACCATCTGATGGCGACGGCGGCGATTCCGTTGATCTTTCCCTCGGTGCGGATCGGGGAGAAGTTTTATTGCGACGGCGCGGTGCGCCAGCTGTCGCCGCTGTCGCCGGCGCTGCACTTGGGCGCGGAGAAGCTGTTCGTGGTGGGCCTGGCCAGCAAGCGGCCCGACACGATAGAGCGGCGCAATGTCGGCTCTTATCCGATGCCGGCCCAGATATTCGGCCACCTGCTCAACAGCGTGTTCATCGACAGCATGGCGGTGGACATGGAACGTTTGACCCGAATCAATCATACGGTGTCGCTGTTGCAGAGCAGCGAGGAGCTGGCCCACCAGACACAGCTCAAGAAGGTGGATATTTTCCAGCTCAATCCCAGCAAGTCGCTGGAGGGCATCGTCTACCGCCACACCCATTTGTTCCCGGCCATGCTGCGTTTCATCATGCGCGGCACCGGCGCCACCCGGCAGCGCGGCACCGCGCTCGCCACCTATCTGCTGTTCGAGCCCGCCTATTGCCGCGAGCTGATCGCGCTGGGCTACCGCGACGCCTTGCAGCAAAAGGACGCCATCCGGGAATTTTTGGAGCTGTGACGCCCGGAACTTTGCCCGGCGGCCCCAATCTCAGCTTTTCCGTTTACACTGCGTTCACTCACTGGACATGACAGGAAAGGTTAAGGGGGATGGGTTTGAATATCACGAACCGTCAGGGGTTTTTGCTGGTGGCGGCCGCTTGCGCCGGCGCCATGGGGTTTGCGCTGTTCGCGCAATACCAGCTCGGCCAGGAGCCGTGCCCGCTGTGCATTTTGCAGCGCATCGGCGTGATGGCGGTGGGCGCGCTGGCGCTGCTGGCGGCGCTGCATAATCCCGGCCGGACCGGCGCGCGGGTATGGGGCGGCCTGGTGACGCTGGCCGGCCTGGCGGGCGCGGGCGTGTCGCTGCGCCAGCTGTGGCTGCAGAGCCTGCCGGCCGACCAGGTGCCGCAATGCGGTCCGGGGCTGGAATTCCTGATGGAGTCCTTTCCCTTGTGGGATGTGTTGTCCAAGGTATTGAAGGGCAGCGGCGAGTGCGCGGAAATCCATGGCCGCTTCCTCGGCATGACCATGCCGTTCTGGGTGGCGGTGTTCTTCGCGGGCGTTATCGTCTGGACGCTGTGGCTGGTTGCCCGCCGCCGCCGTTGAGCGTTTTCCGGATTCTCAATCCAGTCGCGCGGACGCATCGTCCGCGCTTTTTTTTGCGTCGGCGTCGAGCGGGGAGTAGAGACTGGCGCGGTTGCGGCCGCCGCGCTTGGCTTCGTACAGCGCCTGGTCGGCTTGCTCGAACAGAGTGCGGGTGCTGTCGGCGGGGCCGGGGACGCAGGCGCGCACGCCTATGCTGCAACTGACCTTGCCGAGCGGGCTGGCGGAGTGGGGCAGCTCCATCGCCGCCAGATGGCCGAGAAAGCGCTCGGCGGCGGACAGGGCTTGCGGCGCGTCGCCGGGCGTCAGCAGCACGCCGAACTCTTCGCCGCCCAGCCTGGTGGCCAGTTGGCCTTTCTGGCGAAAACAATCCTTGAGCGCCCGCGCCACTTTCTGCAACGCTTCGTCGCCGGCGTAATGGCCGTAGTGGTCGTTGTATTTCTTGAAGTGGTCGATGTCGAGAATGAGCAGCGCCAGCGGCTTGCGCTTTTGCCGGCTTTGCTCGACGGCGTGGCCGAACACTTCATCGAAGTGGCGGCGGTTGTAGAGCCGGGTCAGGCCATCTGTGAAGGCCAGCGAAAACAATTGGGCCTGGCCGCTGACGTAGCGCAGCGTGCCGCTGAGCAGCAGCAGGATGGCCACCACGCTGCCGCCGGCCCAAATCGAGGCGAAGTAGAGCAGCGCGGCCGACGACAGCAGCACGGCGCCCGAGGCCAGCGCGTATCCGGCCAGCAGGTTGCGGGCGCGCATCCGGCGAGACAGCAGCCAGTCCCCCAGTCCCAGCAGCAGCGCGCCCAGCAGGCATTCCCATGGCAGCGGCATCGGCCGTATCTGCTGGTGGGTGAGCAGGCCGTGCACCATGTAGGCGTCAATGCCCACGCCGGACATGCCGGTATTGTTGGCTGAAACCGGCGTCGGTTGCTGGTTGCCCAGGCCATTGGCGGTGACGCCTATCAGCACGATGCTGTCTTCGAAGAATGAGGGCGGCAGCCGGCCCAGCGCGTCGCTGTACGATACGGTGTGAAAGGGCTTGGGGCCGCTGCTGAACGGCACCATCACCAGGTCGCGCCGTTGCCAGGCCTGCCCGGGGCGGGGCGGCTGGGCTGGCGGGATGGCCTCTTTCTGGCCGTTGGCTACGGCGCAGACGGCGGCGGCGAAGCTGGGGTAGCGCGGCGCGCCCAGGCCGGCCCGCAGATAGACGCGGCGTATGGTGCCGTCTTCGTCGCGTTCGTAATCGGTGTGGCCGAGCGCGGCCATCGCCGATGCGATCGGCGGCAGCGGGCGGGTTTCCAGCAGCTGGCCGGCCTGCAATTCCGGAAACACCGGGCCGACCACCTTGCCGTTGCGGCGGATGGCTTCGGCAAGGTGCCTGTCGGCTTCCGGGTGGTCGCGCGATGGTTCGGCGATGGCGATGTCGAAGCCGACCGCGCTCGCGCCGCCCAGCTTGTCCAGCAGCTGGGCATGGTAGGCGCGGGGCCAGGGCCAGCGGCCCAGCTCGGACAGGCTCTTTTCATCGATGGCGATGACGATGAGGTTCTGGTCCGGCGCGTGCAGCGGATTGGCCCGGGTCAGGCTGTCGTACAGCCAGAAATCCAGCCGGCCCAGCAGCTGGCTGGCGATGAGCAGCAGGCCGAGCAGGGCGAGCAGCAGGGGGATGCCCCTGCTGTAGCGGGATATCTGGGTGGAGCGCATCGCGTGATTTTACGGCAAAAGCAGCGCGGGATACCGTTCTTCGGCATGGTATCCGCCGTCGCCGTCCACCAGGATGGTGACGACGAAGCGCCCGCTGGGCATGCGCAGCAGCGACCAGGCTGGCTCGTCGGCGCTCTGTTGCCAGATGATGCGGCCAGGCTCGTCCGGCCGGGCCAGTTGCAGGGTGTAGCGCGCCTTGGCCACCGGGTAGCGGCGGGATTGCAGCTTGCGGTCGCCGGGGAGGCCTATCTCATACCAGGCCTTGATTCTCAACTCCTGCGTGTTGCCATAGGGGCCGGGCTGGCCCTTGTCGTCCAGGGAGGCCAGCCGCCAGTACCATTTTCCCTTGTCGGGCAGATTGAGCGCGAAGGCGTCTTGTTCCAACCTGCCCTGGTACCAGATGTCGGCGAAGGCGGGATCACGGGCCACTTGCAGCCAGGCGGGATGTTCCGGGCTGGCGCTGCTGCCGATCCACAGCGTCTGCGCGCGCTGGCTGGTCCGCTTGGCGTCGCTGAAGATCAGCGGCGGCAATGGGCTGGCGGCCAGCGTGAAGCCGCGGCTGGCGTCGTAGCCTTCGATGCCTTGGGCGTTGCGGGCGCGAACAGTCAGCAGGTAGCGGCCATTTTGCGGGAGTTCGGGGTAGAAGCGCGCCGTTTCCGTGCTGCGGTTGTACAGTTGCTGCTGGGACTGGGCGTCGGACAGCGCGAGCTGATAGCCGGTTTCGCCGTTCTGCTTGTGCCATTCCAGCAGTGGTGGATTGAAGGGGCTGACGGTGATCACGCCGTCTAGCGCGGGCGCCTTGGGCAGGGCCACCGATTGCTTGCCGCCGCTGCGGCCGCCGAATCCCGCGGGAATGTCCAGCTCTTCGCCGTCGGTCGCCAGGTTGACCTTTCCGTGCAGCACTTCGGCCGCGGTGTCCTGATCGTCCAGGCTGCGCACGCGGAACTCGGTGCCGCGCACCGTGGTCACCGCCGATGGGGTGTAAATCTGGTAACGGTTGGGCATCAGCTGCCGGGGCACCACGGCGTTGCTGGCCGAGCCGTGATCCAGCCGGTTTTGCGACTGGATGGCGCCGGTGGTGGGGTAAAACACCTGCTTGCCCAGCGTCAGCTTGCTGTTGGACCACAACTGCAGCATGGAGCCATCGGCCATGCGCAATTTCAGCATGGCGTCCTTGCCGGTGGAAATCCGGCTGCCGGCCTGAAGGTGGAGGCCGGGCGCAGCCTTCAGCGGCTGTCCATCCGCATCCTGGACGTTGACGGCGCCGGACAGCGCTTCGATGGTGACCGACGATTCGCTTTGCCGAGTCCAGCTATAGGGAACCGCCAACTGGCTGCCGGGTGTCAGCCGGTAGGGATTGGCGATGCCGTTTTGCTGTTGCAGTTTCGGCACATAAGTGGGCGAAGTCAGGTGCTTGGCCGCGAACGACCACAACGTATCGCCCGCTTGAACCGTGTATTGCCATGTGGCCTCTTCGCCGCCGCTGCCGGCCCAGGAGGCGTGGCTGCTCAAGCACAGCGCCAGCAGGGCAGTCTTGTTCATGTGAAATCTCTTGATATGAATTTTTAAAAGTCTGACAGTATTGCCAGCAATCCGGCATTTTGCAACCGCAACATGCGAATGGGGTGGAAGGGCTGCGGCAAGCGGAGCGTGCGCGACGGAGAAATGCAAAAAAGCAGCCTGAGGCTGCTTTTTGCAAGATTGGCGGAGTGGACGGGACTCGAACCCGCGACCCCCGGCGTGACAGGCCGGTATTCTAACCAACTGAACTACCACTCCGTTTTCTGGTGGGCGGTACTGGACTCGAACCAGCGACCCCTGCCGTGTGAAGGCAGTGCTCTACCAACTGAGACTAACCGCCCGAAAACTCTGTATTGCTTGAAACTGTTGGCGGAGTGGACGGGACTCGAACCCGCGACCCCCGGCGTGACAGGCCGGTATTCTAACCAACTGAACTACCACTCCGTTTTCTGGTGGGCGGTACTGGACTCGAACCAGCGACCCCTGCCGTGTGAAGGCAGTGCTCTACCAACTGAGACTAACCGCCCGAAACTCTGTATTGCTTGAAACTGTTGGCGGAGTGGACGGGACTCGAACCCGCGACCCCCGGCGTGACAGGCCGGTATTCTAACCAACTGAACTACCACTCCAACCGAAAACTTTGGTGGGCGTTGACGGAGTCGAACCGCCA
>NZ_JBTNLS010000006.1:0-97658 GCF_059047085.1 Chromobacterium sp. INPA-IVC | reverse complement strand
GACAGGCCGGTATTCTAACCAACTGAACTACCACTCCAACCGAAAACTTTGGTGGGCGTTGACGGAGTCGAACCGCCGACATTCTGCTTGTAAGGCAGACGCTCTACCAACTGAGCTAAACGCCCGATATTCGGGTACTGCTTGTAACTGTTGGCGGAGTGGACGGGACTCGAACCCGCGACCCCCGGCGTGACAGGCCGGTATTCTAACCAACTGAACTACCACTCCAACCGAAAACTTTGGTGGGCGTTGACGGAGTCGAACCGCCGACATTCTGCTTGTAAGGCAGACGCTCTACCAACTGAGCTAAACGCCCTGAATTCGTTTCGCTGCTTGCGTTTCAGCGAGGAGGCGAATTAAAGCACAGGGTTTAAGCTCGCGCAAGTGCTCGGGGTAAGTTTTTTTGCGGAAAGCGCCGATTTTGAATATTTGCTCCAATTTTTCGGCTTTTTGCCGGGTCTGCGGGTGACGGCTGCTTCGCGCCTCATGTATCATGCCGCGATTAGGTTTGACGGATGATTGTAAGAATGAAGCCGACCTTTCTCGATTTTGAGCAACCGATTGCCGAGCTCGAGAACAAAATTGAAGAGCTGCGTTTTGTGCAGGACGACTCCGTGCTGGATATCTCCGAAGAGATCGCCCGCCTGCAGAAGAAGAGCTTGGAACTGACCAAGACTCTATATGCCAAGCTGACGCCTTCGCAGATCGCGATGGTGGCTCGCCATCCGCAGCGTCCTTATACGCTGGATTACATCCAGGCCATCTTCACCGATTTCGAAGAGTTGCACGGCGACCGCGCGTTTGCCGACGATGCCGCCATCGTGGGTGGTCTGGCCCGTTTCAATGGCCAGTCGGTGATGGTGATCGGCCAGCAGAAGGGCCGCGACACCAAGGAAAAGATCCGCCGCAACTTCGGCATGCCGCATCCGGAAGGCTATAGAAAGGCGCTGCGCCTGATGAAGCTGGCCGAGAAGTTCGGCATTCCGGTGTTCACCTTTGTTGATACCACCGGCGCCTGGCCGGGCATCGGCGCAGAAGAGCGCGGCCAGTCCGAGGCGATCGGCCGCAATCTGTACGAGATGACCCGCCTGCGCGTGCCCATCGTCGTCACCGTGATCGGCGAGGGCGGCTCCGGCGGCGCGCTGGCCATCGCCGTCGGCGATAGCGTCAATATGCTGCAGTACGCCACCTATTCGGTGATTTCGCCGGAAGGCTGCGCCTCCATCCTGTGGAAGACCGCCGAGCGCGCGTCTGAGGCGGCTGAGGCGCTGGGCATCACCGCGCCGCGTCTGAAGACGCTGGGGCTGATCGACCGCGTGGTCACCGAGCCGGTGGGCGGCGCGCATCGCGATCACGCGCAGATGATGGCCACCTTGAAACGCGTATTGCAGGACGAGATGAAGGAAGTGCAGTCCAAACCGATGGACGCGCTGCTGAAAGAGCGCTTCGACCGCCTGATGAGCTATGGCCGCTTCAAGGAAGACGCAGCCTGAGCTGGCGGACAGCCTGATCAAGCATTGGCCGGACGAATTGTCCGGCCTTTTCGCTTTTGAGGTCGGGCTTTCCGGCGGGCTGGACTCGGTGGCGCTGCTGTCGCTGCTGTGCGAGGCGCGCGAGCGGCGGCCGGCGCTCACGCTGTCCGCTGTGCATGTCCATCATGGCATGAGCGCCAACGCCGACGCGTGGGCCGAGCATTGCCAGGCCTTGTGCGACTCTCTGGGCGTGCCTTTGCGCATCGAGCGGGTGCAGGTGCGCGCCGGGGGCGGCGAGAGCGTCGAGGCGGCGGCGCGCGAGGCGCGTTACGCGGTCTACCGGCATTCCTCCGCCGACGTGATCGCGCTGGCCCATCATCAGGATGACCAAGCCGAAACCGTGTTGCTGCAGCTGTTGCGCGGCGGCGGCGCGCGCGCGCTGGCGGCGATGCCGGCGTTGCGCGAGCTGTCGGCCGGCAAGCTGCTGTGGAGGCCGCTACTGGAGATTCCGCGCGCGCGGCTGGAGGCTTATGTCCGGGAGCGGGGGCTGTCCTGGGTCGATGACGAAAGCAATCTGGACACCCGTTATCGCCGCAACCTGCTGCGGCACGACATCCTGCCGCAGCTGGAGCGGGCGCTTCCCCATTACCGCAGCCATCTGGCGCGCGCGGCGATGCTGCAGGCGGATGCCGCGGCCATTCTGGACGAAGTGGCGCGCCAGGATCTGGGGAGGTGCCAGGCCGAAAACGGACTGGATTGCGCGCAGCTGTTGGCGCTGTCCGCGCCGCGCCGGCGCCAGGTCTTGCTGGCCTGGCTGGATGCGCTGGGCTGGCCGGCGCCGGAGCCTGGCGCCTTGCTGGAGTTTCTGCGGCAGGCTGAGCATGCGGACCAGGGCGCCAGCCCGGTTCTGAAGTTGCCGAAGGGTTGTTTGTTGCGTTTTGCCGATACTTTGCAGGCCTGGCCTAAAGCACTGGCGGAACCGCCGGCCTTCACGGCGCTGTTGTGGCGCGGCGGCGACGCTCAGCCGCTGCCGGAGTGGGGCGGCGAACTGGCCTGGGAATGGCGGGATCGCGGCTTGCCGGCGGAGGCTTTGGAAAACGGCGCCAGTCTGACGCCGCGGCGAGGCGGAGAAAAACTGTCTGCCAGGGTGGGGCGCCGCGAGGTGAAGGACCTGCTCCGCGAGGCCGGCGTGCCGCCGTTGCTGCGCCGCCGCTGGCCGTTGCTGTACGGCGCGGATGGCGAACTGTTGGCGGTGCCGGGCATCGCCGTATCTCACCGCGCGGCGGCGGAGGCCGGCTGGTGGCCAGTGTGGCGTCCGGCCAGCCTCTGATCCTGTTGCCTGGGCGGCCAGAGAGGGGCGGTTGCCCCATTCTTCCTTTTCTTCCTTGTTTTCATGATTTTCATGCCTTGATTGCCGCTGGATGGAGTACCGGTCGCGTGGGCGCTTGAAGCGCAGGGAGGGAATGGCGTTGCGGGAGCGGAATAAATGAAAACAGGCCGGAATATCCGGCCTGTTCCTATCGGGCGGGTTGATGATTACAGATCGACCTGCATCGTCACCGCCACGCTGCGCGGCGCGCCGAGGTTGTAGCGCACGGTGTCGGCGGCATTGACCTTGTACGAGCTCGGGATGCGGTAGCTGGTGCTGAACATATTGCTGAGGTTCAATTTCAGCGTCGGGTTTTTCAGCATGCCCATATTGCCGAAGCGGTAGCCGGCATCCAGGTCGACCGTCGTGTACTCCGGCACCACCTCGTCGTTGACCAGGGTGGCGAACTGCTTGCCGGTGTGCTTGACGTCGGTGCGGACATACCAGGCGCCCGGCGAATACTGCAGCGACAGCGCGGCCATCCAGCGCGGCGTCATCGGGAAGTCGTTGCCCTGGGTCTGCAACAGGGTGTTGTTGCCGGACGCGTCCTTCCAGTTCAGGTTGTTCTGGATTTCGCTGTGGTTGCTGGTGAACGAGGCGTAGGCGCTCCAGCCCTTGACCGGCACGGTGCCCAGCTCGATCTCGCCGCCCCAGGTATGCACGCCGCCGGCGTTGATGTTCACCGATTTCAGCGTCACCGGGTCATAGGAGTTGGCCTGGCGGTTGCTGAAGTCCACGTTGAACAGTGAGCCGCTGAGCGTCAGGATGTCGCCCTGCCAGCGATAGCCCAGGTCGGTGTTGACCGAGGTTTCCGGCACCACGTCGTTGGTCATCACCACCTGGCCGTTGATCACCTGCACATTGCCGTTGCTGCTGCTGTACGCATAGTTGGGCACCGCGCGGTAGTTCTTGGTGATGTTGAAGAACACTTGCTGCTTGGGCGTCAGGTAGTAGCGCATGCCGAAGCTGGGCAGGGTTTCGCGGTAGGTTTTATTGATCGTGTAGTCGTAGGCCGCCGCACAGGTCTTGCTGGAGGCGCCGCAGCCATCGTTGGCGTGATTGGTGAATTCGCGTTTGATCTGCGGCGTCCGCAGGCCGGCGTTGATGCCGAGGCGGTCGTCCAGGAAGTTGAAGGTGCCGATGGCGAACAGCTGGGTGGCGGTGCTGACAGTTTCCCAGTCGCGGTACTGGTACTGGCTGCCGTCCGGGCGGGTGACCAGATTGGATTGCATCCATGGGTCCTGCGGACTGCCGTCGGCGTTGGTCAGGCTTTCCGGTCCGGTCTGGATGTGCTGGGCGCGCTCGTACCATACGCCGGCCTGCAGCAGGTGGTTGCCCAGGCTTTGCTCCATGGTGACGGTGATGCCGGGGCGGCGGGTGCGGGTCATGCTGCTGCCGTTGACCACGATGGTGTCCAGCGTGTCGCCGTCGCCGTTCAAATCCTTGGCCGCGATGTCGGTATGGGTGGACTTGTTCAGGAAGGCGCTTTCGGACTGCGTTTGCTGGCTGGTGGCGCCGCCGTAGCCGTACCAGAAGTAGGGCTGGATCTTGACCCGAGTGTCCGGACCCAGTTTCAGCACGGCGTCCACCTTGGCGATCACGTTCTCGAACGGGTTTTGCTGCAGCTGATAATAGGCGGGAGTCGGCCCGGTTTCCTTTTGCGCGGTGCCGTTCTTCGGCGTCAGGTGCCCCGGGATGAAGTTGGTGGCGTAATCGTAGCCATAGCCGGTTTGCTGCAGCTGCTGCAACGTCGGGGTGCCGAAAGCGTTGCCGATCTGGCGGTTGTACAGCAGGGACGCGTTGATGTAGCCGCCGCTGAAGTCATAGCGGATGCCGGTGTCCACGTGGTCGCGCTTCATGCCGCCGGCGCCTTTCCACTTGTCGGTTTCGCTGTGCGAATAGCTGGCGAAGGCGCGGGCCTTGCCGTCGGCGAACAGGCCGGTGTCGCCGCGGATGTAAGTGCGCTGCAGGCTGTTGCTGCCCAGGCTTTGTGCGATGCGCACGCGGCGCTCTTTTTCCGGATCGCAGGTGACGAAGCTCATATTGCCGCCGCTGGCGCCCATGTGCGGCGCGTCGGTGTCGCTCGAGCCCTGGGTGACCGAGCCCTGGCACAGGTTTTCCAGATCGACGAATTCCTGCGGATAGACGCTGTAGCTGCCGGAGTCGTTGACCGGCACGCCGTTGATGGTGACGCCGATCTGATCGGAGTTGAAGCCGCGTATGGTCAGCGCGCCGCCGAACATGCCGGTGTTGTCCTGGCTGGAGGCGTTGACGCCGGGCAGCATGTTGATGCCCTGATAGATGTTGGAGGTCGGGCTTTGTTTCTCCAGCGCGGCCTTGCTGACGTCGCTGCGCGCGCGCGCGCCTTCCTGCTGCTGCAGCAATCCCACGCCCAGCTTGTCGCCGGCGCCGGTGATGGTGACGGTTTGCAGCTGGGTTTCCTCCGCGAGCGCGGCCTGGCTGGCCAGGGCCGCGAGCACGGCCAGAGTCAAGGGGCGCAAGTATGCCTTCTTATCCATTTCATTTCCTGAGATGTAGAAAAACCAATTTTTAGTTCTGATGCATTTTTCATGCGCAGCAGCGGGCCTGCCGTCAGGCATGGGCAATTGCATGGCAAACCAAGTGGATGACTTGGGTGAGGCGGAGGGCGGGGCCTTGTCCTGGCTGGAAAATTTCGCGTTCATGAGAGCCGCTGCATACGCGTGGCGTCTAGGCGCGCTCATGTCTGGAAAACAACCAGTTTGGATTAGTTCGGCTTGGAATTATTTTTAAGCGGCAAATTTAGTCTATTGTCATTTCCATTTCAATAAACAAATATTGCAAAAAGAATAAAGAAATATGTCTTTAAATGAAGTTTGCAGAGAGGAGGCCAGGCTGAATTGGGGTGGGCAGGGCAGAAAGTCGGACAAGTTTTAATAGATTGTAAAGCCGGCCGGGAGTTTGAATAAAAATTGATATGGCATCATTTTTGGCTGTGGCCGCTCGGCACTTCGTCTTTCGCTAGGGAAATGGGGAACGGCGCGTGGCGGCGGGGGAGTGCTTGACGCTGTTGGCAAGCCCGCGCCGAGGCGCTGAGCTTGAGCGCGCCGCCGCAGGCAGCGCCCGCGTGCGGCAGAGAGGCGCAACGCAGGCTGAGGGGTTTGGTCAGCGGTTCTTAGGAGAGCGGCAGTTGAGCGATGCCCTGCTCATCCAGGCGCAGGTAGCCGCCGCGGTCGTCGTGCCAATCCTGGATCACCCAGCGGCTGGACGCGTCGTGAAGGTGATGGGCGGGGCGATGGGTGTGGCCGTGGACCAGCGTGGGCCAGTCATGGGCGGCCAGAAGCTCGCGCACCGCGGTCTCGGTGACGTCGGAGATCGCGGTCAGGCCGGTTTGCTGCTTGTTCATCTCGCTCTGCGCGCGGGCGTGGCGGGCAATGGCATGGCGCTCGGCCAGCGGCTTGGCCAGCATCGCCTGCTGCCACTGCGGGTTGCGGCTCATCGCGCGGAACTGCTGGTAGGCTGCGTCGTCGGTGCACAGCGCGTCGCCGTGGCTGAGCAGGATGCGTTGTCCATGCGCCTCGATCAGCGTCGGGTCGTCCAGCAGCCTGGCGCCGCTGCGGGCTTCGAAGCCGGCGCCCAGCAGGAAGTCGCGGTTGCCGCGCATCACGTACAGCGGGGTGTCGGCGGCGAATGCGCGCATCGCGGCCAGCGGCGCCTCCAGATAGGGGGAGTCGTCGTCGTCTCCCACCCAGTATTCGAACAGGTCACCCAGGATGTACAGCGCCGCTATCCGGCCGCGCCAGTCGTCAAGCGTGTCCAGGAACAGCTGGTTGAGCGCCGGGGTGTCGTCGGCGAGGTGCAGGTCGGAGATGAAATGAATGGCCATGGCTGCTGGTTTATCCGGGGAAAGACAAAGCCGGGGCTGGGCCCCGGCTGGATTTTTGAAACGGACGGCTTAGATGATTTCCGCCTTCTGCAGCACCACCGGCTCTACCGGCACATCCTGATGCATGCCGTTGCGGCCGGTGCGGATGGTCTTGATGCGGTCAACCACGTCCTGGCCGGCCACAACCTGGCCGAATACCGCGTAGCCCCAGCCTTGGCTGCTTTCCGATTTGAAGTCCAGGAAATCATTGTCGGAGACGTTGATGAAGAACTGGGCCGACGCCGAATGCGGGTCCATGGTGCGGGCCATGGCGACGGTGTAGGTCTTGTTGGACAGGCCGTTGTTGGCCTCATTCTGGATCGGGTCCCGGGTGGGTTTCTGGTTCATGTCGGCGTCGAAACCGCCGCCCTGGATCATGAAGCCGTTGATCACGCGGTGGAAGATAGTGCCGTCGTAGTGGCCGCTCTTCACGTACTCTTCGAAGTTGGCGGCGGTTTTCGGCGCCTTCTCGTGGTCCAGTTCCAGGGTGATTTCACCGAAGTTGGTCGTCAGTTTGATCATTGCGTTTTCCTTTGCGATGCAGCCGCGGGACGGCCTTACGGTTTGATGGTGACTTTTTGGATGATGACCGGCTCGAACGGCACGTCCTGCATGCCGTTCATGCTGCCGGTGCGGAGCTTGGCGATGCGGTTGACCACATCCATGCCCTTGGTGACTTTGCCGAACACGGCGTAGCCCGCGCCCTGTGGCGTCGGCGAACTGTAATTGAGGAAGTCGTTGCCGGCGACGTTGATGAAGAACTGCGCGGTGGCGGAGTTAGGATCCGAAGTGCGGGCCATCGCGATGGTGCCGACGTCGTTCTTCAGGCCGTTGTTGGCCTCGTTGGCGATCGGCGCGCGGGTCGGTTTCTGGTTGAGCTTGGCATCGAAACCGCCGCCCTGGATCATGAAGCCGTCGATCACGCGGTGGAACACGGTGCCATTGTAGTGGCCGGCCTTGGCGTAGGCGACGAAATTGGCGACGGACTTGGGGGCCTTGGCCGAATCCAGCGCGATTTCGATATTACCCTTGTTGGTGACCATCTCCGCCACCGGGGCGGCGAAGGCGAGTGCGGGCAGGGCGGCGAGGGCCAGGCTGCTGATCAGATTCTTCATCGTTGAATGGCTTTGCGGGCGTGTGGGACAGGGCGCTGATTCTAGCATAGCCGCCCGCGGCGGAGGCAGGCGCCGTAGCGTGGCGGCGGGTTCGCAATGCTTAACAAAGATATGTTTTTCTCTTGCGGCGAGCGGATTTCGAGCTTAGACTCCACCCCCTAAAAGATGCAAGCACTATCTTTTTATTCTGTTTGCATGCTGCGCCGGCCCGTCCGGCGCGATTCATTTCAGGAATTCAAAATACAATGCAAGCCGCACCCCGCTCCCTGAGTCTGTTGTCCGTTTCCATCGCCGCCCTGTTCGCCGCCGCGCCCGCCGCGCAGGCAGCCGGTTTCCAGTTGACCGAGCAAAGCGCGCTCGGCATGGGCCGCGCCTACGCCGGCGCCGGCCTGGCCGGCGACGACCTGTCCGCCGTGTTCTACAACCCGGCCGGGATGACCCTGCTGTCCGGCACGCGTGTCCAGGGCGGTTTCACCTACGCCGAGATCGACGCGCCGTTCAATGGCAGCAATACGACCACCATCGTCAATCCAGTGACTGGCACCGTCGTTGGCAAGAGCACCGTTTCCGCCAACGACAACGGCCGCGCGCCAGGCGAGCTGATCCCCAACGCCTACCTGACCCATCAGATCAGCGACAAGCTGTACGCCGGCATCGGCATCACCACGCCGTTCGGCCTGGGGGCGCGCTACAGCGACAACTGGGGCGGCCGCGACAATGGCATCTCCAGCTCCATCAAGACCGTGGATATCAACCCGTCGCTGGCTTACAAGCTGGATGAGCGCTGGAGCTTCGGCGCCGGCGTGTCGGCGCAGTACGCGCAGGCCGATCTGAAGAAGGGCGCCTACCTGCCGGGCGCCACCGGCGAGCTGAAGGCCGACAGCTGGGGCTTCGGCTACAACCTGGGCGTGATGTACTCGTTCAATCAGGACAGCCGCGTCGGCCTGTCCTACCGCTCCAAGATCCATCACAAGGCGGAAGGCGATTACACCAACTCCGGCTTCCCGACCGCCGGCCCGCTGGCGCCGCTGGGCCTGAAGCTGAACGGCACCTTCGCCGGTTCCGCCGAAGTGACAGCGCCCGAGTCGCTGCTGCTGAGCGGCTACAGCAAGCTGAACAGCAAGTTCGCCGTCGGTGCCACCGCGCGTTGGACCCGCTGGAGCCGTTTCGACCAGCTGGTGGTCAAGGGCAGCCCGGCGGTAACCTTGCCGACCGGAACGGTCGACACCACTACCCGTATTCCCAACAACTGGAAGAACAGCTGGATGTTCTCGGTCGGCGGCGATTACTTCTACAGCGACGCGCTGACGCTGCGCAGCGGCCTGGGTTATGAAACCACCCCGGTGCCGAGCGCGCAGGATCGCAACGCGCTGATCCCGGACGCCAACCGCCTGTGGCTGAGCCTGGGCGCCAGCTACAAGATCAGCAAGCAGGCCAGTGTCGATGTCGGCTACGCCTACCTGCGCGCGCTGGGCGACAAGAAGGTCGACAACACGACCCATAGCCCGTTCGGCACGTCCAGCCATCTGCAGGGCGAGTACTCGTCGATCACCGGCCACCTGCTGGGTGTGCAGATGCAGTACCGCTTCTGATATCCGTCTGGATATGAGAAAAGGCGCGGCTTAGGCCGCGCCTTTTTTTATGGCTGGATCAGATCTGGAATTCCAGACAGTCGTCCAGCAATTGCACCCGCCGCTGCTGAGGCTCCATGCCGAACAGCTCCATCCGGGACAGTGGCGGCGAATAGAGATGCAGAGTGACCAGATCCCCGCCGTCGGCTTGCAGATTGGCTACCTGATGGATGTCCAGATGGCCGTTGATCACTAGGCTGCCGGCGGCCAGCTCGCGGGTTTCGCGCGCGGCCAGCTGGCCGGAGAGCGTGGTCTCGAACACGGTCTCGGTGGCGACGCCCTCTATCACCCGCACCCCGCACAGGCTGCCCTTGTGGTTGTGGATCTGGCTGCGCTGACCGTTGCGCCAGCACAGCAGCAATAGCTCGCAGTGCTCGTCGCGGTAGATGCGGTTGCGGCAGTAGCGCGCGTCGTCGAAGCGTCGGAACGGCGCGAGGTCTTGCGGTGAGGGGCGCAGCGCGCGGTGGAATTGAAGAATCTGTTCCTGGTTCAGGCTGCCGGAATAGAGCGACAGCTGTCGCAGCGATGCGGCCAGGTTGGGGCTGCAGGCGTCGAACGGCGGACAGGCGGGGGACGCTTCCATCGGTTTCTCCTTGGTCTTTGAGCGTGGCGCGGCGGCGATTCTGGGCGATGTCGAACCGCTTTCTTGTATCGTTTCCAGCATGGGCTGTCCGGAAAACGGATTGCCGCCATGTACCGGTATAGCCGCGGCGGCATGGAGAGTAGACGGACAGAAATGTCAGAGAGTTTCGGGAGGTTCAGGGAAGCGAGGACAGCGGCAGCTTCATGGTCTGCTTGATCGCGTTGAGCACGATGGTGGATTTCACGCTGCGCACCAGCGACAGCTGCATCAGCTTGTTCATCACGAATGACGACAGCGACGGCAGGTCCGGCACCACGATGCGCAGCAGGTAGTCGGCCTCGCCGGCCGCTGCGTAGCATTCCAGCACCTCGGGCAGATTGTCGATGGATTGGGCGAAGTCCAGCAGCGCGGCTTCGTTGTGCCGCTCCAGGCTGACATTGGCGAAGGCCATCACCGACAGGCCGACATGCTCGGGATTGAGCGCCACCTGATAGCCCTGGATCACCCCGTTCTGTTCCATGCGCTGGATGCGACGGCCGATCTGGGAAGCGGACAGCGGGATGTCCTGGGCCAGCTTTTGATGAGTGGCGCGGGCATCCTGTTGCAACAGGTGCAGGATCTGCAGGTCGAAGCGGTCTAATTCAATTTTGCGCATTTTGTGCAATTTATGACGTTTGATGCGGTAAGTATGCAAAATTTACTGCGAAACAGCAAATAATGCGGTCTTCCCGCATGACGACCGGGCTAAACTAGAGTAAATCGCCAAATTCTACGGAGCCCAGCAATGAACGACCGCGCCGACTTTGTGGTGCCCGACATCACCACCCGAAAAAATGTCGGATTGAGCCACGACGCCAACGACTTCACCCTGCCGCAGCCGCTGGATCGCTATAGCGCGGAAGATCATGCCACCTGGGCCACGCTGTACCAGCGCCAATGCACGCTGCTGCCCGGCCGCGCCTGCGACGAATTCCTGGAAGGCCTGGAGCGCCTGGAAGTGGACGCCGACCGGGTGCCGGACTTCAATAAGCTCAACGAGAAGCTGATGGCCGCCACCGGCTGGAAGATCGTCGCGGTGCCGGGCCTGATCCCGGACGACGTATTCTTCGAGCACTTGGCCAACCGCCGCTTCCCGGTCACCTGGTGGCTGCGCGAGCCGCACCAGCTCGACTACCTGCAGGAGCCGGACGTGTTCCATGATCTGTTCGGCCACGTGCCCTTGTTGATCAATCCGGTGTTCGCCGACTACCTGGAGGCTTACGGCAAGGGCGGGGTGAAGGCCAAGGCGCTGGGCGCGCTGCCGATGCTGGCGCGGCTGTACTGGTACACGGTGGAATTCGGCCTGATCCAGACTCCGGCGGGCATGCGCATCTACGGCGCGGGCATTCTGTCCAGCAAGTCGGAGTCGATCTACTGCCTGGAGAGCGCGAGCCCCAACCGCGTCGGCTTCGACCTGATGCGCATCATGAACACGCGCTACCGGATCGACACCTTCCAGAAAACCTACTTCGTCATCGACAGCTTCAAGCAGCTGTTCGACGCCACCGCGCCGGATTTCACGCCGCTCTACCAGCAACTGGCAGAGGCGAAGCCGTGGGGCGCCGGAGACATCGCGCCGGACGACGCGGTAGTCACCCGCGGCGACCGCCAGGGCTGGGCGGAGACCGACGACGTCTGAAGTATTGGATGGCGAGCACTGCGAGACCCGGCGATGCCGGGTCTTTTCACATCTAGTGTAGGCTGCCGCCGCTGAGCGCGAGGTCGCGTTCGCGCGTTACGGACAGCTCCACCGCCAGCCGCAGCGCCGCCACGCAGTCGTCCAGCGTCAGGCTGAAGGCGCCGGGATGCCGGACCGCCTGTTCCGGCAGGAAGGGCAGATGGATGAAGCCGCCGCGCAAGCCGCCGCGGTGCAGCAGCCCGTACATCACGTGGTTGCAGACGAAGGTGCCCGCGCTTTGCGACACGGTGGCGGGCAGGCCGCGCTCCCGCAGCGCGGCGACGATGGCCTTGATCGGCAGCGTGGCGAAGTAGGCGGCGGGGCCATCCGCGACGACCGGCTGGTCTATCGGCTGCCGGCCGGCGTTGTCGGGAAAGCGGGCGTCGTCGATATTGATCGCCACGCGCTCCACCGCGATGTCGGGCCGCCCGCCCGCCTGGCCCACGGCGATGGCGATGTCGGGGCGCAGCGCGTCGAGCTCGCGGTTGAGCGCGTGCAGCGCCGAGCCGAACGCGCAGGGCAGCAGCCGCGCGTGCACGCGCGCGCCGGCGATGGTCTCGCCATCCAGGCGGCGCGCGGCCTCCCAGGACGGATTGATGGTTTCGCCGCCGAAAGGCTCGAAGCCGGTCAGCAAGACGGTTTTCATACGGTCATTTCCTCAGCGGAACATCAGCCAGTCCAACAATACGGCATTCACCGCCAGCAAGGCCAGCGCGGTGGGGAATTGGGCCTTGATCACCGCGTTGCGGTCCGGCAGCTCCAGCAATGCCGCCGGCACGATGTTGAAGTTGGCCGCCATCGGCGTCATCAGCGTGCCGCAATAGCCGGAGAACATGCCGATGGCCGCCATCACCGCCGGGTCGCCGTGATGGGCGCCCACCAGGAAGGGCAGGCCGATGCCGGCTGTCATCACCGGGAAGGCGGCGAAAGCGTTGCCCATGATCACCGTGAACAAGGCCATTCCCAGCACATAGGTCAGCACCGCCAGCCAACGGATATCCAGCGGCAGGTAATGCGCCGAGAGGTGAGCGATGGCTTTGCCGACGCCGGCGTCGGCGAATAGCAGGCCCAGCAAGGCCAGCACCTGGGGCAGCAGGAAGGCCCAGCCCACGTTGTCCAGCAGGCGGCGGGTTTCCCGCACCGCCTGCAGCGGCGTTTCCCGGGTGAGCCGGCAGGCCAGGGCGGTGGACGCCAGGCAGGCGATGCCCAGCGCCATGATGGTGATGTTTTTGGGGTCCAGCAGCGGGGCGCCGGGGGATGGAAGGCGGCGGGCGAGCAGGCTCAGCGCGATGGTCAGCAGCGGCAGCAGCAGCGACGGCAGGAAGATGCGGTTGCCCAGCCGCCGCAGGCTGTCCTGCAGGCGTTCGGGCGGCAGCGCGTCATGCCGGCCCGGCGCCAGCCGCCCCAGCCCGGCCAGCAGCACCATGGCCAGCACCATCGCGCCGGCCAGCTCCGCGGGCAGCCAGTCGCCGGCGATGAACAGCAGGCCGAACAAGCCCCAGAAGGCCGCGCTGCCCAGTCGGCGCGGGTGGTGCCTGTCCCGCAGCGTCATGCCGGCGGTTAGCAGCAGGATGCAGCCCACCAGCCAGTACAGGTATTGCGCCAGCAGCATTATTCCAGATCCTCCTGTTGGGCGGCGCGGCTGAGGCGATATTCATGCCAGGCGAGCCGGCCGGCGTGGATCAGAAAGGCGAACATGGCGGTGGGAATGCCCCACAGCGCCAGGTAGAGCGGGTCCAGCGCGTGGCCGTTCTCCCGCATGAAGGCGTGCATCAGGATCACGGCGCTGAAGGCGACGAACAGATTCTCGCCGAAAAACAGGCCGATGTTGTCGGTGGCCGCGCACATCGCGCGCAGGCGCGTGCGCTGCGCGGCGCTGAGCTTGCCGTGCAGCTTTTCCCAGGCGCCCTCCGCCATCGGCACCAGGATGGGCCGTACCACCTGGGGGTGCCCGCCCTGGGCGGACAGGCCCAGCGCGGCCGACAGCTGGCGCGCCAGCAGGTAGACGATCAGCAGGCCGCCGGCGGTGGCGTCGCCGATGTCCTGTATCCAGCGGTAGGCGCGTTCGCGCAAGCCGTGGCGCTCCGCCAGTCCGACCGCCAGCAAGGCCAGCAGCAGGGCGGCCGACAGGCTGCGGGTTTTCATGAAGCCGTCGCCCACCTTGGCCAGAATGGCCAGCGGATCCAGCCCCGCCGCCGCGCCGGTGACGATGCCGGCGCAGCAGACCACCAGCAACGGATTGCCGCGCAGCAGGAAGCCGATGATGACGGCGGCGATGCCGAGCAGCGGCCATAGATTGACGCTTTGGTCCATGATTCGTCCTTATCGGCTCGATGATGCCGTTTCAGCCGGCGCGCACTTCCACGCCCAGCGCTTCCAGCCGCCGGCGCAGCAGGCGGGCGAAGCGCAGCGCGTGGGCGCCGTCGCCGTGCAGGCACAGGGTGTCGGCGCGAACAGCCACGCGCTGGCCGTCCGCCGCGGCCACGGTTTGCCGCAATACCATGTCTTCCGCCTGGGCCAGCATGGCGGCGTCGTCCGCCAGCAGATCGCCGGGCGAGCCGCGCGGCACCAGGCTGCCGTCGGCGCGGTAGCCGCGGTCGGCGAAGGCTTCCTGCCATGTGTCCAGCCCTTCGGCGAGGCAGGCGTCGATGAAGCAGCCGCCGGCCAGGCCGACTGCCCGCAGCGCGGGGTTGTAGTCGCGGATCGCGCGGGCCAGCGTCTTGGCCAGCTCGGGGTCGCGCGCGGCCTGGTTGTACAGCGCGCCGTGCGGCTTGACATGCCGCAGCTGGCCGCCCTCGGCGCGGACGATGGCGTCCAGCGCGCCCAATTGGTACAGCAGGCCGGCCCGCGCCGTTTCCATCGGCAGCCGCATTTCGCGGCGGCCGAAGTGTTCCCGGTCGGGAAAGCTGGGGTGGGCGCCGATGGCGACGCCCCTTTCAAGGGCGAGCAGGACGGTTTTGCGCATGCTGTCGGCGTCGCCGGCGTGCCAGCCGCAGGCGATGTTGGCGGAGCTGACCAAGTCCAGCAGCTCGGCGTCGCTGCCGCAGCCTTCGCCGACATCGGCGTTGAGATCAATGTTCATCGCACACCCTTTCGATTCTCCGCAGATAGCGTTGCAGCTCCCGGTCGGCCTGTTCGGCGTCATCGCGGCCGGCTTCGATGAAGTGCAGCTGGCTGCCCAGCCGCGCCTGGCCCAGCTGCCACAGGTCGGCGGCCACCACCATGCCCAGCCGGGGGTAGCCGCCGGTGGCCTGGGCGTCGGCCATCAGCACGATGGGCTGGCCGTCCGGCGGCAGCTGGATCAAGCCCGGCAGCGCGCCGTGGGACGGCATCTCCACCGGCTCGCTCAAGCTCAGCGCCGGCCCTGCCAGCCGGTAGCCCATGCGGTTGCTGCGCGGGGTCAGCTGCCAGGGATGGCTCCACAGCCGCTGGCGGGCGGATTTGGGCAGCAAGGCGTATTCCGGCCCCGGACAGACGCGGATGCGGTTGCCCGGCCTCGGCAGCCAGACGCCAAGCTTGCCGCGCGGCGGCAGCGGCCTGCCCAGCGGCAGCCGGTCGCCGTCGCGCAGCGCGCGGCCGTAGAGCCCGCCGAAGCCGGCCATCAGGTCAGTGCTGGCCGACTCCATCAGCAGGGGCACATTCACGCCGCCGTCGATCGCCAGGTAGGCGCGCATGCCGCTGCTTGGCGCTTCCAGCCTCAACGTCTGGCCGGCGCGGAAGGCGGTGCGCCAGCCCGGCCATACCGGCTCGCCGTCCAGCGTGGCGCGGCAGTCGGCGCCGGCCAATGCCAGCATGCCGTCGCGCAGCAGCCGGAAGCCTGCCGGCGGCAGCGTGATTTCCAGCGCGGCCGCGCCGGCGGGATTGCCCACCAGGCGATTGGCGGCAGTCAGCGCCAGCGCGTCCATCGCGCCGGCGCGGCACACGCCCAGATGGCGCGCGCCGAAGCGGCCCAGGTCCTGCACCGTGGTTTGCGGGCCGGCCTTGATCACTTCCAGCATCAGGCGTCCTCCTGCGGAATGAAACATACCGTATCGCCCGGCCGCAGCGGACAGGGCGGCTGGCGCGCGGGGTCGAACAGCACGGCGTCGCTGCGCCCTATGATTTGCCAGCCGCCGGGGGAAGCGGTGGGGTAGATGCCAGTCTGGCTGCCGCCGATGGCGACCGAGCCGGCAGGCACGGTTTGCCTGGGCGTGGCGCGGCGCGGCGCGGCCAGCGCGGGGTCCAGGCCGCCCAGATAGGCGAAGCCGGGTTGAAAGCCCAGGAAGAACACCGTATAGCGGGCAGCGGAGTGGCGGGCGACGACCTCGTCCGGCGCCAGCCCGCAGTGGCGCGCCACCTTGTCCAGATCCGGACCGTGGCGGCCGCCGTAGCGCACCGGAATTTCCACCACCCGCGCGGCGTGCTCCGCGCCGTCCGCGCGTTGCCACAGCCGGCGCAGCCGGGCGGGCAGCGCGGAGGCGTTCGCGCCGGGGCGCAGTTCCAGCGTCAGGTTGTTCATGCCGGGAATGATTTCGCGGAAGTCGGCGTCGGCGCGCAGCTGCTCGGCCAGCCGCCAGATGCGGCGCTGGCGGTCCAGCGTGGCCGGCGGCGGCAGTTCCAGCACCAGCGCCTGGGTGCCCAGCCAATGAATGGCCGGCGTGGAAGAGGAGTCGGATGGCATCGCGTGCGGGATGGCGTGAATCGGGAATATGGATATGATAATGGCTTGAATGGGTGCGATGATGCTATGTCGAGAATTTCTCGTCAATTTATCGCTGCCTCGCGGCCTGCCACCTGCTGTGGCGCAATATGGAGAGAATGGGTGTCAACGACGCAAGATTTGCCTAAGATCGTGTCCTCGCAGCATCTGGTTTCCGAGCGCAGTCCGGAGCTGTCCGAGTTCGAGTTCAGCCTGACCGTGGTCAACAACGCTTTCCACCGCTGGATGGTGCGCTGCATGGCGGCGGCGGGCGAGAAGGACATGACGCCGACCGAGGTGCTGCTGGTTCATCACGTCAACCATCGCGGACGACAGAAAAAGCTGGCCGACATCTGCTTCGTGCTGAACATGGAGGATACCCATGTGGTGTCCTACGCCCTGAAAAAGCTGGTCAAAATGGGCTATGTGGCCAGCGAGAAAAGCGGCAAGGAAGTGCTGTTTTCCACGACGGAGAGCGGCCGCGAGCTGTGCGAGCGCTACCGGCAGGTGCGCGAGCAGTGCCTGATGGCCACGCTGGGCGACGGCGGCATCGCCAATCCGCTGATCGGCGACATCGCCCAGCTGATGCGCACCCTGGCCGGCATTTACGATCAGGCGGCCAGGGCCGGCGCTTCGTTCTGAGAACCTGTTCAATCTCTGCTGCGCGTCGGCGACGCGGCGTTGAAAACAGCTTCAGAATGCTCATGTACATATGTGCATTCCGCTGCTTCAGCCGTTTTCGCCTTGTCTCGCGCGAGCTCGCGAGACTATGAACAGGTTCTGAGACGGCTTCGGCCCTAGATGACGGCCCAGATCGCGAAAATGGCGGCCAGTATCAGCACCCCGGTCAGGATCTGCGAGGTGCTTTTTTCCTTCTGCAGCGCGCGCTTCATGCTGTCGTTGGCGCTTTCCAGCTTGTCCAGCTGCTGCTGCAGCTCGGCGCGGGCCTCGTCCTGGCCGGCCAGCGTCTTCAGCATCTCCTCGCCGCCGAACTCCTTGATGGCCTCCTTGTTCCATACGCCCAAGAGCTTGCTCACCTTGTCCTTGAAGTACAACGCGGTGCGCTGGGCCGGGTCCTGCCACTCGAACTGGAAGCCCTGGCCGGCGAAGAAGGCGTGGCAGCGCAGCCGTTCTTCCTCGGAGTGGGTCTGGCCCATGGTGATCATGCCGGGATTGATGGCGAACTCGGGGCAGACGCCCTTGGCCCAGGTGATGACGCTGGCGAACAGATAGGTGTCGAGTCCGCTGCCGGCTAGGCCAGGGCTGGTTTGCACGCCGCTCTTGGGGCCGAAAGTCACGCTCTTGCTGGGGCGGTCCACCCGGATCCAGGCCAGGTTGTAGACCGCGTGGAAGCGGCTGTCGTCCCCCTCCAGCGGCTGCCAGTGCGCGCCGTCGGAACGGGCGTAGCCGCGGAACTGCAGGCGGAAGTAGTCGGACTGGGCCGTCATCGCCCGGCTGCGCTGCAGGATGCCGTAGATGGGTCGGCCGTCGGCGCTGAGCGTCAGTATGGTCTCGCCCAGCGGGATGGCCAGATTGGCCAGCGTGACTTCGCTTTCCGGCGGAGGCAGCGGAATCTCTTCCGCTGTCTGGTGAGGATCGTTGTTCTGGGTATTGTTCGAAGTCATGTGGCAGTGGTTCGGTCGCTGGGTGGTCGTTGCTTGTGTCCGCCGGACGCCATCGGCATGGGGATTCTATCCTACATTGTAGGGGAGCGCGCTTGCGCTTGCCGGTTGCGGGAGGTGGCGGTGCGGTTCATCGGGAATTTTGCTTTCCTGGCATGCTGGGCTTTGCCGGCGATGGCGGGCGGGATATGCGGCAAGCCGATCCAGGTGGGCTGGGAGGAACGGCCGCCGTATCATTACCAAGGCCGGGATGGCCGGCCCGCGGGCTATTCGGTGGAGCTGCTGAACCAGGCTGCCGCGCGCATAGGCTGTCGCCTGGCGTATCGCCAGATTCCCTGGTCGCGCACCTTGCAGGAGCTGAAGCTGGGTACGGTGGATGTCGCGATGCAGGCGTTGAAAACGCCGGAGCGGGAGGCGTACGCTTGTTTTGTGCCGGGTTACAGTTCCTCGCTGGTGCGGCTATGGGTGCGGGGAGATCGCGCGGCGCATTGGCCGGTTTCCCAATTGCAGGATCTGGACAAGCTGGGCACGGTGAGGCTGGGCGTGACGCATGGCGACAGCTACGGCGATGTATGGGACCGCTGGCTGAAAGCGCCCCCCGGCATGGTGAAGATCGATCCCGGGGAAACGCTGGCCGGCAGTTTGCGCAAGCTGCAGCTGGGGCGGATAGACCTGTTGCTGGCTAGCATGGACACGCTGCCGAATGAGCTGGCCCGCTTGCCGCAACAGCCTGCGATCGCGGCCTTGCCGCCGACATGGCCGATAGGGGGAGCTTTTTACGTATTCAGCAAGCGCAGCGTGTCTCCCGAGCTGTGCCAGGCTTTTGCCGGCGCCTTGCGCGACATGAAACGCGATGGCGTGGTGGACCGGCTCTACCGCAGCCGTTTCAATATCGCTTATCCCGATCCCTGAGCTTCAGAGCCCGCTTGCGTTCTTTCTACGAGCGTTCTGGGGCCGTTTTCTGCCGGACGCGGGCTGGTCAGGGTGTGGGGCCATCGCCGCCGGCCGTTGATTGGGCGCGTCGCGGCTTGGGATGAGGCCCGCATGGGCTGCGGAGATTTCTATCCTACATAGTCAGGGCGCGCGCTTGCGCTTGCCGATTGCGGGAGGGATGGGTGCTGGGAATCGGACGTGTCATCTGGCTGGCAGTCTGGACCTTGCCGGCGGTCGCCGAAGGAATTTGCGGCAGGCCGCTCAGCGTAGGCTGGGACGAATGGCCGCCTTTCCATTACCGGGGGCGCAGCGGCGAGCCCGACGGCTACGCGGTGCAGTTGCTGAATCTGGCGGCGGACAAGCTGGGATGCCGGCTGTCCTACCGACTGATGCCCTGGCCCCGAACCTTGCAGCAGCTGCGGCTGGGGCAGGTGGACGCGGCGATGCAGGCTTTGAGAACGCCGGAGCGCGAGGCCTATGCCTGCTTTGCGCCGGGCTACAGTCCGACGATAGTCCGGCTGTGGGCGCGCAGCGACAAGGCCGCGCGCTGGACGGTGCGGCAACTGGATGATCTGGGGCGCCAGGGGGAGGTGTTTTTGGGCGTGACCCGGGGCGACAGCTACGGCGCGCAGCTGGACCGCTGGCTGCAGACGCCGCCGCCGAACGTTCATGTCGAGGTCAGCGAGACCCTGGCGGTCAGCATGCGCAAATTGCAGTTGGGCCGGACCAATCTGATGCTGGCGACGATGGCGACGGCGACCCGCGAGCTGGCCCGCCTGCCGGAGAAGCCGGAGATCGCGCCGCTGGAGCCGTCCTGGCGGGCCGGCGATGGCTACTACGTGTTCAGCCGGAAGAGCGTGCCGGAGCCGGTGTGCCAGGCGTTTGCCCGGGCGCTGGCGGAGATGCGGCAGGACGGGACGGTGGCGCGCTTGTACCGCAGCCAGTTCGGCGCGCCGTACCCGGAGCCGTGAGCCGGAGCCGGCGTCAAACGCGCAGCAAGGGCAACGGGGCGAATCGCCCGCCCAGCACGTTATGGCTGTCCTTGCCCCACCAGCCGTCTATCGCGGTGGCGTAAACCTGGCGGAAATCGATCGCGTGCGCCAGATTGCCCTCGCTGACGCCGGCCAATTGCGGCGTCTGGCCATACAGGCCGCCGTTGACGCGGCCTCCCAGCGCGAAATGGACGTTGGCGGTGCCGTGGTCGGTGCCGCGATTGCCGTTTTCGCGCGGGCGGCGGCCGAATTCGGCGTATGTCAGCACCAGCGTGTCGTCCCAGCGGCCCAGCCGCGTCATCTCGCTTCTCAGCTGCGCCAATCCGTCCGCCAGCTCGGCCAGCAGCCGTCCTTGCGTCGGCTGCTGGTTGCCGTGGGTGTCGAAGCCGGTGAGCGTGATGCGGGCGACGGCGATGTCCACGCCGCGGGCCAGGGTGTCGGTCAGCGTGCGCACCGCCACGCCGAAGCCGCCGTTGGGCTTGGGGCCGGCGGTGGGCGCTTCGCTGGGCGCGGTGCGCGGCAGCGGCGCCAGGCTGGCGGCGGCCTGGCGGATGTCGCCTTCCACTTTCAAAATATGCTCCAGCGCCGAGCCGGCGTGGCCGGGCTGCTGGTCGGCCACCAGCTTGGCCTGGCGGGCGAAGTCTTGCGGATTGGACAGCACTACCGCGCGCGCGCCGCCGTCCAGCGGCCCCAGCACCTGGCTGGACAGCACCACGCCGTCGGCGGCGAAGTTCTTCGGCGTCGGCTGCTCATGGAACAGCCGGGTCAGCCAGCCTTCGCTCAGGTATTGCTGGCTGGCCGACGCCGTATCCCAGATCTCGATCGAGCGGAAGTGGGATAGGTTGGGATCGGGGTAGCCGACGCCCTGCAGCAGCGCCAGCTGCTTGTCCTGCCACAGCGGCATCAGCGGCGCCAGCGACGGATGCAGGCCGATGTCGCCGTTGATCTGCAGCACCTGCTCGCGGGCGACGGCGATGCCGGGGCGCAGCCGGTAGTAGTCGGCGCTGCCGTAGGGAACCACGGTATTGAGGCCGTCGTTGCCGCCCTTCAGCTCCACCAGCACCAGCAGGCGCTTGTAGCCGGCGGGCGCCAGCGCCCAGGACAGATTGGGCAGCACGGTCAGCATCAGGCCGGCGCTGGCCGCTTTCAGGAATTCGCGTCGTTTGAACATGGCGGGCTCCTCATTCCACCTGGTAGGCCGGGTCCAGCAGCAATTGGGCGATGGCCTTGGCGCCGCTGGCGTTCGGCGGCAGGGGGTTGGCCGGCGGCACGGCCAGCAGCAGCCGCGCGGCGTCGGCGGCGGTGCGGACGCCGTAGACAGCGGCCCATTCATCGGGTTGCAGCTTCATCGAGTTCAGCCCGTTGCCGACGAAGCGGCGGATGCGCGCCTCGCGGCCGGCCATTTCGTTCAGGCTGCCGTCGGCCTGGGCGTAGGCGTCGCGCGCCGGCGCGGCGTCGCGGGCTATGCGGTCCAGGAATTGTTTGCGGGTGAGCAGGGTGGAACTGTTGATCCAGGCCTCTCCGCCGGGCCAGCCCTTGACGTTGGGCGGCGCGAACACGTCCTGGCCCAGCTGGCGGTTCAGGCCGGCGATCACTCGCCAGTCCGGCGGGTTGAGATCGAAGGTCACCAGCGTGCCTATGGTCAGCTCCACCGGCGATTTCACCAGTTGCCCCTGGCTGCGCCAGAACTGCGGCGTCAACAGCAGCGCGCGCATCAAGGGCTTCAACTGGTAATGGCTGCGGCGGAAATCGGCGGCCAGCCTGTTGACCGTGGCGGCGTCGGGCGTGGGCGATACGAAGTTGCGCCATAGCTTGTTGGTGACGAATATTGCGGTGCTGGGCTGTTGCAGCAATAGGTCGATCACGTCGTCACCGTCGAAATTGCCGCGCTGGCCGAAGATGATCTTCTCGCCGGTGTCGCGCAGCCGCGGGCGGACGATGAACTGGTCGTCGCGGTCCAGGCCCCAGCCGGTGAAGGCGCGCGCGGCCTCGCGGATGTCCTGCTCGCTGTAGTGGCCTTCGCCCAGCGTGAACAGTTCCATCACCTCGCGGGCGAAGTTCTCATTGGGCTGGTCCTTGCGGTTATTGGCGGTGTCCAGATAGCGCATCATCGCCGGATCGCGCGCCACGGCATGCAAGAGCTGGCCGAAGTCGCCCAGCGCGTAGTGGCGCAGCAGCAGGTTCTGCTGGTACATCATCTGCGGCGAGCGCACCTTGTCCAGCGCCGACACGAAATGGTTGTGCCAGAACAGGGTCATCTTCTCGGTCAGCGGCGACGGGGTGTCGCGCATTTCGGTCAGCCACCAGCTGCGCAGCTCGACCGCATGCTGGTTGCGCTCCTGTTGCAGCGCTTTTTTCTGATCCTCGGTGAGGCCGGGTTGGCCGGGGCGCTCGAACGGCTCGTTGGCCCAGCCCGGCGGCGGCGTGGCCGCCTGGGTGCGCGCGCCGGCCAGTATCTTGTCCACCGCCGCCTCGCGGCTGAGCGGCGCGAAGGCTTCGATCTGCGCCGGGCTGGCGCCGAAGCCGGCGCGTGTCAGCAGATGGCGGGCGCCGTCCGCGCCGATGCCGGCCAGCGCTATCAGGGGCAGGCCGAGCAGGGCGGAGGCGAGCAGTATTCTTTTGATCATGGGTTCACCGCGGCAGGCCGTTAGCATAAGCGATTGATTGTGAGCATAGTTGCCACTCTTCGCTCCGGTATTAAGCGGACCGGCCAGAGTGTTAAGTTGTTTGCGCATCTGGGCTATACTGTCGCCCTGTCACCGGGGGTGCCCGCCATGCGGGCTGAGAGACACCCTGAGAACCTGATCTGGATCATGCCAGCGGAGGGAGCGTGATGAAGCGGAACCTTGTCCGCCTTGCCTGCTTGCTCCGTGGCCGTACCGCGCGGAGATTGTCCATGAAGCTGTTCCCAAAACTCGTCGTCGTCGCTTTGAGCCTGGCCGGCCTGTCCGCCCAGGCGGCCGAATTGCGCGTGCTCGCGCACAGCTCGTTCAGCGTCGACAAGCCGCTGCTCGCCGCGTTTGAAAAGCAGACCGGCGCCAAAGTGTCCATCATCAAGGCCGGCGACGCCGGCGAGATGGTCAACAAGCTGATTCTGACCAAGGGCAGCCCGATCGCCGACGTGGTGTTTGGCCTCGACAACAGCCTGATCGGCAAGGCCGAGCAAGCCGGCGCGCTCGGGCCGTTGCCGGCGGAGCTGGCTCGCGACGGCAAGGTCAGCCTGCCGGGCGCGGCCGCCGTCGACTACGGCTATGTGACGCTGAACTACGACAAGGCCTGGTTCGCCAAGAACAAGCTGCCGCTGCCCAAGACTCTGAACGACCTGACGCAGCCCGCCTACAAGAACCTGCTGGTGGTGGAAAACCCGGCCACCTCCAGCCCGGGCCTGGCTTTCCTGTCCGCCACCATCCATGCCTTGGGCGAGGACAAGGCCTTCGCCTTGTGGGGCAAGCTGCGCGACAACGGCCTGAAGGTGAGCAAGGGCTGGACCGAGGCCTATTACACCGACTTCTCCAAGAACGGCGGCAGCCGGCCCATCGTGGTCAGCTACGCCACCAGTCCGGCGGCCGAGGTGTTCTACAGCAAGGAAAAGCCGGCCGACGCGCCGACCGCCAATCTGCTGCTGCCGGGCTCGGTGTTCCGCCAGGTGGAAGGCGCGGCGCTGGTCAAGGGCGGCAAGGAGCCCAAGCTCGCCCAGCAGTTCATCGCCTTCCTGCGCTCGGACGCGGTGCAGAAGGACATCCCGACGCGGATGTGGATGTACCCGGCGATGGACAACATCCCGTTGGACCCGGTCTACAAGCACGCCGAGCAACCGGCCGCGCACGACACCCCCGACAGCGCGACGCTGGCCGCCAAGCAGCGCGCCTGGGTTGGCCGCTGGACGCGAGTGGTGCTGAAGTCCGGGCAGTGATCCGGCGATGACTTGCCCGGTTTCGCCTCTGTTATGATCCGGGCAAGTTCACTTGGAAACTCACTCATGATCGACGACATCGCCAGCCCCCGCCTGATCCTGCGCCATCTGGACGCGGATTTTCTCGAATCCTGCCTGCGCGGCGACATCGACGCCGCCGCGGCGCGTCTGGGCAGCCGTCCGGCCGACGGCTGGATGGAGGAGACGGCGTTGATGAAAATGCGGCTGGCCGACATCGTGGCGGAGCCGGCCTACGCGCCGTGGTCGGTGCGGGCGCTGCTGCGCCGCGACGATCTGGCCATGGTCGGCCACATCAACTTCCACACGTTGCCCGGCCATCCTTATTTGAACGGCTATGGCGACGTCGAGCTCGGCTATGCGGTCTACCCCGAATTCCGCCGCCAGGGCTACGCCCGCGAGGCCTTGCTGGCGATGTCCGGCTGGGCGGCGCAAAGCGGCGGCGTGGCGAAGCTGGTGTTGTCGATCGAACCCGGCAATCTGCCGTCGCAGGCGCTGGCCGCCCAGCTTGGCTTCGCCAAGGTGGGCCAGGTGCGCGATGACGACGGTTGCGAAGATGTGCTGACGGCTGATTGGCCGTTGTCTGGAGCTTTTGTTTGAAGCAGTCCGCCGTGCCCCGGCTGATCCTGGCCGGACTCCCGCTGTCCTTTCTCTTTCTGCTGGCCGTCGCGCCGCTGGCCCGCCTGTTGGCCGAAGGCGGCCTGCAGTTCAATCCCGCCTTGCTGGCCGATGATTACCTGCGCTGGCGGCTGTTGTGGTCGTTGATCCAGGCATCGGCCAGCTGCCTGTTGTGCCTGGCCTTGGGCGTGCCGCTGGCCTGGATGCTGGCCCGCTACCGCTTTGCCGGGCGGGCGCTGCTGCTGCGGCTGCTGATGCTGCCCTTCGTGATGCCGACGCTGGTGGCGGCGATGGGCGTGCTGGCGCTGTTCGGGCCGCGCGGCGTGTTCGGCGTCAATCTGCAGGACACGCCGTGGCTGCTGCTGTACGGCAATCTGTTCTTCAATCTGCCGCTGGTGGTGCGCGCCGGCTGTGACGGCTTTTCCCAGGTGCCGGCCAGCCGGTTGGCCGCCGCGCGCACGCTGGGGGCCACCCGCTGGCGGGCGTTCTGGCGCGTGGAGTGGCCGGCGGCGCTGCCGTGGCTGCTGTCCAGCCTATGCCTGGTGTTCCTGTACTGCTTCTCCGGCCTGGGCCTGGCGCTGGTGCTGGGCGGCCAGCGCTACGCGACGCTGGAGGTGGAGATCTACACTCTGGTCGCTTACGAGCTGAACCTGGCCGACGCCGGCGCGCTGGCGCTGCTGACCTTGCTGGTGTGCGGCGGCATCGCCGCCGTCTACGCCGCCTTGGCGCGCCGGCTGGCCATGGTGGCCAAGGTGGAGCCCTTGCCGCTGCGGCGGGTGGAGCGCCCGGCTGAGCGATTGGCGCTGGCCGCCGCGTTGTCGGCGCTGCTGTTGTGCACCGGTTTGCCGCTGCTGGCGGTGCTGTGGCGCGGCCTTTCCGCCGGCGCCGAGTGGGCGGCGTTGTGGGACGAGGATACGCGTTTGGCCTTGTGGAACAGCGCCCGCTTCACCGGCGTGACCGTATTGGCCGCCGGCGCGCTGGGTCTGGCGCATGCGCTGGCCTGCGGCCGCAGCCTGGCGCTGCGCGCCGCCATCTTTCTGCCTTTCGTCGCCTCGCCGGTGTGCGTGGCCTTCGGCCTGCTGCTGTTGTACCCGCAGTGGAGCGGGGCGCTGGGCCTGCTGATGGCGGCCTACGCGCTGCTGGCCTATCCGCTGGTGGCCAAGGCGGCGCTGGCGTCGCTGGACGGCCAGCCGCCGCATTGGCTGGCCGCTGCCCGCGGCCTGGGCGCCGGCCCGTGGCGGGCTTTCCGCCGCGTCACCTGGCCGCTGTTGCAGCCGGCTATGCGGCGCGGGCTGGCCTTCGCCGCCGCCACCGCGGTCGGCGAGTTCGCCGTCACGCTGTTCCTGTCGCGGCCTGAGTGGCTGACGCTGACCACGCTGATCTACCAGCGGCTGGGCCGTCCGGGCGAGGCCAACGCCGATGCGGCGATGCAGCTCTCCTGTGTGCTGATGCTGCTGGCGCTCATCGTTTTCTGGATCATCGAAACCGCCGGCGGCGCCGGCCCGGAGGAGGACAGCCGTGCTGACGCTGCGAAACCTGAATAAGCGCTTCGGCGCGCGCGTGGTGGCCGACGACGTGTCGCTGGATCTGTCCGCCGGCGAGACGCTGGCCCTGCTGGGGCCGTCCGGCTGCGGCAAGAGCACGCTGCTGAAAATGATCGCCGGCCTGGAGCGGCCGGACAGCGGCGCGCTGGCCTTCGACGGCGAGGATCTGGCCCGGGTGCCGCCCGAGCGGCGCGGTTTCGCGCTGATGTTCCAGGACTTCGCGCTGTTTCCGCATCTGGACGCGCTGGGCAATGTGATGTTCGGGTTGATAGAACAGGGCCTGTCCAAGCGCGACGCGGCCAAGCGCGCTCGTGGGACGTTGGCGCGGGTAGGCCTGGCCGAGCACGAAGCGCGCAAGGTATGGACGCTGTCCGGCGGCGAACAGCAGCGGGTGGCGTTGGCGCGGGCGCTGGTCACGCGCCCCAGGCTGTTGTTGCTGGACGAGCCGTTCTCCAGCCTGGACGCCGATCTGCGCCGGCTGCTGCAGCGCGAGTTCCGCGAGCTGCTGCGGGAGGCCGGCATCCCGGCCATCATCGTCACCCACGACCGCGACGAGGCGTTCGCGCTGGCGGACCGGGTGGCGGTGTTCAAGGACGGCAGGCTGCTGCAATGCGCCGCGCCGCGGCAGCTGCTGGCCGCGCCGGCCAATGCCTGGCTGGCGCGCTTCATCGGTTTCGACAACGTGCTGGAGCATGCGGCGGTGCCGCCGGGCGCGCTGCTGCTGGGCGACGATCAGCCGTCGGCGCGCATCGTCGAGCTGACGCCGCTGGCGGACGGCCTGCGGCTGCGGGTGGAGGCCCAGGCCGGCACGTTGGCGTTGATGCTGTCGGCGCGGGAGGCGGAGTGGCTGGGGGACGCGCTGTTCGTCGGCGGAACGCTGGGCGTCGGCGTCGACGAATCGCGCTTGCTGCGCTTTTCCTCGCTCAGTTCTTGACCTGTCCCCACACCTTGGCCAGCAGGCGCAGCAATTGCTGGCGCTCCTGGGCGTCCAGGTGCGAGGTCAGGCCGGCGCAGGCGCGCCAGAAGTCGGGCAGCGCTTGCTCCAGCAGAGCGCGGGCTTCCTGAGTCAGGCTAAGCTGCAGGCTGCGGCGGTCGGCGGGGTGGGGGTGGCGGGCGATCAGCCGGCGCTTCTCCAGCCAGTCCAGCAAGCCGGTGGCCGAGGCGCGGGTGATGCCGAAGTAGTCGGCGATGCTGGATGGCGTCGGCGGCTCCGCGCCCAGCCGGCCGTCTTCGAACAGGCGGAACAGCAGCAGCACGTGCAGCTTGTTTTCCGAAATGCCCAGCGGCGACAGATGCTGGTTCAGCCTGAGCAGCACGTCGTCGCCCAGCCACAGCAGCAACAGGCCGGCGGCCGCGGCGTCTTGCGGTGTGTCGGCGTCGGCGGTGTCCGCCATCAGTTGCAGATGGGGCGCCATGGCGGCGCTGGCGTCTTGCGGGTATCGTGCGTCCATGAGGATTCGCCTGGCTGGGTTGTGGCTATGTGATGGGCCGCGATGATGCTAGCTGAAAAGGCGCGGCTAGTCGAACTCCGTTCTCGCATATTTTATTAGTTTAACTAACTATATGTTTATCGTATTATATGGGAGCCGGCATCAACCGGCTTCATATGGAAAAGGAACGGAGATGACTATCGAAGTGCAAGCTTTGCATCATGTCGGCTTCAGCGTGCCCAAGCATCAGGTGGCGGCGCTGCAGGCTTTCTATGGCCAGCTGTTCGGTCTGGAAGCGGATCCGTCGCGCTGGCACATACCCGGCGTGCCCGGCTGCTTCCTCGATCTGCCGGACGCCACCCAGCTGCACATCATGGGCAAGGATGGTGTATCGCCGTATGCGCAGGGCGAGGGGCAGGATCCGGTGAGCAACCATGTCGCGCTGACGGTGGCCAGCCTGGAGCGGGCCGCGGCGGAGTTGAAGGAGAGGGGCATCGCTTTCTTCAGCCAGCGCAGCGTGGCGGCGGACAAGCTGGAGCAGCTGTTCGTCCGCGATCCGGCGGGCAATCTGCTGGAGCTGAGGCAGGAGGCGGGCTGAGCGGCGACAGAGCGCTCAAAGCGTCCGGCGCAGCGCGCTGGGCGTGAGCCCGTAACGCTGGCGAAAGCGCGCGGCGAAGCGGGAGGCCGACGCGTAGCCGCTGGCCTCGGCGATCTGCGCGATGGGGCGCTGGCCGCTTTGCACCTGCTGCAGGGCCAGGCCCATCCGCACCTCTTCGAGGATCGCCTGGAATCCGGCGCCTTCTTCCGCCAGCCGGCGGCGCAGCGTGGACGCGCCCAGATTGAGCCGGCGCGCCGCCGCGTCCACGCTCCACTGCGCGGCCGGGTCCAGCAGCAGCAGCTGTTTCAGCGTCTGCGCCAAATTGCCGGATTGCTCTCGCAGCAATGGCCCTGCTTGGCCGGCCAGCGCCAGGGCCAGCAGCACGCCCTCGGCATGATGCTGGCGGATTTCCGGCGCCGCGCCGCCATGCAGGCTGTCGATCAGCAGGCTCCACGCCGACTGCAGCGCGCCGTCCATCGTCGGGCAAAGCTCGAGGCCCGGCCGCTGCCGCAGCAGCAGCGGGCCGTGGCGGTCACGGAAACGGTCCAGCAGACCCGGCGGCAGGTTGACCACGTCGGCCAGGTAGCCATCGGGCCCCGGCAGGTTGGCGATGTCCAGTTCGCAGCCGGCGGGCATCAGCACCAGTTGGGATGGCCCGGCCGACATCTCCCGCTCGCCCAGCCGGATGCGCTTGCCGCCGAGGCGGACGCGGCACAGCGCCGGCGTGAATACCGGCACCCGCCGCACATGCTGCGGCAGGCGGGCGCGGATCTCGCCGGCCTCGATGCGGCTCAGCCGGTGGGCGATGCCGTCCATTGGGCTCAGCGGCCGTAGGTGGCGGTGATCTGCGCCTTGCCCAGCGCGTTGGCGTTGAGCATGAAGCCCACCAGCGCGCCGCTGGCGTTGGCGTCGATCGGCAGCTTGTCGGTCTTCAGCGCCCAGACGGTGAACTGGTAGCGGTGGGGTTTGTCGCCTTCGGGCGGGCAAGCGCCGCCGAAGCGGGCTTCGCCGTAGTCGGTGCGGCCCTGCACCGCGCCCGGCGGCAGTTTGCCGCCTTCGCCGCCGGCGCCTTCGGCCAGCGAATGCACATTGGCCGGCAGGTTCGCCACGGTCCAGTGCCACCAGCCGCTGCCGGTGGGCGCGTCCGGGTCGTAGGCGGTGATCGCGAAGCTCTTGGTGCCGTCCGGCGCGCCGCTCCACGACAGCTGCGGCGAGATGTTGCCGCCTTCGCAGCCGAAGCCGCGGTAGACCTGTTTCAGGCTCAGCGGCATGCCGTCGGCGATGCTGTCGCTCGACAGCTTGAAGGCGTCGGCCTGGGCGGCCAGTGGCAGGGCGAGCAGGCAGGCTATCAGCAGGGTGGTGCGCATATCGGTTCTCCTGTGGCTAGATGGTGGGAGCATGTTAAGCGTCGGCGCGCGGCGCGGCTGCGCCGAAACGCTCGCCTGCGGCGCGGGCGCGCTCGCGACGACTTTAGCAGCGCGGGCGGGGAATGGGTATGATGCGCGGCGCGATAAAGGAGGGAAACATGTCGAAACGATTGGCGCTGTGGCTGATCCGGATGTACCAGCGGCAATTGTCGCCGCGCAAGGGATACGGCTGCGCTTATCGGGCCGCGACCGGCCGGAGCGGATGTTCCGGCCTGGCCTATCGGGCGATCCGCCGCCACGGCTTGCGGCGCGGAGGCTGGATCGCGCGCGAGCGCCTGCTGCGTTGTTCAGCTGCGGCCAGAACGCCGGCGGCGCGGCGGCGGCAGGCCGGTTACTGCGAGCCGCCGTGCGGGCCGGAGTGCCTGAGCCTGGACAGCTGCGACGGCTGTCTGGGCGACGCCGCGTGCCGGTCCGGCGAATGCCTGACGCATTCCTGGCTGGATTGGCGGCGGAGCCGCCGGGAGACGGACGGGGCGGGCTGATCAGGCCGCGACCGCGTCCTCGCCATAGGCGAAGCGGCGCAGCCCTTCCCCCGCCAGCCGATAGCGTATCCACTCGGCTTGCGGCGCGGCGCCGATCGATTCATAGAAATCTATCGCGGGCTGGTTCCAGTCCAGCACGCTCCACTCGAAACGCCCGCAATCGTTGTCGCAGGCCAGCTTGGCCAGATGCCGCAGCAGCGCCTTGCCGGCGCCGCCGCCGCGCAGTTCCGGCGTCACGTACAAGTCTTCCAGATACAGCCCGTTCTTGCCCAGCCAGGTGGAGTAGCTGAAGAAATACACGGCGAAGCCGGCCAGCTGGCCGTCCACGCGGCACATCAGCGCCTGGGCCTTGGCCTGCGGCCCGAACAGCGTGGCTTCAATGTCGGCGACGCTGGCCTTCACTTCGTGTTCGGCGCGCTCGTAAACGGCCAGCTCGGTGATGAAGCGGTGGATTTCGGCCGCGTCTTGCGGCGCGGCCGGGGTGATGGAAATCTGCATGCGGCTGCTCCGCTGTGATGGAAATGTCGGTTTCGGACATCTTATGGCAAGCGTTAGAATGAAAACAGTGCATTGTTTTCAGGTGAAAATGAAAAATATTCATCCCAGTCTGCGCGGGCTGGATCTCAATCTGCTGTTGCTGCTGGACGCCTTGTTCCGCACCGGCTCGGTGCAGGCCGCGGCGGACAGCCTGGCGATCAGCGCCTCCGCCTGCAGCCACGCGCTGTCGCGGCTGCGCATCGCCCTGGGGGACCAGCTGTTCGTGCGGGTAGGCGGCGGGATGCGGCCCACGCCCAGGGCGGAGCAATTGGCGCCGGTGGTGGAGGCGGCTCTGGCGCTGCTGTCCGATGGCTTGAGCCGGGGCGCGGATTTCGACCCGTCCCGCAGCGAGCGCCGCTTCGTGCTGGCCGCCACCGACTACACCGCCTTCGCGGTGCTGCCCGGCTTTCTGAGCCGGATGCAGTCGCTGGCGCCGCGCTTGAGCTTTCGCGTGGTGCAGGCGGAGCGCAAGGTGCCGCTGGACGCGCTGCTGGCCGGCAGCCTGGATTTCGCGCTCGGCTATTCGGAAGAGGGCGGGCCGCCGCCGGCGGACATCGAGGAATTCGACTGGCCGGAGGAGGAGTATGTGGCCATCGCCAGCCGCGGCCATCCGCGCATTCGGAACGATCTGAGCCTGGAGGCCTATCTGGCGGAGCGGCACGCGGTGGTGACGCCGTGGAACGAGCCGCGCGGCGTGGTGGACCTGGTGCTGGAGAGGCTGGGGCTGGCGAGGGAGGTGGCGCTGCAGCTGCCGTCGGTGCTGGCGGCGCCGTTCATCATCGGCGGCGGCGAGCTGATCATGACGCTGCCCAGGCGCGCGGCGCTGCGCTTGGCCGACGCCGCCGGCGTGAGGCTGTATCCCGCGCCCTTCGCCATTCCGCCGTACCGCTTGAAGCTGTATCGCCATCGCCGGCACGCGGGTTCGGCCGCGCACGACTGGGTGTGGCGGCAGTTGGCGGCATGCGGGCCGGACGCGCGGGGGGCATGAAAAAGGGCCGGCATGGCCGGCCCGGTCGGGAATCGCTTGCGGATCAGCCCGCCAGCCAGCTGCCGGGATGGGACTCCAGCCAGATCTTGATGTTCTTGGCGTCGTTGACGCGCGCGGAGCTGGCGCCGGCGTCCAGCAGCACGAAGATCAGCGGCTGCGAGCCGACGACGGCCTGCAGCACCATGCAGCGGCCCGCTTCCTGGATGTAGCCGGTCTTCTGCACCGCGATGTCCCAGTCGCCTTCGCGCACCAGGGCGTTGCTGTTCTTGTATTGCAGCACGCGGTTGCGCACCGACAGGATCTGGTGCCGCTCGGTGGTGGTGAATTCGCGGATCAGCGGATATTTTTGCGCGGCCTGCACCATCTTGGCCAGATCGGCGGCGGTGGAGGTGTTGCGCACATCCAGGCCGGTGGGATCGTGGAAGATGGTTTCAGTCATGCCCAGGCTCTGCGCCTTGTGGTTCATCCGCTCGACGAAGATGGAGGTGCCGCCGGTGAAGGTGGTGCGCGCCAGCGTGGCGGCGGCGCGGTTTTCCGACGACATCAGCGCCAGCAGCAGCATTTCCTGCCGGCTGAGCGTGGTGCCGACCGCCAGCCGCGACGTGGTGTGCTTCAGGCGGTCGATCTCGGCGTCGGACACCGTGACCTGCTGGTCCAGCGACACGCCCGAATCCAGCAGCACCATCGCCGTCATCAGCTTGCTGATCGACGCGATGGGCATGCGCTGGTGGGCGTTCTTTTCATAGAGAGCTTCTCCGGTCAGACCGTTGAGGATCAGCACCGAATGGGAATTGAGCCTGGGGGCGGTGTAGCCGGACATTTCGCTGGCTACCAGCACGCCTTGGGGCGAAGCCGCCAGCACCGGCATGGCCAGGGCCGCCGATACCAGCAGGCTTGCGATTTTCTTGATCATGCGTCACTCCACTGTGCGCTTATTTTGGAGGAAACCGGACGGCATCTTCACGGCATCTGCAGACAAAATCAGTCAAGATGTTGGCATCATTTGTTGTAGGCACCCGTTGCGTCCTGTTTGCATTTTAAACAATGTCTCCGCTCTGTGTAGGGCAAAATGCGGTTTTTCATGGCTGCGCTCGGCGGCGGCTTTTCCTTGCCTGGCGGTCCTTTGCCGGGCATCGGGAAACGGAAGGTGAGATCGGGCGGATATGGGCGTAAAATCAACCTTTCCGCCATTGCTCCGGGGCCGCCATGCTGCTCACTTTTCCCGACAGTCCGTTTCAACTGAACCAGCCTTTCCCGCCGGCCGGCGACCAGCCGTCCGCCATCGAGAAGCTGGTGGAGGGCCTGTCCGACGGCCTGTCCTACCAGACTCTGCTGGGTGTGACTGGCTCCGGCAAGACCTACACCATGGCCAACGTCATCGCCCAGACGGGACGGCCGGCCATCATCATGGCGCACAACAAGACGCTGGCGGCGCAGTTGTACAGCGAGATGCGCGAATTCTTCCCGCACAACGCGGTGGAGTACTTCGTCTCCTACTACGACTACTACCAGCCGGAAGCCTACGTTCCCAGCCGCGACCTGTTCATCGAGAAAGACTCCAGCATCAACGAGCACATCGAGCAGATGCGCTTGTCGGCCACCAAGTCGATATTGGAACGTCCCGACTGCATCATCGTGGCGACGGTGTCGGCGATTTACGGCATCGGCGATCCGTCCGACTACCACCAGATGATCCTGCACCTGAAGGAAGGCGAGACCACGCCGCAGCGCGACATCATCAGCCGGCTGACCACGATGCAGTACAGCCGCAACGACCTGGATTTCGGCCGCGGCACCTTCCGCGTGCGCGGCGACGTGATCGACATCTACCCGGCGGAAAGCAGCGACACCGCGCTGCGCGTCAGCCTGTTCGACGACGAGGTTGAAACGCTGACGCTGTTCGATCCGTTGACCGGCACGACGAAACAGCGCGTCGGCCGCTTCACCGTGTTCCCGTCCAGCCACTACGTGACGCCGCGCGACACCGTGCTGCGCGCCTGCGAGCAGATCAAGGACGAGCTGCGCTACCGCATCGAGTGGTATCAGAAAGAGGGCAAGCTGGTGGAGGCGCAGCGCATCGAGCAGCGCACCCGCTTCGACCTGGAAATGCTGTACGAGATGGGCTTCTGCAAGGGCATTGAGAACTACTCGCGCCACTTTTCCGGCCGCGGTCCGGGCGATCCGCCGCCGACGCTGATCGACTACCTGCCGAAGAGCGCGCTGATGTTCATCGACGAGAGCCACGTCACCGTGCCGCAGGTGGGCGCGATGTACAAGGGCGACGCCGCGCGCAAGGCCAACCTGGTGGAATACGGCTTCCGCCTGCCGTCCGCCGCCGACAACCGGCCGCTGAAATTCCACGAGTTCGAGCAGCTGATGCCGCAGACCATCTTCGTCTCGGCCACGCCGGCGGTGTACGAGAAGGACCACGCCGGCCAGGTGGTGGAGCAAGTGGTGAGGCCGACCGGCCTGGTGGACCCGCAGCTGGAGATCCGTCCGGTGGCGACCCAGGTGGACGACCTGCTGTCCGAAATCCGCGACCGGATGGAGCGCGGCGAGCGGGTGCTGGTCACCACGCTGACCAAGCGCATGGCGGAGCAGCTGGCCGACTACTACACCGAGCACGGCGTCAAGGTGCGCTATCTGCACAGCGATATCGATACGGTGGAGCGGGTGGAGATTCTCCGCGACCTGCGCCTGGGCGTGTTCGACGTGCTGATCGGCATCAACCTGCTGCGGGAGGGCCTGGACATTCCCGAGGTGAGCCTGGTGGCGATCCTGGACGCGGACAAGGAAGGCTTCCTGCGTTCCGAGCGCAGCCTGATCCAGACCATAGGCCGCGCCGCGCGGAACCTGAACGGCCGTGCGCTGCTCTACGCCGATCGCATCACAGATTCGATGCGCAAGGCGATGGACGAGACCGAGCGCCGCCGCGCCAAGCAGATGGCGTTCAACGCCGAGCACGGCATTATCCCCCGCGGCGTGGAGAAGAAGGTCAAGGACATCATCGACGGCGTCTACAGCGTCGAAGCCGAGCGCAAGAAGCTGGTGGACGAGGCCAAGGTGGCGATGATGGACGAGAAGACGCTGTCCAAGGAGATCAAGCGGCTGGAGAAGGAAATGCTGGAGGCCGCGCGCAATCTGGAGTTCGAGCGGGCGGCGCGCATCCGCGACGAATTGAAGCAATTGAAGGAAAAAGCCTGGCTCAGCGAGCTGTGAGCCGGCGGCTTCGTCCATTCAACCCCGCGTCGGCGACGCGGGGTTTTTTGCGTCTTTTTGGCCGAGCGGGCCGTTCAGGCCGGCTCCAGCAACTCCTGCGGCAGGAAAGCCAGCTCGTCGCGGAAGAAGCTGCGCTCGCCGCGCCGCAGTTGCGGCAGCAGCTGTTTCAGGCGCAGCGCGCTGGCGCAGGCCTGCCGGCTGACGCCGCCTTCCCAGGCCTGGAACCATAGCGTTTCCAAGAGCAGATTGGCCAGTTGCAGCGGCGTCAGCGGCAGCCGGCCCTGATCGTGCTCGTCCAGGGTCAGCTCGGCGACGGCGGTCCAGCTGCGGTAGCCCTTGGCGGCGGAAAACGGGCAAGGGGATAGGGCCAGCGCCCGGCGCATCTCCTGCAGCGGGAACGGCCGCGCGGCCTGGAAGCCCGCCAGCGCCGGGCGCTTGGTCCGCGGGCAATCGCCGCGGGCGATGCGCAGCAGGAAGACGACGTTCCACGCCGAGCCGTTGCCGACGCCGAAGCGATCGCAAATCCATTCCGACAACCCCAGCCAGCGTATCGCCAGCCGCTGCATGTCCGCGACCGGCAGCGCGCGTTGCGGATCGACCAGCGCCTGTTTCCAGAACAGCCACAGGCACCAGCCCAGATTGGCCGCCACGTGCTGGGCGGCGTCGATGGAGTCCGCCTCGTAGGCGGCTTCCAGCGCGCCGGACAGGTCGCGCAGCGCCGCCTCCGCGCGTTCCGGCGCTTGTCCGGCGATGGCGGCCTGCTTGTGCAGCAGCGCGCCAAGGTTCAGGCATTCGAAGCGCACGCGGGGGTTGTAGCGATAGACCGGCTGCAGCTCTCCCGGATTGCGCAGCTGCGCGAGGCAGGCCTCGGCGCCGTCGGGTTCGCCGCGCGCGTAATGGTCCCAGGCGCGGGCGATGCAGGCCATGGCGGAGAAGGTGGGTTGGGCGGTTTCGAAGCGGCGGCCGTCCAGCACCTGCCCCAGTTTTTTCAGCGCCAGCCGGCTGTCGTCGAACTGCGCGCTGCGGCGCCAGGCCAGGCTTTCCTTGGTCAGGGCCAGCGCCTGCTGGAAATCGTTGTGCGCGGCCAGGCTGGCGGCATGGAAGGAGGCTGCCACCTGCGGGCCCGCCAGCCTGCCCATGCCGTCGCGCTCGTCGCGGATCGCCTGGGTGAGCTGGCTCCAGTAATCCAGGCCGCGGGTCAGCGCCTCCAGTTGCGAAATCGAATCGGGACCCTCCGCCGCGGCCGGCTCCAGGCCGAGGAATTGTTCCAGCTGCCGGCGGTCCGCCGGCTGCCCATTCGTCAGAAATTCCAGCCGGGCCATGCCGTCAGAGGCCAGCCAGAAAGGGCCGCGGCTGCGTCCGTCCGGATTGAGCAAGGAGGCGGGTTCGCGCCGCGGCGCGCCCCAGCCAACCTCCACGCCCCAGGCGGCGAAATCGGCGAAGGCGCGGGAAACCAGCATGCGCGGCGTTCGGCTGGCGGGAAAGCGTTGCCGCAGCGCGGCGACCGCGACCATGCCGTCTTCGTGGGCCGCGGCATAGTAAAGCCGGACCAGCAGCCACAGCGATTGGAAGCGCACGGGTTTGCCGGCATGGCGGTAGGGCGGGGTGAGTTCGAAATGGATGGCGTCGGCAGTCATTATTTCAGGTTACGGCAGTTACGGTTCGCGCGGTTTACCCCGCCGGGCCGGGCTGGCTAGAATCTTGCCAAGATCAAGGTTTGGCAGGAACCGCGATTTTGGAGCGGCAGGCGAGCGGCGAGTTCTCACAAAAATGGAAATTCGGGAAATCGCCGCCTTTATTTGAAATATAAATGGAAAATAAAATGCACAGGATATTTAAATTCGCCGGCGCGATGCTGGGCCTGGCGCTGGCTGCCGGGGCCTGCGCGGCGCAGGGCGGCCTGAGCCTCAAGCACCTGAAGGGCGGGGTGTACGTGGTGGAAGACGATTATTACGCCAAGGAGAACTCGGCGGTCTACGTCGGCGCGGAGCATGTGACGGTGGTGGGCGCCACCTGGACGCCGGACACCGCCCGCGAACTGGCGCGGCAAATACGCGCGGTCACCGACAAGCCGATCGCCGAGGTGATCAATCCGAACTATCACACCGACCGGGCCGGCGGCAACGCGTACTGGAAGTCGATCGGCGCCCGCGTCGTCGCCACCCGGCAGACGGCCGACGAGATGAGCCGCGGCTGGGACGACATCGTCGCCTTTACCCGGCAGGGCTTTCCGGATTACCCGGCGCTGCCCGTCTCCATGCCTGATCAGCTGTTTCCCGGCGATTTCGAATTGCAGGGTGGCAAGGTCAAGGCGTTTCATCTGGGCGCGGCGCATACCCGCGACGGCATTTTCGTCTATTTCCCGGAGGAGAAAGTGCTGTACGGCAACTGCATCCTCAAGCAGGAGCTGGGCAATCTCCATTACGCCGATCTGAACGAATACCCGAAGACGCTGGACAGGCTCGCGCTCAGCGGGCTGGACATCGATACCATCATCGCCGGCCACCTGGACGCCCTGCATGGTCCCGAGTTGATCGATCACTACCGCCAGCTATTGAAGCGGCAGGCGTCGGACGCGGCGGCGCAAGCGCGTTGAGTTCAGCCCTGCCAGGCGGGCCGGCCTTTGACGGCTTCGACGATCCAGTCGCCGCGATGGTCGTAGATCAGATTGAAGGTGGTGTGGCCTTCGCTGGCGTCGCACAGCGCCGCGCCTTGCCTGCTGTTGTCGAAGTCGATGACGGTGCCGGCGTGGCGGCGGCCGACGCCGGCATAGAAGCGCGGCAGCGGCGCGCAATCGATGTGGCTGTCCGGCTGGGCATCGATGAAGCTGGACATCACCATGCGGCCGTCGCCGGTGCGCACCGCCTGGCCGACATTGCAGGGCCGCCGTCCGGCGTCGTAGTCGGGAATGCTGATGCGAAACGCCTCCTCATCCACGCCGGGGTGGTGGCGGGGGGCGCTCAGCTCCGGTTCGGGGCCCAGGCTCATGGTGACTGCGTTGGGCGCGGGCTGGCCTGAGCGCGAGGCGCGCACCGGCTGGCAGGACATGGCCTGGCCGGAGGGAAGGCCGGCGCGCGGCGCCCGATCAAGGCGGGCCTGGGCGGCGGCGAAGCTGGATGACAACAGTTCCAGGATCAGGATGGAGCCGGTCTCGGAGATCGGCGGCAGCGTCCTGTGGTAGAGGCTGTTGCTGTAGACGGCGCTGTCCGCGCCGGCATAGCGGGCAGGTTCCTGAAACAGGAAGAAGTCCTGAGTGTGTCGGCTGTTGTTGAGAATATTGATGGTGTAGCGAGCGTTCATGCCCAATGTCCGGGTGTGTTTTTTTCGCTGCCGGCCGGCTATGGCCGCTGCGGAGGCATCCGCTGTCTACAGCAGCAAGCGTGCCAGTCTGTAAATTATTGTATTCATTGAGCTTGTCCCGATTCGGCATCCCGTCTGATGGACGAATTCGTCCATATCCCGATTTTCGGGTGGATGAATCGGCGCGCCATCCCGGCTTGTCCACCTTGTCATTTTGAAAGTCATTGGCATAATGCCTTGCCATATTCGGCGCGCCAGTTTGGCGCGCTCTTTGCTCAAGGTCGCCATGGACATTCCCGCACACGATGTTTCTCCGCTTTCCGTCCCGCCTGATCCGGCCGAGCGGGCGATAGGCCAGTCGGCGGTTTTCCAGCGTTTGCTGCAACTGGTGCGGCGGGTGGCGCCGACCGACAAGACGGTGTTGATCTGGGGGCCCACCGGCGCCGGCAAGGAGGTGATCGCCCATGAGCTGCATCGCCACAGCCAGGTGTCTGGCCAGCCTTTCATCGATCTGAACTGCGCGGCGATTCCGGAGCACCTGATGGAGGCCGAGCTGTTCGGCCACGCCCGCGGCGCCTTCACCGGCGCGCAAGGCAGCCGCATCGGGCTGCTGGCCCAGGTGGGCCGGGGGACGTTGTTCCTGGATGAGATCGGCGAGCTGCCGCTGGCCTTGCAGCCCAAGCTGCTGCGGGTGCTGGAAACGCGCAGCTTCCGCCCGCTGGGCTCGGCCGAGCCGCAGCACTTCGCCGGCCGGGTGGTGGCCGCCACCCATCGCGATCTGCAAGCGGCGGTGCGCGATGGCCGTTTCCGCGAGGATCTGTACTACCGCTTGTCGGTATTCGTGCTCAGCCTGCCGGGGCTGGAGCAGCGCCGCGACGACATCCCTTCTCTGGTCGAACATTTCTCCGCGACGCAGCCGCGCCCGCTGCGCTTCGCGCCCGACGCCGTGTTGCGGCTGCAGAACAGCCGCTGGCCCGGCAACGTGCGCCAGCTGCGCAGCCTGGTGGACAGGTTGGGCGTGCTGTCCGACGGCCCGCTGATCACGGCGGCGGCGTTGGACGAATTCCTCGAGCCGCACGCTCATCCGTGGCAGGCCGACGCGGACGAATTGGCGGACGCGATGCTGGCGCTGCCGGGCGAGGACAAGCTGGCGGCGGCGGAGACCTTGCTGCTCAACCGGGCGCTGCAGTTGTGCCAGGGCAACAAGGCCGCGGCCGCGCGCCTGCTGGGCGTGGGGCGCAAAGTGGTGGAGCGCAGGCTGGGCGCGCGGGAAGACAAGCGCCAGACGCTGCGCCGGCTGCTGGAAGAGGGCGGGAGGCTGCTGGAGGCGGGCGATCTCGAGCAGGCGTCCCGCGTTCTGTCGCGCGGCTTGGCTTTGCTGGAGGAGGCGGCGCTGCAGCAGGAGGCGAGGGCGGAGCATTTCCACCTGCTGCGCCAATTGGGCATCTGCCACAGCGCGCGGCATGGTTGGTCCAACGGCGAGGCGCTGTCCTGCTACGAGGCGGCGCTGGCGGTGGGCAGAGAATTGGATTGCGAGCCGGAGATCATGTCCATCCTGTTCGGCATCTGGACCAGCCAGCTGATGTCGCTGGAGCTGGATCGGGCGCGCGGCACCGCGCAGCAGATGCTGCAGCGCGGCCAAGCGGCCGGCGATGCCTGCGCGCTGGCCGACGCCCATTTCGTGATGGCCAACACCCTGTTCTGGCTGGGCGACCACGCCGAGGTGTTGGCCTGCCTGGAGCGGGGCGGCTTGCTGGGCGGCGGCCCGGGGCGGCGCATGGGCACCCAGGGTTTTGATCTGAGCGGGCTGGTGTTGACCTTCGAGGGGCTGGCGGCCTTCCAGCTGGGGCAGTTCGCCCGGGCGCGGAGCGCGCTGGAGGCGCTGCTGGCGAGGCGGGCCGGCGAGGACCAGCCCTTCAGCCACGCCATCGCGCTGCAGGGCGCGGTATGGCTGGCCTGCCTGTTCGAAGACGCGTCGCTGGGCGATCTGGCGGCGCAGATGGAGCAGCTGTCCCGGCAGCACGGCTTCGCTTTTTACCTGGGCATCGCCCAGTTTTTCCTTGGTTGCCATCTGGCCCGCAGCGGCCGCGACGAGGAGGCGGAGGCCGCGATGCAAGAGGGCTATCAGGGGCAGATGCTGCGCCATGGCGGCAAGCTGTTCCACTCCTTCTACGCCTGGCGGCGCTGCGAGCTGTTGTTGGCGTCGGGACGGGCGTCCGAGAGCAGGGCGCTGGCCGAGCAGGCGCTGGAACTGGCGATGGCGCACAAGGAGCGGGCCTATCTGGGCGAGTTGCTGATCGCGCGCGCCAGCGCGCTGAGGGCGCAGGGCGATCCGGCCGGCGCCGAGCAAGGCTTGCGCAGCGCATTGACCACGGCGGAAGCCTTGGGCGCGGTGCCGCCCAGGGTGGAGGCCGCGGCCCGGCTGGCGGATCTTTTGGCCGCGTCGGGCAGGGAAGAACAGGCGCGGGAGATGCTGGAAACCACCTTGCGGGCCTGCGATGGCCGCGGGGAGCCGGCCCACCCCGTGCTGCAAAGGGCGCGTCGCCTGCTCGGCGGCTTGCCGGGCGGCCGCGCCGACCATAACGCAACAACAGGTGCAAGCCATGGCTTTTGAACTTTCATCCCGCGATCTGGAACCCTTGCTGCAAGGCGCGTGCTTTTTCGGCAGCGGCGGCGGCGGGACGATGATTTCCGCCCGTCATCTGGCGGCGAATTTCCGCAGCGGCGATTATTACCCGACCGACAAGGTGCGGGTGGTGGACGTGGACGAGGCGACCGACGGCGACTGCGTGATGGTGGCCTATATGGGCGCGCCGGATGCGATCAACCAGGTGCAATGGCCGAACGGGCCGGTGGAGGCCGCGCGCGCCGCGCAGCAACGGCTGGAGTCGCAGGGACGCAAGCTGGCCTACGTGGTGGCGCCGGAAAGCGGCGCGCTGGGTTTCGTGGTGGCCAGCCTGGTGGCGGCCAAGCTGGGTCTGGCGGTGGTGGACGCCGACGGCGCCGGCCGCGCGGTGCCGTCCTTGCCGATGCTGACCTACGCCGCCGCCGGCATCCCGCCGACGCCCGCTTTCCTGGCCGGCGAGAGCGGTTTGTGCGTGGAGCTGGGCGTGCGCATGCCGCCGCCGGACGGCAAGCCGCAGGAAGATGTTTCCACCGTGGTGGAGCAGATGCTGCGTCCCATTCTGACCAATCCGCAGTTCGGACAATTCGGCGGCTTGGCGATGTGGATCATGTCGCCGGAACAACTGGGCGGAGCGCTGCCGGTGCGCGGCACCCTGAGCCGGGCGCTGAAGCTGGGCCGCGCGCTGCAGGACGGCAAGGTGAAGACCGCGGAGGCGATGCTGGACTTCCTGCGCCGTGAGCTCGACATCAAGGGCAAGCTGCTGTTCGGCCCGGCGACGCTGGCGTCGTCCGAGGTGAGCACCGCCGGCGGCTTCGATCTGGGCAAGGTGAGCCTGGAGGACGGCGAGCGCCGCTGCACGGTGCTGTACCAGAACGAATCGCTGCTGGCTTGGGACAGCGCGGTCTCCCATCCGCTGGCGACCGCGCCGGACGCCATCAGCTACTTCGTCGAAGGTGATGGCCAGCATGTGTTCAGCAACGGCGACCTGTCGGGCGATGACCATGGCCTGGACCCGGCCGTGCGCGGCCGCAAGGCGGCGGTGATCGCATTGCCGGCCGCCGCGCCGCTGCGCAAGGGACTGATCCTGCAGAGTTTCGCCGACGAACTGGCGCAGCTTGGCTACCTGGGGCCGTACGCGCCGGTGGACGCCGGCCGGGAGGGCGCGCGATGAGCTTGCGCATCTGCGTGCTGGTGCCGGTGGGCGTCGATACCTTCAACCAGCCGATACTGGAATCCATCCGCCCGGTGATCCCGGCCGATGTCGAGGTGGAGGTGCGCAACCTGCCGCGCGGCACCAGCCACATCCAGGACCGTATCGACTGGCTGGCGAACGGTCTGGCCGTGGTGGAGACGGCGCTGCAGTTGGAGCGCGAAGGTTTCGACGGCATCTGGCTCAGCGATTTCGACATGTGCGGCGTCGAAGCCGCGCGCGAGGCGGTGAACATCCCGATCGTCGGCGGCTTTCCGACGGCGGCGTTCAGCGCGCTGCTGCTCAGCCAGCGCTTCTCCATCGTCACCGTGTTGCAGTCGACGCTGGCGATGCAGCATGGCCACGTCCAGGCTTACGGCCTGCAGGATTCGTTCAGCTCGATCCGCGCGATAGACTGCCCGGTGGACCAGCTGTCCAATATGGATGTGGTGGTGCCCAAGGTGTACGAGTGCGCGCTGGAGGCCGTGCGCCGCGACGGTGCGCAGTCCATCCTGCTGGGCTGCACCGGCTTCGTCGGCGTGGCGCGCCGGGTGGAGCAGCTGCTGGAGGCGACACTGGGCTGCTACGTGCCGGTGATCGATCCCAACCAGGCCGGTTTCAGTCTGTTGCTGTCGCTGGTGAGGATGCGGGTGCGCCCTAGCCGGCTGTGCTACGGCAAGGAGTCGCTGCCGGTCATCACCTCGCTGTCGCGGCAGGCCTGACGGCGTGTCGATGAAAAATCCCCGCTGCGGCGGGGATTTTTGCTGTCAGGCGCGGGCTTCGGCCAGGTGCCGTTTGCGGAAGCGCTGGGCCAGCATCGCGCACACCATCAGCTGGATCTGGTGGAACAGCATCAAGGGCAGCACGATGGCGCCGATCGCGTGGCCGGCGAATAGCACCTTGGCCATCGGCACCCCGCTTGCCAGGCTCTTCTTCGAGCCGCAGAACAAGATGGTGATCTGGTCCTCGCGGCTGAAGCCCAGCTTGCGGCCGGCCAGCGAGGTGATCGCCAGCAGCAGGCCCAGCAGGATGGCGTTGACCGCCAGCAGGCCGGCCAGCGCCGTCGGCGGCGTCTGTTGCCATAGCCCGCTGGTCACCGCCGCGCTGAACGCGGTGTACACCACCATCAGGATCGACCCCTGGTCCACGTATTTCAGCAGGGCCTTGTGCTTGTCCACCCAGCCGCCTATCCAGCGGCGGGCGATCTGGCCGGCGATGAAGGGCAGCAGCAACTGGTAGACGATGTCCAGCGCCGATCCCATGTTCTGCGCCGCGCCGCCGTGGCCGGCCACCAGCCAGCCCACCAGCAGCGGGGTGATGAAAATGCCCAGCAGATTGGACGCGGTGGCGCTGCAGATGGCGGCCGGCACATTGCCCTGGGCCATCGAGGTGAAGGCGATCGACGACTGCACGGTGGACGGCAGCATGCACAGGTAGAGCACGCCCAGGTACAGCTCCGGCGTCACCAGCGGCGTCAGCACCGGCTTGAGCAGCAGACCCAGCAGCGGGAACAGCGCGAAAGTGCAGGTGAGTACGGTCAGGTGCAGCCGCCAGTGGCCGGCGCCGGCCACCACCGCCTCGCGCGACAGCTTGGCGCCGTGCAGGAAGAACAGCAGGCCGATCGCCAGATTGGTGGCCAGGTTGAGGATTTGCGCGGCCTCGCCGGAGCAGGGCAACAGGCTGGCCAGCGTGACGGTGGCCAGCAATGCGAGGGTGAAGGAGTCCAACAGCTTGGGCATGGCATCGGGCATTCGTTGTTTGATCTTGCTATTGAAGCGCGGATTAATTAAGAATACAAATGCATTTATCTGATCAATTAAAAAGATATTTTTATGAATTTCACGCTGAGGCAGCTAAGAGCTTTCTGCCGGGTGGCCGAGCACGCCAGTTTCAGCCGGGCCGGCGATGAGCTGGGCCTGACCCAGCCGGCGGTCAGCCGCACGGTGCGCGAGCTGGAGCAGGCGCTGGAATTGCGCTTGCTGGACCGCACCACCCGCGAAGTGGCGCTGACTGCGGCCGGCGCGCGGCTGCTGCCCAAGCTCAGGCGGGCGCTGGCGGAGTTGGACGAGGTGCTGGACGCCGCGCGCAAGGAGAGCGAGCAGGCGCTGGGCAGCGTCCACGTCGCCAGCAGCCCAACGCTGTCGGCGAGCCTGATGCCGGCCATCGTTTCCGCCAGCCGCGAGCGCTATCCGCAGCTGGGCCTGCATCTGCACGACCAGGTTCAACGCCTGAACGTCGCGGCGGTGCGCGGCGGCGAGGTGGACTTCGGCCTGGTGGTGGAGCCGGAGCCTTGCGACGATCTGGAACAGCAGACGGTGCTGGTCGACGACTTCTGGCTGGTGTGCCGCGCCGATCACCGACTGGCCGCGAGCGAATCGGTGGCATGGAGGCAGTTGAACGGAGAGACGCTGGTATTGCTGGACGGCAGCTCTGGCAGCCGGCCGCTGATAGACCAACTGTTGCGCGAACATGGCCTGGATTGTCCGGTGGCGCAGCAATTGGGCCATTCCAACTCGGTGTTCCGCATGGTGGCCGCCGGCATCGGCGTCAGCGTGTCGCCTGGGTTGGCCATGCCCTTGCCGGCGGATTGCGGTCTGGCGGCGCGGCGATTGTCGCCGGGGGCCAGCCGCCGCATCGTGCTGATCCGCAGGCGCAACCGTACCTTGTCTCCGGCGGCGGAGCGGGTATGGCAGCTGGTGCTGGAGATGCGCGGACAGTTGCAAGCGCTGGCGCAAGGCGTTTGAGCTAGAGCGCGCAGTCGACGGGCGCGAAGTCGAAAAGATGAGCTGCCCGGACGCGGCCATGGCGGCGCGTCCGGGCGGTTGCGGCTTACTGGGCGGTATTGGAAGCCCAGACCGGAATCTTGGGCTCGTAGATCACCAGATTGCCGTCATCCTGCATGGTGACGAAACATCCCGGCTTGCCGTTGGTGCCGGACGCCCACAGCGCTTTGCCGTGGAAGTCGTACAGCACGAAGTTGCCATCGGTCTGCATGATGGCGCGCATGGCGTCCTTGCCATTGGTGTTGGAGGCCCACAGCGGGTGGTGGTTGGCCATCCGGTACAGCACCAGATTGCCGTCGCTTTGCAGAATCAGCTGGTAGGCGCCGTTGGTCGACAGCAGGTATTCATTGATGCCGAGGACCTGATTGGGAAGTAGGGTATTTGCCATGTTGCCACTCCTTGAAATGAGGTTGTCAAGAAACGCTAAGGCAGGATGCAATATGAATGAGGTTGGGCGACTTTCTTAATGCCAACCGCCATTGACATGCCGACTGCATGCTATTTTCAATTGACCGATGGCGCAATATATAAATCCCTGGAATGTGGGTATTTGGGCGGGAAATATGGATTTCATGTCTTAAAGTACAGCTTTGTTTTTCGATGCATTGCTTTTTTGGCACATCGAGTGATTTGAAATGGAGGTTTCGAAATGTCGGTGCCGCTATTTTGATAATTAGGTGGGCTTTGTTGCATAAATAGGCTTTGGCATACAGAGCCCCCTTTCCCCGGACGGATTTATGGCATGCGCACCGTCATCGGCGTCCCGAGCCGCGTGAAGCGGTTCAAGATCGTCGCTCGCACTTGGAGCTCTGCGACTTGACGGTCGAAGTCCCTTGCCATTACCCGCTCGCCCAGCAGCTTGAAACAGTGCATCTTGGTTTCCACCAGGCTGCGGCGATGGTAACCGCTCCATTTCCTCCAGATCGCTCGTCCCAGAAGCCGGGTAGCACGCAGTATCTCGTTTCGGACATGGGCGCCCAACCGATTTTCCTTCCACGGCTTGGCATTCTTCCGGGTAGGAATCACCGCCTCGGCTTTTCGCTTGGCAATCGCTTCATGGCAGCCTTTGGTGTCGTAGGCACCATCGCCACTTACTGCAGCAATACTTTCCCCCGCGGGAATCTGGTCCAGCAACTCCGGCAACATTGGCGCATCGCCCACCGCGTTGTCGGTCATTTCAATCGCCCGGATTTCCAGCGTCTGCGCATCAATGTCCAAATGCACCTTGCGCCACTGACGGCGGTACTCCGCGCCGTGTTTCTTCGTTTTCCATTCGCCTTCACCCAGCATCTTGATGCCGGTGCTGTCGATCAACAGGTGCAGCCCGGTCGTGGTTGGACGGCAAGGAATGGCCACCTGCAAATGTTTTTGCCGCCGGCACACGGTGCTGTAGTCCGGCGTCAGCCAGTCCAGTCCCGCCAGTTTGAGCAGGCTTTGCACCATACCCACTGCCTGTCGGAGCGCAAGATTGAACAGGCATTTGATCGTCAGGCAGAACTGAATGGCGGCATCGCTGAAGGTCGGTGTCCGTCCACGTTTGTCGAGCGCAGAGCCATGCCAGCGCATATCACGGTCCAACCAGATCATCAGCGACCCACGTGCCTTGAGCGCGGCATTGTAGGTCTTCCAGTTAGTGGTCTTGTACTTGGGCGGGGCGGGCTTGCTCATGCCGTCATTCTACCCCGCCTGCTGGGAGGGTGATTTGTGCAACAAAGTCACTTCAAATCATAGGCAATACTCACTACTCATTAATATTCACTTTTTTAATTTTCCGGACATATACAACCTCAACCTTGTCAGAAAATATTCCTCCAAAAACAGTTCCCACTCTCAGCTTGATTTCAAAATCTTCATTCTTTGGCGTATAGACACTCAGTACGACAACAATTGGCATATGCGCTTTAGAAGATTTCATGGCCTTAATCACACAACCGGGGTGGTTCGTCTCTAACCACTTCTTTGCCATATCACGCGCAATCTTGTCACGGCGCCCCATCTCCCAATATATATAATAAAAAAAAGGGATCATGAATAAAGCCGGCACAACTTTCTGCATCCACATTGCAAATTACCTTGCAGCAAGCCTTGCACACTAACGTGTGCAAGGTTATCTAATTAAAGCTTGGCTTTATGCCATTTGCTCTTCAAACTCATAGTGACCACCACCGCCACCACCACCTTCACTAAATCCACCACCAGGCTCAATCGTACTACCGGCATCACTACCAAATACATTACCAGACCCAATACCGAATGGCCCTTCATATTCAGACTTGGTACATTCATATGGATTCGTAGTAACCTTGGGCTCAGTACTAAACTCATACGGCTTGCCGGACTCACTACTGGAGCCTAGCGACACGCCATATGTCACACTTGCACCAGGTGTTCCGACCACTGTCGATACCGTTCCGGGTGTTCCAGGCGCATAACCTATACCGGTTCCATTTGGTGCTATTGCCGTGCCAGAGAAACCAGCTAGGTGGTCTGCGGCTGTCCCATTCACAACAGTACCGGCCATGCCCCCAGCTCCTGGCGTGCCAACGCCAGCATATGCAATTTTATTTCCCGATCCATCATTGCACACGCCGGCCACAATACCATATGCACCACCACCAACACATCCGAATACTTGCGATGGTGCGGAATTAGGAGATGCGGTCGCTTTTGGCTCTGCATAAGTATGTTGCTCTGCAACTTTTTGTCCACTCAGAGTGACAATTGTCGATGGTGTAATAGCAACACTTGCTTTAGCAGCGATGGCTTGTGGTTGAGAAGCAATATTCTGACTAGCAGGCGGAGCTGAAGTTTGTTTTGCAGCCCCATCTTCAATTGGCGCTCCCCCTAAAGCACTTAGCGGAAGGCCTATTCTCATCATTCTCATCACAGTTCTCTATGCATAAATTATTATTCAACACAGCAAAGCCATTGTCATAATAATTCAACATCATTTTGAACTGCAACTATCCAACTCGAACTTGCCATTTAAATCGACTAACCATCCCTTCACTCAATAAAAAATTTCAAAAATGCGCTTGGCGCCGCTAACAAAACCTTTTGATGCTGGATGCGTATGCCCGCATTTGGCGAAGATGAAACGGAAAGTCGTCAGTCAGAAGCTCTGGAAGTCATTGCAGCCGCTACTCCCCCCGCCACCGCGCTCCCGCCGAGGTGGGCGGCCACGGTTGGATGATTTTGCAGCGCTCAACGGCATCTTGTTTGTTCTCACCACCGGCATTCCTTGGGAGGACCTTCCACAGGAACTCGGTTTTGGCAGCGGGATGACCTGCTGGCGAAGACTACGCGACTGGCAAGCGCTAGGCATATGGGACCGCCTACGCCTCGCCCTGCTGATACAACTGCGCCAACACGATCAAATTGATTGGAGCCGGGCCAGCATTGATGGGGCTAGCGTTGCCAGCCCCCCGGGGGCCAAGGGACCGGTCCCAACCCCACCGATCGAGGTAAATGCGGTAGCAAACGGCACGTCATCGTAGATCGCCGAGGTTTGCCACTGGCGCTGAGCATTACCGGCGCCAACCGACACGACTCCATGGTCTTCGAAACTTTGGTCGATGCGATTCCTGCTGTTCCTGGTTTGCCAGGGCGGCCCAGGCAAAAGCCTTACAAGCTGTATACAGACAAAGGCTACGATTACCGCCGTTGCCGTGAACACCTGAGCCGGCGCGGAATCTTGGCGCGAATTGCTCGTCGTGGAGTGGAAAGCAGTGAGAGACAGGGTCGCCACCGTTGGGTGGTAGAACGTACTCATTCTTGGCTAGCTAGCTTCGGCAAGTTGCGCATCCGCTTTGAGCGGCGGCTGGATACGCATTACGCCTTGCTCAAACTGGCTTTCTCATTGATCTGTCTGCGATTTATCGACAGGTTTTGTTAGCGGGTCTTGTTACTTATTTGATTTTATTGATGTTGTCTATTGAGTAATGAATTGGGGTGGGCGGGCTATTTCTGCTGGGTGTGGGGCTGGTAGTGCTTATATGGATGTAAGATGGGGGTTGATGCGGCTCCTATGCCTGCGTGTATTGGTAGTTGAAAGGCAAATTTCATGTCAACATTCGCTCATAAGCTACTGATTTCTTTGTGCTGAGATGTGCGGGTATGAGCAAAGTTTGATGTGTTTTTTTTGGCTAATTTAATTCATATATCTTTGTTTTGTATGAAGAAAATATCTATTTTGTTTGTCTGCCACGGCAATATCTGCCGATCACCCACCGCTGAGGGCGTGATGCGGGAACGGCTGGCCGCGACGGGGTGGTCGGGGCGGATCCGGCTGGACTCCGCCGGCACCCATGGTTATCACGTTGGCGAGCCGCCGGACGCGCGCAGCATGCGCGCCGCCGCCGGGCGGGGATATGATCTTTCCGCGCAGCGGGCGCGCCAGGTGGCTGATGGAGACTTCTCCGATTTCGACCTGATCCTGGCCGCGGACCGCCATAACCTGGACGACCTGCGCCGGCGTTGTCCGCCGGAGTTCTACGATCGTCTGCACCTGATGCTGGAGCCGTTGGGAGAGGGGCGGGAGGTGCCTGACCCGTATTACGGCGGCGACCGAGGTTTCGAGCAGGTGCTGGACCTGCTGGAGGCCGCCTGCGATGCCTGGCTGGCCCGGATAGAGGCCGGATTGCGTTGAACGCCTGACCGGAGTCGGCGCTCCTGCTAAGCTATCTGAAACAACCCAGTCACGCCTGGGCGGGCCGAAGCCGACGGCCGCGCGGGCGAACTCTGTCTGCAAGGTAAAAACATGGCCTTGACTTCGCGAGAGCGAGCGAACAAGACTCCCTTGGAAATCGTCCCCAGCCACAGCGCGGACGTGATCCTGCCGCGCCAGCCGACCAAGACGCCGCTGGCCAGCCAGACCGTCATCGTCATCGGCTCCTCCACTGGCGGCACCGAGGCCTTGCGCACGCTGCTGACCACGCTGCCCGCCAATATGCCGCCGATTCTGATTGCCCAGCACATGCCGGAAATGTTCACCCATTCGTTCGCGCAGCGGCTGGACTCGCTGTGCCGCTTGCGGGTGAAGGAGGCGGAGGATAATGAAAGGCTGCAACCCGGCACCGTCTACATCGCGCCCGGCCATTCCCATTTGTTGATCAAGAGCGCGCCGACGATAGGCTACAGCACCTCGCTGAACAACGGTCCGGCGGTGAATCGCCATCGACCGTCGGTGGATGTGCTGTTCCGCTCCGCCGCCAATCTGGTCGGCAAGAACAGCATAGGGGTCATCCTGACCGGCATGGGCCGCGACGGCGCCAACGGCATGCTGGAGATGCGGCAGGCCGGCGCCTGGAACATCGCCCAGGACGAGACGAGCTGCGTGGTGTTCGGCATGCCCAAGGAGGCGATCGCCATCGGCGCCACTCACGAGGTGCTGGCGCTCGGCAGCATCGCCCAGCGGCTGGTCACGCTGGCGCATCAGCGCCAGCCATCGGTATAACCATAATAAGAAGCATTGGACTCCATGAAGTATCTTCCGATTCTGGTGGTCGAGGACGACGCCGACTTGCGCGAAGCCATCGTCGACACGCTGTCGCTGGCCGGCTATCCGACGCTGGAGGCCGCCGACGGCGGCGCCGCCTTGCTGAAACTGGCCAAGGAGCCGGTGGGGCTGATCATTTCCGACGCGCAGATGGCGCCGATGGACGGCTACGACCTGTTCGAGGAGGCGAAGAAGCGCTATCCCGGCGTGCCTTTCATCCTGATGACGGCCTATGGCGTGATCGAGCGCGCGATCGAGCTGTTGCGGGCCGGCGCCGCCCATTATCTGCTCAAGCCCTTCGAGCCGCAGAGCCTGCTCGCCGAGGTGGAGAAGCATCTGTTGGCGATGCCGGGCGACGATGGCGGGGAAGTGGTGGCGGAGTCGGCTGCGATGCGCCAGCTGTTCGCGTTGGCGGGCAGGGTGGCGCAGAGCGACGCCAGCGTGATGATTTCCGGCCCCAGCGGCAGCGGCAAGGAAGTGCTGGCGCGCTACATCCATCGCCATTCCCGGCGCGGCGCCGGGCCTTTCGTCGCCGTCAACTGCGCGGCGATCCCGGACAATCTGCTGGAGTCCACGCTGTTCGGCCATGAGCGCGGCGCCTTCACCGGCGCGGCGCAGGCGCTGCCGGGCAAGTTCGAGCAAGCTCAGGCGGGCACCATTTTGCTGGACGAAGTGACCGAGATGCCGCTGCCGCTGCAGGCCAAGCTGCTGCGGGTGCTGCAGGAGCGCGAGGTGGAGCGGATAGGCAGCACTCGAGCCATCAAGCTGGACATCCGCGTGCTGGCCACATCCAACCGCGATTTGCAGGCGGCGGTGGAGGCGGGAAATTTCAGGGAAGACCTGTATTTTCGTCTGAATGTCTTTCCCTTGCGGATACCCGCGCTGGCCGAGCGCCAGGATGATATCCTGCCGCTGGCACGATTCCTGCTTAAAAAACATGCAGAGGCCGCCGGGCGAGCGTCTTTGGTATTTTCCAGGGATGCGGAACGTCATTTGACGGCCTATAGTTGGGAGGGTAACATCCGCGAACTGGATAATGTCGTGCAGCGGGCGGTCATTCTTGCCGCCGGGGCGGAAATTCTTGCCGCCGATCTGATGCTGGGCGATATTGCAGGCGTGGGGCAGTTTACCCGGACAGAGTCCGAATCGGACAGTTCGGTGTCGGGTGAAACCGACATGAAAACCCTTGAAAAACGCCATATTCTGGAAACATTGGCGGCAGTCGGCGGAGTGAAGAAGCTGGCTGCGGAGAAACTGGGCATCAGCGAGCGCACTTTGCGCTATAAATTGCAGCGTTACCGTGATGAAGACGCTGCGGATGCCGGTGGAGATGTTCCAGAGGGAAATGGCACGGAGTAGCCATGTCAGTCAATAATATCGACCAGTTGCTGGGCGAGCTGAAAAGCGCGGCGGCGCTGGCTTCAGGCAAACAGCCGCAGGCGACTCAGCAGACGCCGCAGGTCGACTTTTCCGACGTGCTCAAATCAACGATAGAGCAGGTCAATTCGGCGCAGCAGACATCGGAGGAGATGCAAAAGCAGTTTCAGCTGGGCGACAACAAGGAGGTCAATCTGCAGGACGTGATGGTATCGCTGCAGAAAGCCAGCCTGTCGTTCCAGACGATGGTTCAGGCGCGAAACAAGCTGGTCAGCGCCTATCAGGAAATCATGAATACTCAAGTCTAGCGCTGCCTTGCCACGGCCCGGCGGCGGTGGACCTAAACCATAAACCACCGTATGGCTGATCTGGCAGAAGAAAACGCTACTCCAGTTTGGCGCGCGCGACTGAACGAAGCGGGTGACCGCTTCAAGGCGCTGCCGAATAACCGAAAAATCCTGTTTCTTACGGCGCTGGCCGCGATTTTCGCCGTCGTCGTCGGCGCAGTGCTCCTCAATCGCACGCCTTCCTACAAGATACTGTTCTCCAATCTGGCCGATCGCGACGGCGGCCAGGTCACGGCCGCGCTGCAGCAGATGAACGTTCCCTACCAATTGGGCGAGGGGGGCGTGGTTTCCGTTCCGGCGGACAAGGTCTACGATGTCCGGTTGAAGCTGGCGGCCCAGGGCTTGCCCAAGGCCAGCGGCGTCGGCTTCGAGCTGATGGACAATCAGAAGTTCGGCATCAGCCAGTTCGCCGAGCAGGTCAATTACCAGCGTTCCATCGAGGGCGAGCTCGCCCGCACCATCGAGGCTGTTTCCTCGGTGCAGAGCGCCCGCGTCCACATCGCGACCCCCAAGCAGAGCGTGTTCGTCCGCGAGCAGCAGTCGCCCACCGCCTCGGTGATGCTGCAGCTGTATCCGGGGCGGATGCTGGATGGCGGCCAGGTGGCGGGCATTCTGCACCTGGTGTCCAGCTCGGTGCCGAACCTGCCGCTGAAGAACGTCACCATCGTCGATCAGGATGGCAATCTGCTGTCCAAGCAAACCGGCCCCGATGACAATTCCGGCCTGGACCAGCGCCAGCTGGGCTTCGTGCGCCAGATCGAGGAAGGCTACGTCAAGCGGATCGAAGACATCCTGGAGCCCATCTTCGGCCACGGCAATGCCCGCGCCCAAGTGACGGCCAACGTCGACTTCTCCGAAACCGAGCAGACCTCGGAGACCTACCGGCCCAACTCCAATCCCAACCCTTCGGCCACCCGCAGCCAGCAGATCAGCGAAAAACTGGTCAATGGCTCGGCGAACCCCACAGGGGTGCCGGGCGCCTTGTCCAACCAGCCGCCGTCCGCGGCGTCGGCGCCGATCACGCTGCCGCCGGGCGCCGCGCCGGGCACTGCCAACCTGTCCGGCCTGGGCGTCAGCGCCAGCGGCACGCTGCAGCGCGACATCACCACCAATTATGAGGTCGACAAGACCATACAGCACACCAAGGTGCCCACCGGCGTGGTCAAGCGCCTGTCGGCGGCCGTGGTGGTCAATTACCGCCGGATGCCGGACAAGAGCGGCGAGATGAAGCCGACGCCGCTGACGCCGCAGGAAGTGCAGCAGATCAACAATCTGGTCAAAGAGGCGATGGGCTACAACACCGGGCGCGGCGACACGCTGAACGTGGTCAACGCCGCCTTCGCCGACAATGCCCAGCCCGTCACCATGCAGGAGCGGGTGATCGATTACGTCAGCGGCAACGGCACCAGCCTGATCAAGTACGGCCTGCTGGCGATCGCGGTGCTGTACTTGCTGTTCGGCGTGGTGCGTCCCGTCATGCGCGATCTGGTCAGGCCGCCGGCGCCTGCGGGCGGCGCGGAGGGCGAGGCCGGCGCCGCCGGAGCGGTGGGTGCCGGGGGGCGTTTGCTGGGCGTGGCCGGAGAAGAAGGCGAGCCAGGCGTCGCGGGCGCCGTGATGGCCGGCGCCGGCGAAGACCCGCGCGAAGCGCAGAAGCGCCAATACAGCAGCAATCTGGAAGCCGTGCGCGAGCTGGTGAAGTCTGATCCGCGCATGGCGGCCCAGGTCATCAAGGAATGGATAAGCGCCGATGAGTGATAACGGAATACGCAAAAGCGCCGTGCTGCTGTTCAGTCTCGGCCAGAACGAGGCGGTCGAGGTGTTTAAGTATCTCGGTCCCAAGGAAGTGCAGAAGATTTCCCTGGCGATGGCGGCGATCAACAACCTCAGCTACGAGCAGATCGACGAGGTGGTGGCCGAATTCCGCAAGGAGTGCGACGCGCGCGCCAGCATCGGCGCGTCCGACGAATATCTGCGCAACGTGCTGATCGAGGCGTTGGGGCCGGACAAGGCCGCCAACCTGCTGGACAAGATCATGCAGGGCAACGATCACAGCGGCATCGAGAGCCTGAAGTGGATGGACCCGTCGTCCGCCGCCGACTTGATCCGCCACGAACACCCGCAGATCATCGCCACCATCCTGGTGCATCTGGAGCCGGATCTGTCCAGCTCCATCCTGGCCTTCTTCCCGGAGCGGATGCGCAACGAGGTGCTGATCCGGACCGCGACGCTGGAAGGCGTGCAGCCGCAGGCGCTGCGCGAACTCAACGATGTGCTGACCCAGCTGCTGTCCGGCTCGGACCGCATCAAGAAAAGCGCGTCCGGCGGCGTCGGCCTCACCGCGGAAATCCTCAACTTCATGGGCGGCAACGTCGAGGCGTCGGCGCTCAGCTTCATCCGCGAGTACGATCCCGAATTGGCTCAGCGCATCCAGGACAAGATGTTCGTGTTCGAGAACCTGCTGGACATCGACGACCGCTCGATCCAGACGATTCTGCGCGAAGTTCAGTCCGACTCCCTGGTGATCGCGCTGAAAGGCACCAGCACCGATCTCAAGGAAAAGATCTTCCGCAACATGTCCCAGCGCGCGGCGGAAATGCTGCGCGACGATCTGGAGTCCAAGGGGCCGGTCAAACTGTCCGAAGTGGAAGCCGAGCAGAAGGAAATCCTCAAGGTGGTGCGCAAGCTCGCCGACGACGGCCAGATCGTGCTAGGCAGCAAGGGCGGCGATGAAGGCCTCATCGAGTAACGGACCCATCATTTCCGGCGAGGATTTGGAGAGCTGGAGCAGTTGGAGCCCGGCATCGCTGGATGGCTTCACCCAGGCGCTGTCCCCGGCCCAATTGGTGGCAATGGCGCAAATGCGCCGCCCAGGCGTGAGCCTGGCCGAGCGCATCGCGGCCTCCGAGCCCGAATCGTCCGCGCCGATCCCGCTGGCCGAGGCTGAAGCGCTGGCCGAGCAGGCCGAGGCTGAAACCGAGGAGGCCGAGCCGGAGGCGCCGGCATTGGGCTACCCCACTGCCGCCGAGCTGGAGGCCATTCATCAGGAAGCCTGGCAGACGGGCCATGACGCCGGTCTGGAGGCCGGGCGGACGGAAGGGTTCGAGCAGGGCTTGCAGGCCGGGCGGGAGCAGGGCGAGGCGGATGCGCGCGCCGAGCACTTGCCCAGGCTGGAGCAGGCCTGGCAGGCGTTGAGCGAGATGGGCGCGAGCTTTTCCGGCGAGCTGGCCCAAATGGAGCAGGCGCTTTCCCGGGATGTGCTGCGGCTTGCCTGGGGCCTGGCTCAGAAACTGGTGCAGCAGAAGATAGCTCAGGACGAGCAGGTTTTGCTGCCGCTGTTGCAGGCGGCGCTGGCGGAATTGCCGTCCACGCTGGCCAGCGCCCGCTTGCGCGTCAACCCGGCCGACTTGGCCGCCGCGCGCGAATTCCTGCGGCAGGAAACGCCGGAGACGGCATGGCAGTGGGTCGAGGATCCGCAGATGAGCCGCGGAGGCTGCGTGATCGACGCCAGTTCGGTGCGGCTGGATATGGCGCTGGAGACTCGGCTGGCGGCGTTGAGCCGGGCGTTGGGGCTGGAGGACGGAGATGAGCGGCAGCCTGATTGAGCGTCAGCGCGACTGGCTGGCGTCCTGCGGCGCGGCCGCGGAGACGGCCAAGCTGTGGCAGCCTTGCGGCCGCCTGGTCCGCGTCACCGGGATGGTGATGGAGGCGGTGGGCATCAAGCTGCCGGTGGGCGGCGCCTGCCGCGTGGCATTGGCGGACGACCATTCGGTGGAAGCCGAGGTGGTGGGCTTTTCCGGCGACAAAGTGTTCCTGATGCCGCTCTCCAATGTTCATGGCCTGCTGCCCGGCACGCCGGTATTTCCCTTGCCGTCTTTCAATCCTCCCCGCTATGGCCATGATGGCGGCGCGGCGCCGGCCGCCAATGGCGCGGTCGGCCGCCAGGTGCCGGTGGGCGCCAGCCTGCTCGGCAGAGTGCTAGATTCGCTGGGACGGCCGCTGGACGGCCTGGGTCCCATTCACCCCGACGCTTGGTTTCCCTTGTACAGCCAGCCGATGAACCCCTTGCACCGCACGCCGGTGCACGATGTGCTGGATGTCGGCGTGCGCGCGATCAACGGCTTGCTGACGGTTGGGCGCGGCCAGCGGCTGGGCCTGTTCGCCGGCTCCGGCGTCGGCAAGTCGGTGTTGCTGGGCATGATGGCGCGCTTCACCAAAGCCGACGTGGTGGTGGTGGGGCTGATCGGCGAGCGGGGCCGGGAAGTGAAGGACTTCATCGAGAACATCCTTGGCGAGGAAGGTCGGGCCCGTTCCGTGGTGGTGGCCGCGCCGGCCGACATGCCCCCGCTGATGCGGTTGCACGGCGCCGCTTACGCCACCGCGCTGGCCGAGTATTTTCGCGCCCAGGGGCTGGATGTGCTGCTGCTGATGGACTCGGTCACTCGTTACGCGATGGCGCAACGCGAGATCGCGCTGGCGATCGGCGAGCCGCCAGTGACCAAGGGTTACCCGCCGTCGGTGTTCGCGCGGCTGCCGCAGCTGATCGAGCGCGCCGGCAATGGGGAGGAAGGCGGCGGCTCCATCACCGGCTTCTACACCGTTCTGTCCGAAGGCGACGATCAGCAGGATCCGATCGCCGACTCGGCCCGCGCCATTCTGGACGGCCACTTCGTGTTGTCGCGCGATCTGGCCGAGGCGGGCCACTATCCGGCGATAGATATCGAGCAGTCGATCAGCCGGGTGATGGTGGATGTGGTGCCGCAGCAGCAGATGGAGCTGGCCCGCCATTTCAAGCAGCTGTATTCCCGTTATCAGCGCAATCGGGACCTGATCAGCGTCGGCGCCTATGTCTCCGGGTCCGACCCGGTGCTGGACGACGCCATGCGCCGTCAGCTGCCCATGGTCAGCTTTCTGATGCAGCCTATGCACGAGTCGCACGATTACGCCTCCTGCTGCCAGCAGCTGGCCGGCGTGCTGGCCTGAGCCTGACTCATGGCGGCCAGCAAGTACGAGCTGCTGATTCATCTCGCCGACGAGCGCCAGCAGGCGGCGGCGGAGCGGATGGGCATGGCGCAGAGCCGCTTGGCGGAGTCCCGCTCGCGTCTGGACCAACTGGACGCTTTTCGCGAGGAGTATCGGCAACGGCTGGTGAGCGGCGGCGGGCAGGGCATCTCCATCATCCAATACCAGGACTTTCGCCGCTTTCTGTCACGGCTGGACGAGGCGATGATCCAGCAGCAGCAGGATGTCGACCGTTGCGCGCAGCGCTTCGTGATGGAGCGCCAGGCCTGGCAGATGGAGTACAAGAAGTTCAAGGCCTACGAGAAGCTGCTGCAGCGGGAGCGGGAGCGGGAGGCGCAGAAAGAGGCCAGGCTGCAGCAGAAGCAGATGGACGAATTCGCCACCCGCCAGTTTTGGGACCGCTCCCACGGCAACGATTCCTGACTTGGCACGCTCCTTGCTTTGTTTGGCCTCGTTACACTCAGTCGAGGCATCGTCATGACCATCATTGTGAATACGCTGGCTGCCAAGGCCGGTCCGGCGGCTTCCACCGGCGCCGCGGGCGCGGCAGGTTCGGCTGTCAATGCCGGCGCGGGCAGCGCGGCAGGGGATCTGTTCGCCAGCTTGCTGGGCATCCAGATGAGTACGATGGGGGCGACGTTGCCGGGAATGACGGACAGCGTCTCTTCCGGCGAGGATAAGCCCGCCGACGACGACAAGCCCGCTGCCAAGAGCGATGATGGCGACGCCGGCCTGCAGGCGGCGCTGGCGATGCCGATGCTGACGGCCCTGCAGGTTCAGCCGCAGCACGCTGAAGTCAAGGCCCCGACCCAGGACCTGCTCGCCCAGCAACCTGCGGCCAAGCTTGATCCAGCGCTGCTGTTGCCGACGACGAAGCAAGGCTTCAACTGGCAGGAGAACCAGCAAAAATTGCCGGACCCGGATGCTTCGGCTGCGCAATTCTTGCCGCTGCAGCAATTGCAGCAGGCGCAGCCCCAGCAATCCGCCCATGTCCAGGCAGCCAACGCCAACATGCCGCAGCTGAGCTTGCCGCAAACGCTGACCGACCCGAACTGGGGCAAGGCGCTGGGCGAGCAGGTGATGAGCATGGTCAGCCTGAAAATGGATAAGGCGCAGATCCAGCTGAATCCGCCGCAATTGGGTCCGATCGAGGTGACGCTGAAAATGAACGGCACCGATCAGGCTCAGGTATTGTTCACGGCGGCGGTGCCGGCCACCCGCGAAGCGCTGGAAAACAATATGCACCGTTTGGGTTCCATGCTGTCCTCCAATGGCATCCAGCTGACCGATTCCCAGGTTTCCAGCGGCAATTCCGGCCAGCAGCAACAGGCTTACCAGCAGAAGAAAGGACAGTCCCAGCCCATCATCGGCGAGGCCGAGGGGGTGGACGCATTGAGCGTGATCAAGACTGCGCGCGGCATACTCAGCATCTTTGCTTGACCCGATTTGAGATTGACACTGTTCAGCAGGCCGAGAAAACAGGAAAATATGGCCGGGAAATCGTTTAAGATTTCACTAGGAACTCCATAAAGAACAGGTCATAACTTATGTCGGATGATAAAAAGGCGGACAAGGCGGAAAAAAAGGCGGGAGGGGGCGGCAACAAGCTGATGCTGATTGTCATCATTCTGCTGATTCTGGTGCTGGGCGCCGTGGGGGGCTTGGCTGCCTATATGTTCACCAATATGAACAAGCCGGCGGGGGCTCAGGCCGAGCAGGTTCATGAAAAGCCGAAGAAAAAGCACGACGGGCCGCCGATCTTCGAAAAGATGGACACCTTCGTGGTCAATCTGGCTGGCAATGACGGTAGCCTGTTGCAGATCGACATGCAGGCCGAGCTTGGCGATGAGGAAGCCAAGAAGAAATTCACCGACTACGCTCCCAAGGTCCGCAGCGCGGTCATCCTGTTGCTGTCGTCCAAGACCGCGGCCGAGGTCAGCACCGCCGAAGGCAAGGTCAAGCTGAAGGCGCAGGTCAAACAGATCATCAACGAGGCGATGGACGCGGGCGAGGAGCCCGTGGTCGACAGCGTCCTCTTCACTTCCTTCATCATCCAGAAGCAGTAGGCGCGCCATGGGCGACGATATTCTGTCCCAGGAAGAGGTAGACGCCCTACTGCGGGGCGTCTCCGGCGAGGACGAAGATGAGGAAGGCGGGCAGGATGGCCAGGGTGTCCGAGGCTATGACATCGGCCGGCAGGAGCGCATCGTACGCGGCCGGATGCCGACGCTGGAAATCATCAACGAACGCTTCGCGCGCAATTTGCGCATCGGCCTGTTCAACTTCCTGAGGCGCAACGCGGAAATTTCGGTGGGGCCGGTGCGGGTGCAGAAGTACAGCGAATTCATCCGCAACCTGGTGGTGCCGACCAACCTGAACCTTGTTCACGTCAAGCCGATGCGTGGAACCGGCTTGTTGATCTTCGATCCCGATCTGGTGTTCCTGATCGTCGACAATCTGTTCGGCAGCGATGGCCGCTACCACGTGCGGGTGGAGGGCCGGGATTTCACCCCGACCGAGCAGCGCATCATCCACCGCCTGCTGGAAGTCGTGTTCGCCGAATGCCAGAAAGCCTGGGAGCCGGTGTATCCGATCGAGTTCGTCTACCTGCGTTCGGAAATGAACACCCAGTTCGCCAACATCGCCACGCCCACCGAAGTGGTGGTGGCGATGACATTCCATATCGAATTGGGCGCGGGCGGCGGCGACTTCCACATCTGCCTGCCGTACTCTATGGTGGAGCCGATCCGCGATCTGCTGTCCAGCACCATGCAGGCCGACCGCACCGAGGTGGATAACCGCTGGGTCAATCTGATGACCCACCAGGTGCAGGCGGCCGAAGTGGAGCTGGTGGCCAGCCTCGCGCACGCCAAGGTGACGCTGGGGCAGATACTGAATCTGAAGAACGGCGACGTGGTGATGGTGGAAATACCGGAGCGGGTGGAGGCGGACGTGTCCGGCATCCCGGTGTTCGAGGCCAGTTACGGCACCGTGCAGGGCCGATACGCGCTGAAGGTGGAAAAGATACTGGCGGGGACCAACGAGTTCCTGGAGTCCCCCGGAGAGCATGAGCAATGAGCGAAGAAGAATTGCAGGGCGGCGCGGCCGGCGCCGAAGAGGAAGTGTCGATGGACGACTGGGCCGCCGCGATGGCGGAGCAGGAGACCGTCGAGAGCGCGCCGCCGGCGGAGTCCGAGGCGGTGCCTGCCCAGGGCCTGTTCCAGGAGATCGGCGCCGGGGCGGTGGCGGGCGGTCCGCCCAATCTGGACATGATTCTGGACATCCCGGTCCAGTTGACGGTTGAGCTGGGGCGCACCAAGATCGCGATCCGCAACCTGCTGCAACTGGCGCAGGGCTCGGTGGTGGAGCTGGACGGCATGGCCGGCGAACCGATGGACGTGCTGGTCAACGGCTGCCTGATCGCCCAGGGCGAAGTGGTGGTGGTCAACGACAAGTTCGGCATCCGCCTGACCGACATCATCACTCCGGCGGAACGCATACGGCGACTGCAGAAATAATGGATATGGGCAAACTCGTGAAAGTGCGCCTGGCGCTGCGAGGCGCACTTTGCTTTGCGGCGTCTTCGCCCTTGTGGGCGGCGACGGCCGCCGTTCCCGCGCCGGCAGCCGCGCCGTCGCCGTTCGCCAGCCTGGTGCAGGTGATCCTGGGCCTGGCGGTGGTGCTGGGCGCCATCGTCGGCGTGGCCTGGCTGTTCAAGCGCCTGTCCGGCGGGGCGCTGGGCGGGGCGGGCCGCGTCCGCGTCGTCGGCGGCACCATGGTCGGCCAGAAGGAGCGGGTGGTGATCGTCGAGCTGGAGGGCGAATGGCTGGTGCTGGGCGTGACGCCGCAGCAGGTCAATCTGCTCAACAAGATGCCGCGGCCGGAGGGCGCGGAGCAGGAGCGGGCGGAGCCGGCCGAGCCGTTTGTGCGCTGGTTGAAGGCCGCTTTGGACAAGAGCCGCGAGGCGCAGCGGCGGCGGCAGGACAAATGATGAAGAAAAAGATCGTGATCGCCCTGCTGTCCGGCGGGGCGTTGCTGTCGCCGTTGCTGGCGGACGCGGCGGCGGGGCTGCCGCTGATGACCAGCACGCCGGCGGCGGGCGGCGGACAGAATTACTCGCTCAGCCTGCAGATGCTGCTGTTCATGACGGCGCTGACCTTCATTCCGGCGATGCTGCTGATGATGACGGCCTTCACCCGCATTGTGATCGTGCTGTCGCTGCTGAGGCAGGCGCTGGGCACTACCCAGTCGCCGCCCAACCAGGTGATCGTCGGCCTGGCGCTGTTTTTGACGCTGTTCGTGATGGGACCCACTTTCGACCAGGTGTACGCCAAGGCCTGGGTGCCGTTCTCCGACGACAAGATCAGCTTCAACCAGGCGCTGGACGAGGGCAGCAAGCCGATGAAGGCCTTCATGCTGCGCCAGACGCGGGAGAAGGATCTGGCCTTCTTCATCGAGATTTCCCAGTCGCCCAAACCGCAGAGCAAGGAAGACGTGTCGATGAAGACGCTGATTCCGGCTTTCGCCATCAGCGAACTGAAAACCGCGTTCCAGATCGGCTTCATGATCTTCATCCCCTTCATGATCATCGACCTCGTCGTCGCCAGCATCCTGATGGCGATGGGCATGATGATGGTGTCGCCGGTCACCATCTCCTTGCCGTTCAAGATGATGCTGTTCGTGCTGGTGGATGGCTGGACGCTGCTGATGGGCTCGTTGGTGCAGAGTTTCTACACGGGATGACGGCGATGCGGCTGGAGTGTTTGTCGCCGGCGGACCTGCCCGCCTGCCATTCCCTGTTCCAGGCCAGCGTGCGTGCGCTGGCCGGCGGCGTTTATACCGTCGAGCAATGCCAGGCCTGGGCGCCGGAACGGATGTGGGACGATGAGATCGATGCGGTTTGGCGCGCCAGGCTGGCAGGCGCCTGGGCTTGCAAGGCGGTGGCCGATGGCGGCCGGCTGGCCGGCTTCGCCTGGCTGAAGCGAGACGGCGAATTCGACATGCTGTATGTCGCGCCCTGGGCCGGCAGGCAGGGCTTGGGCGGGCGGATGGTCGCCGAGCTGGAGCGCCGCGCCGCAGAGGCCGGCGTGACTGCCCTCCATGTCTGGGCCAGCCACGCGTCGCGCCCGGTGTTCGAGCGGGCCGGCTACCGGCTGGCGCGCGCCAACCGCGTCGTCCGCGACGGCGCGGAAATCGATAACTGGCTGCTGGCCAAGGGCGGCTGGCGGGAGGAGGGGGCATGAGTCCGGAACTGATCATCAGCATCGTGCAGAACGCGCTGTACATCCTGATCATCGTGTCGGCGCCGGTGCTGCTGACATCGCTGCTGGTGGGCCTGCTGATCAGCATCCTGCAAGCCGCCACGCAGATCAACGAAATGACGCTGACCTTCATCCCCAAATTGCTGGCGATGTTTCTGGTGCTGGTGCTGGCCGGCCCGTGGATGCTGAACACTCTGATCGAGTACACCACCAGGCTGTTCCAGAGCATACCAAGCGTGATCGGCTGATGCTGGCGATCAGCGATATCCAGATCAACGCCTGGGTCGGCGCTTTCGCCTGGCCGTTCGCGCGCATCGTCGGCTTGTTCCTGGCGGAGCCCATCTTTGCCTACCGCGGCGTGCCGCGCAGCTTCAAGGCTGCGTTCGCGCTGATTCTGACCGTGATCCTGATGCCGCTGCTGCCGCCGTTGCCCGCGGTGCCGGTGGTGTCGGCCGAGGGCATCGCCATTCTGGTGCAGCAGCTGCTGATCGGCCTGTCCATGGGTTTTGTGATGCGCATCGTGATCAGTTCGGTGGAATTGACCGGCTTCATCATCGGCGCGCAGACGGGCCTGGGCTTCGCGATGTTCTATGACCCGGTGCACGCCGCCCAGGTGCCGGTGTTGTCGCAGATGCTGTCCTTGCTCACTTTCTTCCTGTTTCTCGCCTTCGATGGCCACCACGTGGTGCTGAGCGCGCTGGTGCACAGTTTTCAGGTGCTGCCGATAGGCATGGCCATGCCGGTCCAGGGCATCAAGGCGCTGGCGCTGTGGGGCGGCCATCTGTTCGAGTGGGGGGTGTGGCTGGCGATGCCCATCATCGGCGCATTGCTGATCACCAACCTGGCCATCGGCGTGATGACGCGGGCGGCGCCGCAGTTCAACATCTTCTCTTTCGGCTTCCCGCTGACCATCATGATAGGCTTCGGCACGCTGTACATGACGCTGCCGATGATGATCCCGGTGATAGAGCGCATGTACCAGATCGGCTTTGACATGATGTTGCGGATGCTGCAGGCCAAGTAGCCGGGCGCGTCTCGTAAAGCCGGACGGCTTTCTGCTAGAATACCGCGAATTTTGATTGACGCTCCGGCGCGCCGCCGGGGCCAGACAACGCACAGAGGCAAATATGGCAGGTCACAGCAAATGGGCTAACATCCAGCACCGCAAGGGTCGCCAGGATGCCAAACGTGGCAAGATCTTCACCCGCCTGATCAAGGAAATCACCGTCGCGGCCAAGATGGGCGGCGGCGACGTCAACATGAACCCGCGCTTGCGCCTGGCGGTGGACAAGGCCAAGGCCGAATCCATGCCCAAGGACAATATCGAGAACGCGATCAAGCGCGGCACCGGCCAGCTGGACGGCGTCGATTACGTCGAGTGCCGCTACGAAGGCTACGGCATAGGCGGCGCGGCGGTGATGGTGGACTGCCTGACCGACAACAAGACCCGCACCGTGGCGGACGTGCGCCACGCCTTCTCCAAATACGGCGGCAATATGGGCACCGACGGCTGCGTGTCCTTCCAGTTCAAGCATTGCGGCTATCTGGTGTTCGCGCCGGGCGTGGATGAGGACGCCTTGATGGAGGCTGCGCTGGAAGCCGGCGCCGAGGATGTGGTCAGCAATGACGACGGCTCGATCGAAGTCGTCACCGGCCCGTACGAATTCTCCGACGTCAAGGACGCGCTGGAAGCCAAGGGCTTCAAGTCCGAGATGGGCGAGGTGACCATGCGCGCCGAGAACGAAACCGAACTGACCGGCGACGAAGCTGCCCGCATGCAGAAGCTGCTGGACGCGCTGGAAGATCTGGACGACGTGCAAGACGTTTACACCTCGGTGGTGATCGGCGAATAAGCCCCTGCCACGCATTGCGAAAACCCGGCCAAGCCGGGTTTTTTCATATCCGCGCGGCTTGGGCCGCGGGCGCGGGCGGTGTAAACTGGCAGCTTGTCCAGCACGTCCCGTTTCCGCAAGGATTTCATTGCCCATGCACCAGCCGCATGCCGAACGCCGCAAGCGCTTGTTGGCCCAGATAGGCGACGGCGTCGCCTTGTTGCCCACCGCGACGATAGCGGTGCGCAACGCCGACAACCACTATCCCTATCGCGCCGACAGTTATTTTCTGCACCTGACCGGTTTTGACGAGCCCGAAGCCGTGCTGCTGCTGGATGGCCGCAGCGGCAAGTCGGTGCTGTTCTGCCGCGACCGCAATCCCGAAATGGAAATCTGGGACGGGTTCCGCCATGGCCCCGACGGCGCGAGGGAGGTCTTCGGCTTCGACGAAGCCTATCCGCTGGCCGAAATGGCCGAGCGGATTCCCGATCTGCTGGCGGATTGCGGCCAGCTGTGGTGGCCGCTGGGCCACGACGAGGCGTTCGACCGCCGCGTCAACATATGGCTGGACGCGGTGCGCGGCCGCGCGCGCGCCGGCGCCCGTCCGCCCGCGCATTACGGCGACTTGCGCGCGCTGCTGGACGAGATGCGCATGGTCAAGGACGTGGCGGAGATCGCGCTGTTGCGCCGCGCCGGCGAAATTTCCGCCGCCGGCCACGTGCGGGCGATGCGCGCCGCGCGCCCCGGCATGCATGAATACCAGCTGGAGGCGGAGCTGTTGCACGTCTTCGTCGGCAACGGCGCTCGCCAGACGGCGTACGAAAGCATTGTTGCCGCCGGCGTCAACGCCTGCACGCTGCACTACGTGGCCAACAACGCGCGGATAAACGACGGCGAGCTGCTGCTGATCGACGCCGGCTGCGAATACCGCGGCTACGCCGGCGACATCACCCGCACCTTTCCGGCCAACGGCCGCTTCAGCGGTCCGCAGCGCGACGTCTACGAGATCGTGCTGGCGGCGCAGCTGGCCGGCATCGCCGCGGTGAAGCCGGGAGCGGTGTGGCACGCGCCGTCGGACGCCGCGCTGGCGATCCTGGCGCAGGGGATGGTGGATCTGGGCCTGCTGGCCGGCAGCGCGGACAGCGTGATCGAGTCCGGCGCCTACCGCCAGTTCTACATGCACGGCATCGGCCACCTGATCGGCCTGGACGTGCACGACGTCGGCCAGCGCAAGCAGGACGGGCAATGGCGCGGCTATCAGCCGGGCATGTGCACGACGATAGAGCCGGGCCTGTACATCCGGCCGGCGCCCGGCGTGCCGGAGGCATTCCATGGCATAGGCGTGCGCATCGAGGACAATGTGCTGGTGACGGCGGACGGCAACGAGGTGTATACCGCGGCGGCGCCCAAGACGGTGGCGGAGATCGAGGCGCTGATGCGCGGGGAGTGAGATCGATGGATGAAAGAATGAGCGAACACGCCGACGTCTTGATCGTCGGCGGCGGCCCGGTGGGCGCGCTGGCCGCTTTGAGGCTGGCGCGGCAGGGGCGCAGCGTGATGTTGCTGGAGGCGAGGGCGAAAGACGCCGAGGTGCGTGACGCCCGCGCGCTGGCGCTGTCCTGGCACAGCCGCCGCCTGCTGGAGGAGGCCGGCGCCTGGCCGGCCGATCTGCCTGCGACGGCGATAGACACCGTCCACGTGTCGCAACAGGGCAGCTGCGGCCGCACCCGGCTGGATCGGGAAGACCTGGACCTGCCGCATCTGGGCGCGGTGGTCGATTACCCGGCGCTGGTCGCCGAGCTCGGCGGCGCGCTGGAGCAGGCCGGCGTGCAGGTGAGGTGGCAGTGCCGGGTGAACGCGGTGAAGAGCCTGAGCCAGTACGCGTGCGCCGAGGTGGAGACGCTGGACGGCCGTTTGCTGCTGACCGGCAGCTTGCTGGTGCTGGCCGAGGGCGGCGCGCTGGCGGAGACGCTGCCGGGCATTCGCCGGCTGACCCATGATTACCATCAGTGCGCGGTGCTGGCCGAGGTGGAGACCGAGCTGCCGCCCCAGGGCGTAGCCTACGAGCGTTTCGCCTACGACGGCCCGTTCGCGCTGCTGCCGCATGGCGAGCGCTACATGCTGGTATGGACCCGCAGCCAGGCCGACGCCGAGCGGCTGGCCGCCACCGACGAAGCGGTGCTGCGCGGCGAGCTGCAGCAGGCCTTTGGCGAGCGCCAGGGCCGGATACTGTCGGTTGGTCCGCGCGCCACCTTCCCGCTGGCGCTGCGCCAGGCCAGCCAGGTGGCGAGCGGCCGGGTGGCGCTGATCGGCAATGCCGCGCAGACCATGCATCCGGTGGCGGCGCAGGGCCTGAATCTGGGCCTGCGCGACGCGGTCGGCCTGGCCGACGCGCTGGACGGCGCGGCCGATGCCGGCGACGCGCGCGCGCTGAAACGCTATGCCGCTTCGCGCAAGCTGGACAGCCGCGCGGTGGTGGGTTTCACCCATGGGCTGATCAAGCTGTTCGACGGCCACCATCCGCTGATGAACCGCCTGCGCGGCGTGGGCATGACGGCGCTGGACACGCTGCCGGCTTTGCGGCGCAAATTCGCCGGCCATCTTGTATTCGGCGTGCGGGGATAAACGGATGCGTTACGACAAATATCGAGCGGTCATCGTCGGCGGCGGCCTGGTCGGCGCCAGCTTGGCGCTTGCGCTGGCGCGCGCCGGCAAACGGGTGGCGCTGCTGGAGGCCGGGGAACCGGCGGTCGATGATCTGGAGCAAGGCTGGGACGCGCGCATTTACGCGGTCAGCCCGGTCAATCGGCGTTTCCTGGAGGGCATGGGCGCCTGGCCGGATATGGCGCGGATCGGCACTATCGCGTCAATGGACGTGCGCGGCGACGCCGGCGGACGGATTTCGTTCTCCGCCCGCGACGCCGATGCCGACGCGCTGGCCTGGATCGTCGAGAACCGCTGGCTGCTGGCCTCGCTATGGGCGCAGCTGCGCGACAGCGGCGCGGAGCTGATAACCGGCGCGCGCGCCGAGGCGCTGGCCACGACGCCGGGCGAAGCCCGGCTGACGTTGGAAGACGGCCGCGAACTGGCGGCCGAGCTGCTGGTCGGCGCCGACGGCGCCAACTCCTGGGTAAGGAGCCAGCTGGATTTGCAGGCCAGCGTCAAACCCTACGGCCAGAGCGGCGTGGTCGCCAATTTCACCTGCGAGCTGCCGCATCAGGGCATCGCGCGGCAATGGTTCTTCGGCGACAGCATTCTCGCCTGGCTGCCGATGGCCGGGAACCGAATATCGATGGTCTGGTCCACTCCTGATCCGCAGTCGCTGCTGCAGCTGTCGCCGGAGGACTTGGCCGCGCGGGTGGCCGAGGCCGGTGGGCGCCAGCTGGGCGCGTTTGCCGCCCTGACCGCGGCGGCGGCCTTCCCCTTGCGGCTGATCCAGCCGGAGGCGGTGGCCGCCGAACGGGTGGCGCTGATAGGCGACGCCGCCCACACCGTTCATCCGCTGGCCGGGCAGGGCGTCAATCTGGGTTTCCAGGACGCCGCCCAACTGGCCGGCCTGCTGGACGCCGCGCCTGACTGCGGCGACTGGATGCTGCTGCGCCGCTATCAGCGGCAGCGCCGCGAGGCGGTGGCCGCCATGCAATTCGGCTGCGATGGCTTGTACCGGCTATTCCATGCGAAACTGCCCGGTCTGCCATGGTTGCGCAATACTGGCCTGTCTTTGACCAACTGCCTGACTCCGCTGAAACGGCAGTTCGCCAGACAGGCGATTGGATACTGATCCCAAAGGACCCCTGATCGATGAACAAGAGAATGAAAACGCTGGCCCTGTCCAGCGCGATGCTGATGTCGCTGGCCGCCTGCTCCCAGGCCGCCGGCGGCAATGTCGAAGATGTGAAGAAGGCCTTTCTCGGCCACTTCCCCGGCAAGCAGGTGAAGAGCGTCAGCGCTACCCCGGTCAAGGGCATCTACGAGCTGGTGGTGGACGGCCGCCAGGTGGTGTACGTCAACAGCGACGCCAGCTATCTGTTCGTCGGCGACCTGATCGACACCAAGAGCAAGGAAAGCCTGACCGAGAAGAAGATGGCCGATCTGTCCAAGGTGGACTTCAACGCGCTGCCGTTCCAGTACGCTTTCAAGGACGTGCGCGGCAAGGGCGAGCGCAAGATGGCGGTGTTCACCGATCCGGACTGCCCGTTCTGCAAGAAGCTGGAGCGCGAGAGCCTGAAGGACATCGACAATGTCACCATCTACACCTTCCTGTACCCGCTGACCCAGCTGCATCCGGACGCGATGCGCAAGTCCAAGCAGATCTGGTGCTCGGCCGACAAGGCCGCGACCTGGACCGCCTTCATGCGCGACGGCAAGCCGCTGACCGGCCCGGACAACTGCGACACGCCGCTGGAAAAGATCCAGGCGCTGGGCGAGAAAATGGGCATCACCGGCACGCCGGCGCTGGTGTTCGCCAATGGCCGCATGGTGCCGGGCGCCATCGGCGGCGACGACATCGAACAGCTGCTGAACGCCAAGTAAGCCAGCAAGACGGGACCGGTTTCGCCGGTCCCGTTTTTCATGGCGGAACGGCGCGAAACGAGCATGAAGATGCGGCGTTGGAACACGACGGAACGGCTGCTGCTGGCGCTGTGGCTATCGCTGCTCGTCCACGCGGCCGTGCTGTGGCTGCCGCTGAGGCCCGGGCAATGGGCTTCCTGGCATGAGGCGATGCGGGTGAGGCTGCGGGGAGAACCTGCTCCGGCGGCCGCCGAGCCGCCGCCGATCGCGCCGCCGGTGGCCGAAGCGCCCGAGCAGGACGCGGACGACATGGCGCCGGAGGACATCGGCGACGACAGGCTGCGTCTGGGCGCCGACATCTATTATCCGGCGCGGGAGCTGGATCAGCTGGCGCAGGAGCGCGGCCGCATCGCGCTGCCGGACGTGGCCTTGAACGGCCCGTCGCAGCCGATCGAGGTGCTGGTGTTCATCGGCGCCGGCGGCAGGGTGGACGCGGTGCGCTTCGAGGGCGCGGTGGACGCCAAGCTGGCCGACGCCATCGCCCCGGTTTTCCGCGGCGCGGATTACCAACCGGCGCGCAAGGACGGGCGGGCGGTGAAGAGCTACAAGCGGATACGGATAGAGCCGCAGCCGGATGCGCCGCCGCCCCTGTCGCATTGAGCGCGCTTCATGCTACATTGTCCCCCGTTCCGGCGCATGCCGGATGGCTAACACCGCCAGGGATGGAGCCAACCGTCCCGGCAATCGACAAAGGAAACGCCATGTCTGATCTGCAGACTCTTTTCACCCAGGCTCAGGCCGACGTCAAGACCCTGTCCGAGCGTCCGGACAACCAGACCCTGCTGCAACTGTACGCGCTGTTCAAGCAGGCGACCGAAGGCGACGCCGCCGGCGAGCGTCCGGGCATGATGGATTTCATCAACCGCGCCAAGTTCGACGCCTGGGAAAAGCTGAAGGGCAAGGATGGCGCCGCGGCCATGCAGGAATACGTAGATGTGGTGAACAAGCTGCTGGCCGACTAAGCTGGAGCCTGTTCTTCACCAAGCCGAACGGCGCCCATCGGGCGCCGTTTTGTTTTGCCCGTCACCAGCAGCCGCTGACGCTCAGCGTGGTTCCGCTGGAGCCGTTGACGATATTGCTCTGGTTGCCCAGATTGTCCAGCTGGTAGGTCTGGCAACTGTCCTGGGCCTGGCTGCCCTGCGGCGCGGCGTTCAGCGTGAAGGTGCTGGCCGTTGTGTTCGCGATGGAGAGCGCGTACAGATTGTTGCCGTTGCCGTTGCCGTTGCCGGGCACGTAGACCGTGCCGCTGGCGTAGCCCAGGGTAGCCAGCTGGCTGGCGTAGTTGTTGTTGGTGGAAAAATAGCTTTCCTGGCGGCTGGCCAGGTCCTGCAGCGCGGTTTTGGCCGCGGTGCGGTTGGATTGCATCATGAAGTTGCGGTACGAGGGCAGGGCGATGGAAACCAGCAGGGCCAGCACCGCCAGCGTGATGACCAGTTCGATCAGGGAAAATCCTTCAGTCTTTTTTCTCATGGTTCCGTCTCTTGAAGGCTCAGCGCAGCTCTATCCAGTTCAGCCTGGCGTGCAAGTCGAAGGCGGCCGGATTGAGTTGCGGCGGGGTGGCGACCGGGCCGCCGCTGATGCTGCTGCCGATCGCGAAATAGTTGCTCTGGAAGCTGACCACGCTGGGCGAGCCGGCCATATTGACCGCGATGCCGTCTATCACGCTGCCGCTGATGCCGTTGAAATTGCCGGAATCGTTGGCGTAATAGGAGCGCGCGGTGGAGCCGCCGGTTTTCGGGTTCAGCGACATGGTGAAGCCGGTGGCGGACGATACCGTGCACGAGGACGCGTTGTTGTTGGGCGGGATGGTGGTGTTGACGGTGAAGGTGCCCAACTGGCTGACCGGGTTGTAGATCACCTGTTCGCCGCTGCCGGGCAGGTTGAGCAGCCAGCCGTAGCTGGTGTTGCTGGTGCTTGGGCTGCAGGCGCCGCCGCCTTGCCAGCAGACGATGTTGTTGGACAGCGCGCGGTAGCCTTGCACCGAGCCCAGCGTTGAGCTGTAGGACGCGGAGACGGTCTGGGCGGTGAGGTTGCTCGGGCGCACGGTCAGGCCGCCGGTGGGCGCGGCCTGGCTGTAGTAGGCGGATTGGCCTGCCAATGTATTCCATCCCGACATGTCCCAATCCCAGACGCCGTACAGGCTCTGGGTGCCGCCGGCGTAGATGTCGGCGGAACTGGTTGTGAACGGGATTTTCTGGCCGGTGCCGAACGACACCAGTACCCGCGGATTGGCGCCGCCGGTGGGAATGGACGTCACCAGCAGCTTGCTGGTGATCGGCTGCAGGCTGGGCGTGCAACTGCCGGCGCTGATCTGCGCGCTGGTGCAGTAGGTGTACTGGGCGGTGAACAGCGGCGAGGCGGCGCCTTTGCCGAATTGCGACACCGCCCAGCTGGACGGCGTGCTGCCGGTGACGTCGAAGCGCCATACGTTGCCGAACAGGTCGCCGGCGTAGATGTAATCGGCGATGTTGTCGCCGTCCAGATCGGCGACCGTGGTGTAGTAGATGCCGTTCTTGCCGCCGGCGCCCGAGGGGTCGTTGGCGCTGCCGCTGCCGGTGTCCAGTTCGTAGTAGCTGGGCGCGCCGTTGCTGCCCACCAGCATGATGAAGATGACGGCGTGGCCGTTGGCGCTGTTGTAGCCGTTGCCGAACACCGCGCCCCATTGGCCGTTGTGGAAGCGGGTGATCACCGGCGTGCCGAAGGTGTAGCCCAGATCGCTGCCGCAGCTGGCCTTGTTGACGCAGCTGAGCGTGCCGCTGTTGATTTCCGTTACCACCAGGCTGGCGGCGTTGCTTTCGGCGAAGTTGGCCGGATTGGTGATGTCCAGCATGTACATCGCCTGGCCGCCGGCTCCCAGGCCGCCTACCAGCCAGGTGTGCCAGTTGCTGCCGTAGAACAGGTCGTCGGCGGCCGGGGTGGCGTCGACGAAGTACTGGTGGGCATAGGTGGGATTGCTGTACTGGACAGTATTGGCCTGGGCCGCGGCCGGCACGTAGGCCAACACCTCCTGGCCATCGTTGTTGGTGGCCACGTAATTGCCGCTGCTGTCGTTGGCGCCGCTGCGGAAGCCGTGCAGCATGCCGTCGTTGCCGCCGTTGTAGACGATGTTGGTCCGGGTGAGGTTGGCGGATTTGTAGCTTGGATAGCTTTGCGCGCCGGTCGCGTTTTCCGCCGGCGTGGCGGATGGGTAGAGCTTGTCGCTCCAGCTGGCGGCATAACTGTTCTGTGGCGAGCCCACCCAGATCGGGCTGCTGTTGATCAGATCGCCCAGCACGCTGTCGCGGTCGCGGAACAGGCCGCTGCCCAGCGTGGTGACTTCATTGCCGCGCGCGCCGCGCAGATAGGAGACCCGGGCCGAGCCGTTGCCGTCGGGGCTCAGCGTGGTTTGCTGCGCGGATGTCAGGCTGGCCCACTGGAAGGGGATGCCCTGGCTGCCGTTCCAGCTGAGAATGGCGCGGCTGGTTTGCGCGCTCATATTGCTGGCGCCGGTGGTGGCGCAGCTGCCGCCGGTCAGCACGCAGGAGCCGTCCCAGGTGGCGGTGCTGGCCACGGAGACCTGGCCGGTGCTGGTATTGCCTTGCAAGGCGTAGGAGGCCAGCGATCCCCACCAGTTGTCCGCGTGGTAGCTGGCTACGTATTGCTGGGTGCCGGTGCGGATCAGCGTGGTCTGCTGGCTGTTCAGGCCGCTGGAGCTGGCGGACTGGGTGAAGGGCTGGGCCTGGAAGCAGCTGATCTCGTGCACGTTGCGGCTGGCGCCGGTGGACGCGGCGAAGCCGAAGGTGATCTGGCTGGGCAGCGGGCCGCTGACCGAGGTGTTGTTGATGTCGTAGTTGGTGATCACCGGCACGTAGGCGCCGTTGTTGTAGCTGTACCAGAGGCTGAGCAGGTTGGCCGGGGTGATCTTCAGCTTGTAGCTGATCGGCACCGCCTGGCCGCGCTTGGTGGCGGATTCATTGGCCATCGGCTGGCTGGACGGCAGCTGGTAGACGCCGCCGCTGGTGCCGGGAATGCTGATGAACGGATAGTTCATCACGCTTTGCGTGGCGTATTTACCGGTCTTGCAGACGCTTTGCACCATGGAGGCGCTGAAGCTGCCGCCGAACTGGCTGGCCAGAGATGTGGCGGCGACCGAGCCGGCGCCGCGCAGCGAGATGTTTTGCGGTTTGGCGCCCGGTCCGCTGGAGGTGTTGTCGTTGCTGGAGCCGCCGTTGGGAAAGTTGCCGTACTCGTCCATGCCCAGGCCCAGATAGCCGCCGATGATGCCGTTGTAAGGCGAGTTCACGTTGGAGCAGCTGTAGCCCAGGCTGCCGCCGAAGGAGCCTACGGCGCTGGGGATGCCGGTGAGCAGGAAGAAGCTCATGCCGTCGGCGCCGTCGCGCGCGCTGCCGCCGGAATCGCCGTCGTAGGTGTAGCTGGTGAAGGTGGCTTGCAGGCCGCTGCCGGATGGAAACAGGCTGTTGTAGACGATGGCGCCGGACTGGCTGCCGGAGCTGTTGGTCAGCCGCAGCGCGCCGTTGCCGCTGCTGTCCGGCAGCGTGCCGCTGTAGCCGCCGATCTGGGTGTTGCCGCTGGGGTCCTTGCTGCCGCAGGCCGGGATGGTGCCGGAGCCGGTGCCGGCGGTCATGCAGGCGCCGCCGAACACCAGCCAGTTGAGCTGGGCGCCGCCGCCGGTGAAGTTGTCGCTGACGGTGACCGCGGCGGCAGTTTGCGGCCACAGGCTTGAGGCCAGCAGGGCGGCCAGGCTGAGAGCAAGGCGCGGGGCATCGGGTCGCATGGTCATTTCCCCAGATTGGTGGTGCCGGAGTACAGCGTGTAGGTGCTTTGCAGCACGGCCACCGACGCGGCGTTGCCGCCATAGCCTATCGCTGTGAGCTGGTAGATGGCGCCGGTGCCGGCGGCGTTCAGCCCCAGGAACTGGATGTAGAGCTGAGGAGCCTGGTAATAGGTTTGGCCGCCGCCATTGGCCGAGGCGGTCATGAAGGCCGGGGTGTAGGTGTAGCCGGCGTTGTTCCAGGATGTCGTGGCGGTCACGCTGGCGGGTGGGACGACAAGCGCGTTGCTGCAGACTTGCAGCGTGTTCTGTGCGCCGCTGCAGTTGGCGGCGGCGCCGGCGTTGCCGCCCTGGTTCAGCCACCATTCCGCGTATTGCAGCGTCGCCTCGGCCGCTTCGAAGGCCCGGCCCTTTTCGCGCGTGTTGCCGGCCAGTTTGCCCAGCAGGCCGCTGCTGCGCATCAGCGCGATGCCGATGATGGTGATCACGATCAGCATCATCAGCGCCGCCACCATCGTGAAGCCGCGGCGGCGGAAAAGGCCGGGGGGATGGGGAGGGCGCTTCATAGCTGGTTCATCAGTCCGGTAAGCCAGGACATTTTCACCGTGGCCGGCTGGCCAGGCTGATTGGCCAGGGGATTGACCATGGTCAGCGTCACCCATACCGAGCGCACGGTGGCGCCGGAAGGGATGGCGGAGGCCGGATAGTAATGAGCGGTGGAACCGCTGTTGGCGGGGTCCACGCCGTACAGCACCGTCATGTTGCTGACGCCGTCCACCAGCACTTGGGCGGTTCCGCCATTGACGGCGCAGGCGAGCTGGTTCGAGCCGTTGATGGAAAACTGGTTGGTGTAGATCTGGCCGCTTCCGCTGGTGTTGCTGGAGCCGTTGCAGTTGAGCACGGTGTCGCCGGACAGCGTGGCGAAACGCACGCTCAAGGTGTCCGCCGCGCCCGATGTCCCCGATGTGCCGGTGACCGACTGCCCGGCCGCGAAACCGCCCGCGGCGGGAAGCGCTTGCGCCGCGGTCTGGGTCTGGGGGTTGGGGTAGTAGCCGGCGGATTGCACGATGCTGCTGATCAAGGCCATCGCCGTGCGCTGGTTGTCTTGCAGCTGGGCTAGCCCTGATTGGCTGGTCTTGGTTAGCCGCGCGGAGGTGAAAATCAGCGTCAGCACGCTGAGCAGGAACAGGCCGATGGCGATGGCCACCATCACCTCGATCAGTCCGCTGCCGCGTTGCCGGCGCGCGCTCATGGCACCACCACCATCTGATAGCTCTGGCTGGCGGTGCCGGCGGCCATGGATACGGCGTTGACCGCGCGATTTTTTTCCAGCCAGTAAACGGTGATGGTGCAGGCGACCGGTGTGGCGCTGGTGGCCGGGTTGCAGGCGATCTGGCCGCTGCCGCCCGGCAGGGCGCTGATCGTGCCGCTTCCCCATTGGGCGGCGTCATAGCCGGCCACGTTGGTGGCGGTGCAGGTGGTGCCCGAGGCGGAACAGTTGACGGCTTGGCTCAGGGCTGGCGTGCCGCTGATGGCGCCGGAGGCGCTGACGCTCCAGCTGCCGCTGGCGTTCAACACGCCCCAGTACGCGGTATTGGCGTGCATCGCGGCAGCCATGCTTTCGGCGGCGATGGCGCCCAGGCTGCGGCTGCGGGCGATGCTGGTGCTGTTGATCGCGGCGGCCTGCATGCCGGCGATGCCGAGCAAGCCGAGCGAGATCACGATCAGCGCCACCAGCACTTCCAGCATGCTGAAACCGTCCTGGCCGGGTGTTTTCATGGACATGTGTATTGTCCCGTGCTGTCGGTCTGGCCGCTGGTCAGCACCTGGGGGTGGCCCACCGCGGCCAGCGCCACGCAGCGCCGGCTGCTGGCCTGGTTGCCGGAGGTATTGAACGTGACCATGCCGTCGTTGCTGGATGGCGCGTAACCCATGCGATTGAAGCATAGATAGGGATTGGCGCTATTGTTGGAACTGGCGCTGTCGCCGCTGGCGAAGGCCTGCTGCCTGCGCAGCACGGTGCCGCTGGTGTCGGTGCAGTTTCCCCCGACCGCCTGCAGCACGATCCAGCCGCCGGCCCAACTGGTGTTGCCGGGCGCGCTGGCATTGCAGTTGGCGCCGTCGGCGGAAGGGCAGACCAGCACAGTCTGGCCGCGCTTGAGCGCTTCGTTGCGGGCGGCCAGGATGTCGCCGTACAGATTATTGCTCTCTGACATCACCGCATTGGCCGACACGGCGCTTTGATAGGCCGGCACGGCGAATGCGAGGACGATGGCCAGCAAGGCCATGACGATCAACAACTCAGGCAGGGTGAAAGCTTGTTGCTTGTCCATGATGCTCGATCTGTTGCCCGGCGGCCGCGCCGGCGAAGTGCTTCGAACCATTATCGGCCAAGACTATCTCGGGTGGAATCATCGCCGGCGCCGCTGGTCCGCTTCACGAGGCCGCCTGTCGCCCGCATGGCACAAGCTCAACCCCAGGCCTGCAGGATGGCTTGCAGGGCGGGGTGCTGCAATTTGCGCCGGCTGGCGGTGACGTAATAGCGCTCCGATACGCCGTCCAGCGCGCCCAAGGACAGCAGGCCGGGATGGTCGGCCTCTCCGTCGGGCGAGACGGGGGCGGGCAGCAGTCCCATTCCCTGGCGGGCGAATGTCTCCATTAACGCATGGTCGTCGAACTCGCCGACAACGTCGGGCCGCAAACCGTTTGCCTCGAACCAATGCTCCAGCTGACGGCGCAGCACGTTGTCGCGGCTGGGCAGCAACAGCGGCGCCTGTTCCAGGCTGGCGGGGAAGCCCGCCTGGCGGCTGGCGTGCAGCGCCGGCGCAGCCAGCAGTTGCACCGGGCAGCTCAGCAGCGGCCAGGACTGGAACTGTTGCTGTTCGCTGCTGGCCACCGGCCGGTCCGCCAGCACCAGATCCAGCCGGTGCCGGCCCAATTCGCCGATCAGCTCGTCGAAGTCTCCTTCGCCGCAACTGAGGCGGAGACGGTTGCCGGTTTGCAGCGCCGGCCGCAACAGGCGGCTGGCGATGCCTTTGGGAACGACGTCGGAAATGCCGGCCGCCAGCCGCAGCGTCTGGTCGAGCAAAGGATCGGCCAGCGCCTCTTCCATTTCCTCGCCCAGCAGAAAGATGCGGTCGGCGTAGCCCTGGGCCACGCGCCCGGCTTCGGTCAGTTCCAGCCCGCGCCCTTGCTGGCGGAGCAAGGACCGTCCCAGCTGCTGCTCCAGCCGGGAAATCTGGCCGCTGACGGTCTGCATGCTGATGCCCAGCTGTTCGGCGGCGCGGGTGACGCTGCCGGTGCGGGCGACGGCCCAGAAATAGTGCAGATGCTTGTAATTGAGCTTGTCCATTTTTCAATTCGAAAAAACCGTATATATGATCAGATTTTACTTTATTTTTTCGATTCTTTTTGTCGCATACACTGCAGTGTGGCCAGCGCTTCGTCCTGGCTGATGATTGAATGGATTTTGGGAGACTAAACAATGAAACGGGTGATTTTGCTGATTGTGACCAACATCGCCGTGATGTTGGTGCTGAGCGTGAGCGTCCGTCTTTTGGGGCTGGACCGCTTCGTCACTTCCGGCGGGCTGAATCTGGGCATGCTGCTGATGTTCTCGGCGGTGCTCGGCTTCGGCGGCGCCTTCATTTCGCTGGCCTTGTCCAAGACCATGGCCAAGTGGAGCACCGGCGCGCGGGTGCTCACGCAACCGTCCGGCCAGACCGAGGCCTGGCTGCTGAATACCGTGCGCAAGCTGGCCGACCGCGCCGGCCTGCCGATGCCCGAGGTGGCGGTGTACGAGGGCGAGCCCAACGCTTTCGCCACCGGTCCCAGCCGCTCCAACTCGCTGGTGGCGGTGTCCACCGGCCTGCTGGCCAATATGAACGAGGAAGAAGTGGAAGCGGTGCTGGCGCACGAGATCGCCCACATCCGCAATGGCGACATGGTGACGCTGACGCTGATCCAGGGCGTGGTCAACACCTTCGTGTTCTTCCTGGCGCGGGTGGTCGGCTATCTGGTGGACAGCTGGCTGAAACGCGATGAGGAAAACAGCTCCGCCGGCACCGGCATCGGCTATTTCGTCACGGTGATCGTGTGCGAGATCGTGTTTGGCATCCTGGCTTCCGTGGTGGTGATGTACTTCTCGCGCCAGCGCGAATTCCGCGCCGACGCCGGCGCCGCCGAGCTGCTGGGCTCGCCGCGGCCGATGGCCAACGCGCTGCGCCGCCTGGGCGGAATCGAAGCCGACGGCCTGCCGAAGAGCATGGCCGCCTCCGGCATCGCCGGCGGACGCGGCCTGCTGGGCCTGTTCGCCACCCATCCGAGCATGGAAGAACGCATCGCCGCGCTGGAAGGCCGCGGTTGACCCTCGCGGGCGGTATCTGTCCGCCCGCATTGACGGATTGAATGGAGTGTTGAAGTGATCGATTTTCTGACTGCCCCCGCGCTGGGCTACCCGCTGTGGACTTGGCTGGCTTTCCTGGCCGGCGTGCTGGCGCTTCTGGCGTTCGACCTCGGCATCCTGCAGAAGGACGGCCGCGAGATCGGCGTGCGCGACAGCCTGAAGCTGTCGGCGTTCTATATCGGCATCGGCCTGGCTTTCGGCGGCTGGGTGTGGTGGTATCGCGGCGCCGACGCCGGCGTGCAGTACTTCACCGGCTATCTGCTGGAGAAGTCGCTGTCGCTGGACAATGTGTTCGTGATCTCGCTGATCTTCGGCAGCATGGCGGTGCCGCGCGCGCTTCAGCACCGGGTGCTGTTCTGGGGCATCCTGGGCGCCATCCTGATGCGGGCGCTGATGATAGGCGCCGGCGCCGCGCTGGTGGCCGAGTTCCAGTGGGTGCTGCTGCTGTTCGGCATCTTCTTGTTGTGGGCCGGCCTGAAAATGCTGTTCTCCGGCGACGAGGAAGCCACGCCGCTCGCCGAGCAGAAGTTTTACCAGTGGCTGCGCCGCCGGATGCGGCTGACGCCGGAACTGCACGGCAACGCCTTCCTGGTGCGCGGCGAGCGCCATGGCCTGGACAAGGGATGGTGGGCGACGCCGCTGCTGCTGACGCTGATTCTGGTGGAGTCGGCCGACCTGGTGTTCGCGGTGGACAGCATCCCGGCCATCTTCGCGGTGACCCAGGATCCGTTCCTGGTCTACACCTCCAACATCTTCGCGATTCTGGGGCTGCGCGCGCTGTATTTCGCGCTGGCGGCCATGGTGCACCGCTTCCATTATCTGAAGTACGCGCTGGCCCTGGTGTTGGTGCTGATCGGCATCAAGGTGGGGCTGGTCTACCTGCACGACGCGGGCCTGGTGGCGTTCAAGCTGCCCACCGCCTGGTCGCTGCTGGCGACGGTGTCCCTGCTGGCCGGTGGCATCGGCTATTCCTGGCATCGAACCCGACAGGAACCGCACAGCGGAACCAATTGAAACCTTCGTCACTCCAACCCTGAGAGCGCGGGCGCCCAAACACGGCGCCCGCGCTGTTGTCGCGCTTGCAGGCGACACCTTCGTGATTAACTCCCGATACCTTAGGAACTGCCGATGTCTCAAGCTTCCCGCGTGCTTATTGTCGATGACGATCCGGATCTGCGCGATCTGCTTAGCGATTACCTGAGCCGCCAGGACATGGTTGTCGCGGCGGTGGGCGATGGCGAGGCGATGAACCGCGCCTTGGCCGAGCAGTCGTTCGACATCCTGATCCTGGATCTGATGTTGCCGGGCGAGGACGGCCTGAAACTGTGCCGCGACCTCCGCTCCCGCTCCAATATGCCGATCCTGATGCTGACGGCGCGCGGCGACGAACTGGACCGCATCATCGGCCTGGAAATGGGCGCCGACGATTACCTGCCCAAGCCGTTCAACCCGCGCGAATTGCTGGCCCGCGTGCGCAGCATCCTGCGCCGGGTGGAAGAGCGCCGCAACAACAGCGCGCTGCGCGCGCTGCAGTTCGGCGACTGGCGGCTGGAGCTGGGCGCCCAGCATCTGGTCGACGGCGGCGGCGTGGTGACGCCGCTGTCCGGCGGCGAATTCAAGCTGATGCAGGCGCTGGCCGAGAATTCGCAGCGCGTGATGTCGCGCGACCAGCTGATGGAAGCGATGAACGGCAAGGAAGCCGGTCCCTTCGACCGCACCGTCGACGTGATGATAGGCCGCTTGCGCCGCCGCCTGGGCGATGACGCCCGCGAACCGTTGCTGATCAAGACCATACGCAGCGGCGGCTACATGCTGGCTTGCGAGGTGGTGCCGGTGAGATGAGGCGCTTGCCTCGCACTCTGTACGGCCAGCTGTTGCTGACGCTGCTGACCAGCGTGCTGTTGGCCAACGTGATAGGCATCGCGCTGGTGCTGACCGATCGCGAGCGGCTCAGCCGCACCTTGCGCGCCGAGTACGTGGCGCAGCATCTTGCGGACATGATCAATCTGCTGGACGAAACCGCCGCGGCCAGCCGGCCCAAGCTGGCCGGCGCGCTGACTTCGCCCAACGCCCAGGTGCTGCTCGACCAGCCCTGGCGTGTCGGGGGCAAGACCAACCTGCCGGAAGCCGGCAAGCTGCGCGAACTGATCCAGGACGATCTTGGCTCTCCGTTCCGCCTGCAGGTGCTGTCCTTCCGCGACGACTCTCCCGATGCCGCGGAAGATTTGCTGCGCCCCTTCGTTGAGCCGGGCCAGCACGTGTTCACGCCGGGCAAGCAGTTCTGGGTGCAGGCTTTTCCCAACAAACTGGGCGAAGGCGGGCCGGAGTTCAAGATCCAGATGGCCACGGTGCAGGCGCAGCTGAAGGACGGCACCGTGGTGACCTTCCGCATCGGCCAGATATCCAGCGCGGCGGAAACGCCATGGCGGGTGACCGCCTGGCTGCTGCTGGTGGCGCTGGTGGTGGCCATGGCTTCCGCCTGGGCGGTGCGCCGCCTGACGCGGCCGCTGGCGCTGTTTTCCCAGGCGGCGACCGGGCTGGCGGCCAACCTCAACCAGCCGCCCTTGCCTGAAACCGGCACCCAGGAGGTGGTCAACGCCTCCCGAGCCTTCAACCGCATGCAACAGGAGCTGCAGCGTTATCTGCAGACGCGCAGCCAGATGCTGGCAGGCGTGTCGCACGATCTTCGCCTGCCCATCACCCGCGTCCGGCTGAGGCTGGAGCAGCTGGAGGAGGGGAGCGCGCGCCAGGCGATCGAGCGCGATCTGGTCGAGATGGATCAGCTGATAGGCGATACGCTGGCCTATTTGCGGATGGGGCAGGGCAATGAAAGCACGGTGCTGCTCAACGTCGGCGCCTTGCTGGAGGGCGTGGTCGAGGATGTGGAGGCGCTGGGCGCCGAAGTGGCGTGCCGGACGGAAACGGTGAAGCCCTTGTACGCCCGGCCGCAGGCCTTGCGCCGCTGCATCGCCAACCTGTTGGAGAATGCCCGCCGTTATGGCGGCGGCGTCGTGGAGGTGTCGTTGCGCGAGCGTGCCGGCCGCGTGGAAATCATGGTGCGAGATCATGGCCCGGGCATCGCCGAGGACGATCTCGAGCGGGTATTCGAGCCCTATGTGAGGCTGGAGCACTCCCGAGCCAAGCATACCGGCGGCAGCGGACTGGGGTTGGCGATTGCCCGGGCCATCGCGCGCGAGCATCACGGCGACATTTTCCTGTTCAATCACCCGCTGGGCGGCTTGTGCGCCGAGCTGCACTTCCCCGCGCAGCGCGAAGCGGCCGCTGATAGCTGAGCCGAGGGTCTGCGGGACATTGCGTCATGATCGCGCTCGCAGCGCGTGCGGAAGGGCTTAACAATGTTTGACAAAGTGCGCTGGCAAAGAAATTGATTCGAAAAACGAAAGCGAGTACACTCTAAATTGAGTCTGGTTGATGTCTGCATTCCTTAGGTTCGAGCAGGCTCAGGTCAAGTCTATCCTTATGTAAGGCCCACACATGTGGGCCTTTTTTTTCGATACTGAACATTGTTTCGGCGTTAATGGCTTTGTTAATGTTCATTAAGCAATAAAAATACACAAATTTGTTAAGTTTAGACAAAATTCCTGACTGAGTGATTGGTGTTGTATTTTTGCTGCTGTGATGTGTTTTTACAACATAGTACCGAAGTGTTCACTTGCATATATCCATCTGTGGAATTAGTATTCAATCGCTTTCTAAGACAAGCCACAAGGATTGTTCACCATGAAAAAAACTCTGATCGCCCTGGCGGTTGCCACTTTGCCGGCTGCCGCATTCGCTGATGTCACCATCTACGGCCAATTGAAGGCCGGCGTGGAAAATGTTGATGCTGCAGGCATCAACAAGACCAACGTTGATGACATGGGCTCCCGCATCGGCTTCAAAGGCAGCGAAGACCTGGGCAATGGCCTGAAGGCCATCTGGCAGGTTGAGAGCGGCTTCGACATCGATGGCTCCAACCGTCAGAAGTACGGCACGTTCGCCAGCCGCGAATCCTTCGTTGGCCTGGATACCGGCTACGGCAAGGTTCGCCTGGGCAACATTTCCACCTTCAGCGACTCCAACATGAGCGTCGTGAATCCGTGGGAAAGCTCCAGCGATGCACTGCAGCTGAACGCCTTCACCCGTGACGATGTTCGCGTGAAGAACGCCATCCGCTTCGACACCGCCAACTACAACGGTTTCCAAGGCGCGTTCCTGTACGGCACCAAGGAAGACAAGACCGCTTCCTTCGCTACCGTGCCTAGCGATAGCTCCCGCGAGCTGTATAACCTGGGCCTGTCCTACGAGAACAGCGGCTTCTTCGGCAAGTACCAGTACATCCACCAGACTCCGGTGACCATCGCTGGCGTGCGTACTCAGTCCAATGACAGCCACCGTCTGGAAGCTGGCTACAACGCCAACAACCTGCTGGTTGCCTTCGGCTACCGCAACGACCGCGGCGACAGCTCCGTGACCCCGCTGAGCTACTTCCTGGGCGATAATGCTCCGGCTCTGGATGGCAGCAAGTACAAGTCGCAAGAGTACGCGCTGACCGCCGCCTACACCCTGGGCGCCTTCACGCCGAAACTGACTTACGCGCAAGGCACCAACGTCAAGGTTGACGGCAACTCCGAACCGAACAGCGGCTACAAGCAGTTCCTGGTCGGCGTGGACTACCAAATGTCCAAGCGCACCACCGTTGGCCTGCAGTACGGCGAAGTGAAGGCTGATCAAGCCATCTTCACCAATGGCAGCGACACTGCTACCGCCGGTAACAAGCTGCGCGGCGTGGGCCTGAACATGGTTCACTCCTTCTAATACCGGCAACGGATTAGAACAGGCCGCGCCGATGGGCTGACATCGGCGCGCCGATACAAACTGCCGTTCCCGCAAGGGGGCGGCAGTTTTGTTTTGGATGCTTGCCGGCCTGCGCTTGCGCGCGTCAAATAGCTTCTTTGCCCTGAGGAGCGCCAGATGCCGGGATTTCACCGCTTGTTTCATTCCGTGGCCCAGGCTTTGCCCTGGCTTGATGTCGCCGACGAGCCCTGGCGATGGCTGGGAGACTTGCCTGATGCGTTGGCGGCGCTGCGCGCCGCAGCTAACCCTGAAGAATGGGTGTTGGATGGCGAGGCGATGATCCATCGCGGCGCAACACGGGAGGCGGGGGCGATCCTGAAGGGGCCGGTCTGGATAGGCCCCGGTTGCCGGGTGGCCGCCCACGCCTATCTGCGCGGCGGGGTGGTTCTATGTCCTGGCGCGACGGTCGGGCCCGGCTGCGAGATCAAGACTTCCATCGTCGGGCCGGGCAGCCGGCTGGCGCACTTCAATTTCGTCGGCGATTCGGTGCTGGGCGCCGACGTCAACCTGGAGGCCGGGAGCATCCTGGCCAATCACTGGAACGAGCGAGGCGACAAGACCATACGCCTGCATGTGGCCGGCAAGGTGTTGCTGCCGGGGCTGGAAAAGCTGGGCGCCTTGTTGGGCGATGGCGTGCGGGTGGGGGCCAACGCGGTATTGTCGCCGGGGACGGTGCTGGGAGAGGGCGCCGTGGTGCCGCGCCTGGGATTGGTGGATCAGGACCGGATTTGAAAACGGACCGCCGGCTTGGCCGGACGGTCCGTTGCCTAAGCGTCGATCACTGCGGGAAGGGCGCGACGCCGAGTTTTTCCAGCAGATAGCCGGCGGTTTGCAGCGCGCCCTCCACCCAGCCCTGCGCGTCGGAATAGGCCTCGCCGCAGATGTACAGCGGCAGGTCGGTTGGCTGCACCACGGCATGTTTCACTTCCCAGCTCTTCACGCCGATGTTCCAGCTGTTCCAGCCGCCGCCGAACGGATCGTCGCCCCAGTCGCGGTAGGCGGCGTTGCGCACCTTGGGGGTGTAGTTCAGGCTGTGCATCACGGTCAGCTGGCGGGTCACTTCCTCGGTCATCATCCGCGGCGCCTTGTACTGGTGCCAGTCCAGCTCGTCGCGCTGCACATTGTCGTCCACGCCGATGAAGGGATCGGCCAGCTGCGCCACATCCCTGCCGAGCGCTCTGGGCTGGCGGCGCTTGGCGCGCAGCCCGTCCCAGAAGCCGGTGTTGTCGCCGTCGTCGTAGCTGGCCAGCAGCATCGCATGGCCTTCGGTGGGGGCGGTGCCATCGCTCTTCGGCCAATAGTAGGTTTGCCGCACCGGCAGGTCGGTGACCGAGCGGCCGGCCTGCACCGCGATGTAGATCGGTTCGCCCTTGGCGTTGGTGGAGGAGTAGCCGGTGTTGCGCCACCAGGGGCTGTCATAGGTGGTGAACAGCTTGAACAGCGGCCGCGGCGTGACGGTGGAGATCAGCGCCTGGGTCTTGGCGTCCTGCAGCGCCGGGCTGGTGGCGGTCAGCAGTTCCAGCGAGCGGCGCGGCATCGCCAGGATCAGCTTCTTGGCCGTCGCCGCGCTGCCGTTGACCTGGAAGGCGAAGCCGTCTCCCTGCAAGGTGATGTGGGAGATGTGGGATGCCAGCCTGACGTCGCCGCCGGATTTTTCAAACAGCTGGGCCAGCGACAGCGGCACCTGCTGGAAGCCGTTGCTGAAGCCCATGTATTGCGGGCTGACCCCGAAGTCGGACAGATACCATGGAATCGCGTCCGCCGCGTTCCAGTTGCACAGGGTGGAGTCGTAGCCGCCGACATCTTCGGCGTAGTGGTAGGCCTCGCCGGTGATGACCCGCAGCAGCACGTTCCAGAAGCCTTGCTTGTACAGCGGCACGCCGCCGAACTCGGCGCTTTGCGCCATCTCGCGGCGCTGTTCCTCGTTCAGGTTAGAGTTGGTGATGCCGGGCACGATCTGTTCGATCGCGTTGACGATCACCTCGCCGGCGCTCTGGCCGTGATCGATGAAATTCAGCTGGTAGGGAACGATGTCCGGATCATTGGTGAAGTCGGCCAGGCGCAGGTAGACGCCGCGCAGGAAGGCGATGTTCTGGGGCTCGTCCACCGGAAACTTGTAGAGCGTGATCTGTTCGTCGGCCGGCAGCTCCTGATTCAATTCGGTGATCAATTTCGTCACCAGCGGCTGCACCGCGGGCAGGATGCGCATGCCGCCCAGCTCCGCCACCATGTCGGGAATATCGGGCGGGCGCACCGACAGCAGCCGTCCGCCGATGTGGTCGCTGGCTTCGAATACGGCGATCTTCTGTCCGGGGTTGGTTTGTTTCAGCCGCCAGGCGCAATAGACGCCGGATACGCCGCCGCCGACGATGGCGATGTCGAAATTTTCTTCAGCCATGGTGCTGTTTCCTTCTCTGGGTGGATTGCGTTCAGAAGATCACCGGCACATTGCCCGGCAGGCCCGCATCGTCGTTGCGCCGCAGCGCGTCCGCGCCGAAGTGGAAGCAGTCCAGTCGGGGCTGTTTTTCGTAGCGGGCATTGGCTTCTTCCGGCGTCGGCGGGGTTTGCTCCAGGCCAACGGTGTGCATGTCCAGCACGTAGGCGTGGCCGCCCAGCGCGTGGTCAATGCCGCGCCTGACCGCCGCGCGCACGTCTTCCGGATGGCGGACGACCTCGCCCTCCATGCCGCCGAAGGCCTTGGCCAGGGTGACGAAATCCGGCTTGGGACGATGGATGCGCAGGTATTCCGGGTCTTGCGTCTTGGCGGTCCACTCGTAGCCGGGCGCGTCGCCGTATATCGACTCCACCTGCTGCAGACCCATCTGCAGCGTGTGGTATTCGTGGTTGTTGGTGATGATGTAGAGCACGCCCAGCTGGCGGTGTTGCGCGGTCCACCAGGTTTGCGGGTAGAACAGCGAGGAGCCGTCGCCGGTGGCGGCGACGACGAAGCGGGTGTCTATGCCCTGGCAGCCGTCTGGTTCCAGCTTGATGCCCAGCGTGGCCGGCATCGACCAGCCCAGCGAGCCGCCGCCGACGCAGTAGTAGCTGATCGGCGCGGCCGCTTGGTCGGTGAACGGCAGCAGGTATTGGAACGGCGCCGGATCGGATACCGCCTCGTGCACGTAGACGAACTGCTTTTCCAGCTGGCGCTCGCCGATTTCCTTGCGCAGCGCGTCGGCGATCACCACCGCCCAGATCTCGTTCTGGTGCATCGCTTCGCGTAGATAGGCGTCCCAGGCGATCTTGCGCTGGGCGGCCAGTTCTTTCAGCTTGGCGTTGCGCGCGACGGCCGCCGGGGAGGGCTGGTCGCCGATCAGCTGGTTGATCAGCGGCAGCGTGGCTTTCAGGTCGCCGAACAGCGCGGCCTCTCCGTAGTAGTTCTTGCCGATGTCCCAGGTGTGGTTGCTGAGGTAGACCTGGGTGACATTTGGCGGGATCAGCGGGCCGTCGCTGTACTTGTAGACCGTGATCTGCGCCTGGTTGCTGAAGCCGCATAGAAAGGCGACGTCATGGCCGGCGAACACTTGCTGCACGCCGGATTGGCTGCCGGGCAGCTCGCCCTGCCAGTGGTAATCGTTGTTGGGGAAGTTGGCCAGGCTGCTGAAGGTTTGCTGCAGCACCGGCGCGCCCAGCAGCTCCGCCATCCGCTGCAGTTCCGGCCAGGCTTCGGCGTAGCCGGCGGCGTCTCCGGTGACGATGATGGGATTCTTGGCCTCGCGCAGCAGCTGCGCCGCCTGCGCTATCGCCTGGCGATCGGCGGTGAAGTGCGGCGAGATCTTCGTCACGCCCTTGATGCGATCGTCGTCGCCGATGCGGCGCATGGTGAATTCCCAAGGAATGGCGACGAAAACCGGGCCGTTGGGCGGCGCCATCGCCTCCTTGAACGCGCGCTGCAACACCATCGGCAATTCCTGCTCGGTGCGGACCTCATGCGCCCACTTGGTGTATTGGCGGGCCAGGTCCACCAGATTGGATGCCAAGAGTGGCTCCTGGGTGACCAGCTCGTTCTGCTGCTGGCAACACAGGATCACCAGCGGCGCTTGCGAGCGCCAAGCGTTGAACAGATTGCCGATGGCGTGGGCGATGCCGGGCGTTACGTGGACCACCAGCACCCCGGGCTTGCCGGTCATCCGCGCCGAACCCATCGCCGCGCCGATGGCGATGTTCTCGTGCAGGCATTCAATGTACTCCACCTCGTTTTCCGGGTAGGAGGTGCCGTCGATGATGGGAATCTCGTTGGTGCCGGGCACGCCGAAAATGCGGTGTATGCCCAGCTGGCTCAGAATGTCGAACACATAATCGCGCGCCCAGCGCTTCTGGCCGCCTGCATCGTCCATGCTCATGATTTTCTCCATCTGGTTATTGGAATGGATACTGTTTGTGGTAATTCAGCCCGGAGCGGATGGATATGGACGAAGCCTTGCCGGATTAATTTCCACAGCTTGCGGGAGGCGGCCGGCATGAGGGAGGGGCCGTGATTTTCATGAGGAGGGAAGAAGAGACGGGAGCGCTTAGGTACGAATACTAGCTGTCTAAAAGTGCAGGTTTTGCACAAAAAGCCTGGTGGCTTGGAGGTTGCTGAACTACAGGCGGGTTGGCGATATGAAAAAGGCCGGTCGTGGACCGGCCTCAGGCATGTTATGGCGTTGCTGTGTTGTCAGATGCTCAGAACCATTGGCCGTAACGCTTGATGTAGATGGTCTTCACCGTCTGCGTCAGCGCCAGATAGCCGGCCATCGTCAGCAGCAGCCACCAGAAGTAGCTGGAGTCCAACTGGATGAAGCCCAGCGAGGACGCGATCGGCGAGAACGGCAGGTAGCAGGCGATGGCGATGGCGATCGAAGTCGACAGCAGCACCGGCAGCGACGCCGTGCTTTGCAGGAACGGAATCTTGCGGGTGCGCAGCATGTGCACCACCAGCGTCTGCGAGATCAGGCCTTCCATGAACCAGCCGGTGTTCATGATCAGCTGGCCGCCGTCGCCGCCGTGCATGTGGTAGGCCGCGCCTGCGCCGAACACTGTCCACAGCAGGATGTAGGTGGTGATGTCGAACACCGAGGACGTCGGTCCCAGCCACAGCATGAAGCGCTTGATGTTGCCGGCTTCCCATTTGCGCGGCTTCTTCAGGAAATCCGGGTCCATCTTGTCCCAAGGCAGGAACATCTGCGACAAGTCGTAGATCAGGTTCTGCAGCAACAGCTGCATCGCCAGCATCGGCTCCCATGGCAGCCAGGCCGAGGCCACCAGCACCGAGAACACGTTGCCGAAGTTGGAGCTGGCGGTCATGTTCAGGTACTTGAGGATGTTGCCGAAGGTTTCGCGGCCCTTGATCACGCCTTCTTCCAGCACCATCAGGCTCTTTTCCAGCAGGATGATGTCGGCGGTTTCCTTGGCGATGTCGGCGCCGCTGTCCACCGAGATGCCGACGTCGGCGTCGCGCAGCGCCGGCGCGTCGTTGATGCCGTCGCCGAGGAAGCCGACGGTATGGCCGTTGGCCTGCAATGCTTTCACTACGCGAGACTTTTGCAGCGGCGTCAGCTTGGCGAAAATGGTGGTGCGTTTGACCGCGGCGCACAGCGCCACATCGTCCATCGCCTCGATTTCCGGGCCCAGCAGCGGCTTGCCCGGATTGAGGCCGACGTCGCGGCAGACCTTGGCGGTGACGATGGGATTGTCGCCGGTCAGTACTTTGACCGTGACGCCGTACTCGTTCAGCGCCTTGATCGCCGGCGCGGCCGAATCCTTCGGCGGATCGAGGAAGGTCAGGAAGCCGCGCGCCACCAGGCCTTTTTCGTCGGCGGTCTGGTAAGCGTTCTTGCGCTCGTCGGACGGGATATGGCGGGTAGCCACCACCAGCACGCGGTAGCCTTCGGCGTTGAACTCCTGGCTCAGGCGCAGCAGGCGGGCGCGCTCTTCCGCGTTCAGCACGCGCACGTCGTCTCCATCCTGGATGTGGCTGCAGACAGCCAGCATCTCTTCCACCGCGCCCTTGGACACCATCAGCTGCTGGCCATTCTGCTCCTGCAGGATCACCGACAGCCGGCGGCGCTCGAAGTCGAACGGCAGTTCGTCCACCTTGCTGTAATGGCGCAGCTTGACTCGCTCGCCCAGCTCGTCGGCGCGTTCGACGATGGCGATGTCCATCAGGTTCTTCATGCCGCTCTGGTGGAAGCTGTTGAGCCAGGCCAGCTGCAGCGTGGTTTCGTCCTTGTCGCCGTAGACGTCGTAATGGTGCTCCAGGATGATCTTGTCCTGGGTCAGGGTGCCGGTCTTGTCGGTGCACAGCACATCCATCGCGCCGAAGTTCTGCACCGAGTTCAGCCGCTTCACCACCACCTTGCGCCGCGCCATCGCCACCGCGCCCTTGGCCAGGTTGGCGGAGACGATCATCGGCAGCATTTCCGGCGTCAGGCCCACGGCCACCGCCAGCGCGAAGGTGAGGGCGGACATCCAGTCGCCCTTGGTGACGCCGTTGATCATGAAGACGATGGGCACCATCACCAGCATGAAGCGGATCAGCAGCCAGGACACGCTGTTGACGCCCTTGTCGAAGCTGGTCTCGATGCGCTTGTGGCTGACCACGTTGCGCGCCAGCGAGCCGAAATAGGTATCGGTGCCGGTGGCCACCACCACCGCGCGGGCAGTGCCGGACACCACGTTGGTGCCCATGAAGCAGGCGTTGGAGAGGTCAAGCAAACCGGCGTCGCCGTCGGTCTGGCCATCGGCGGATTTGGCGGCCACTGAGCCTAGGGTGTCGTACTTCTCCACCGGCAGCGCCTCGCCGGTCAATACCGCCTGGCTGATGAACAGGTCGCGGGATTCCAGCAGCCGCACATCGGCGGGCACCATGTCGCCGGCTTGCAGGTGGACGATGTCGCCGACCACCAGCTCGGTCATCGGCACCTCCATGCGCAAGGGCACGGTCGGCGAAGTAGGGCGGCGCTGGACGGTGGCGGTGTTGCGCACCAGCGATTTCAGTTTTTCCGCCGCCTTGGCCGAGCGGTATTCCTGCCAGAAACGCAGCATGCCGCTGACGCCGATCATGCTGGCCAGGATGATGACCTTGGTCCAGTCTTGGTCGTCCGGGGCCGCCATCGCGATATCCATCACGTAGCTGATCGCGGCCAGCGCGATCAGCACCATCACGAACGGGTTCTTGAATGCCAGCAGCAGCTGAATCAGCGCATGCGGCGGCTTGTCGTGGGCCACTTCGTTGCGGCCGTATTGCTCCAGCCGCTGGGCGGCCTCGGCGGAGGTCAGGCCTTCCGGCTGGCTGCGCAGCCGCTTGAAGGTTTCTTCCTGCGGCAGCAAGGCTTCGTGGGCCAGACGGAAGGCGATTTGGTCGCCGGTTTTGCCCGGAGCGGCGATGAAGCCCCGGTTCCGTTTGCGGGGGGTGAGGTTCTTGGTCATGGTAAATCTCCTGGCGCTGCGGGCACGACCAGCCCTGCCATTCGAGCATGCCCGCGATCCCGCCTTCCGCGCGCCGTGAAACGGCCGATGTCGGAAAGGATCGTGAGCAGGCTCTCGTGCATCAGCGCCGACAATGTGTCAGCTCGAAAAGCGAGAGAACATTGCCGCCCGTTGGGGGGCTCTGCGCGAACGCCCCAGCGGGTGGCATCTCAAAAGGTGGTGGGGGTGCTATGTCATGCCGTCTCCTGTGCTGCTTGGGCGCCGGCCGGGAAGGCGCGGCGCGTGATTTCGGAAGACGGCGTCAGGCCAGCGCGCGGTTGGCGGTGGGCGGCAGCGACAGGCATTCCAGCTTCACCTGGGTCAGCGGCAGCGTGGTCAGGCGCTGGGCGATGCCCTGCAGGAAATGCATGCAGGCGGTGGAGTCGGAACGGAAGTCCGCGCTGATCAGCCAGGGCGCGGCGGCCAGGATGGCGCCGCGGGCGGGGGCCTGCGGCTGTTCCCGCCATTGCAGGATGCGCAGGCCATGTTTCAGCGCCTGGCCGCGCAGTTCGCGGCGGGCCGCGCCCAGCGACATGGCCGGGCAGGCGATGGACAATTGGTAGCGCTGTTGCTGGCGCGGATTCAGGAAGGGATTCTGCATCATCGTAAGCTCCTGGCCGCGCGGGGCCGGACGGACCGGCCATCGCGCGCGGCGACGGATGTCCGCGTCCTGCTTGGGGACGCGAAACGGATCGGGTCATGCCGCGGCGGCATTCCCCGATGCTTACGACGGGGGATTACCGGCGGCGAAGGCTTGCTGTTTGCGGCTCGGGCTCTTCGGGCATGTCGGCGTGTTCCTCGCTTAAGGTGGCGTGGCGGATGAATCTATGGATGTCAGGCGATTCTGGCGCGGCCGTGGCCGAACAGTCCGCGCGTCTGTGGGCGGGCGGCTTGTGCGCGGCGGCCCCAGTGGACGCGGTGGATTTCCGGCAGCTGGCTCAGGCGCAGCGCCATGTCGTCCAGAATCTGGCGCTGCTGCAGCGGGCAATTCAGCACTACCGACAGCTTGCAGTGGCTATCGGAACCTTCCGGCGCGATGGTGACCTGAGAGGCGCGCAGGCCCAGATCGTGCATTTCCCAAAACAGGCGTTTGCGCAGCGTGGTGATCACGTCTTTATCGCAAACGATATTCAGACGGAAATCGGCGGATGCGGCAGTTTGATTATTGCGGGTGAAGTATTTCAGCAGCTGGGTCAATTTCAGGGCGTGCATATTGAGTCCCCCATTATTATTTCAACAGGTAATAAACATCCCGTTCCGGTTGAATAAACCGTAATCGTGGACGTACTCCGATATTGAACGAGCGAATATCGCGCAGCTGCTGGTCTGCTTATTCCCACCCGGGGGAAGGTCAGCCTGTCCGGCAGGCGTGCGACGCATTCGCTCGCGGTTCTGGCTCTTCCGGCATGGAATCTCCTTTGCGAAACGAAAGCATGCGCAAACAATCCGTCTGACGCGTGATCTGTCGATGGGGGCGTTGGCCGCAGCGACGCGGGCCTGCTTGAACGGCGCGGCCGATTAAGGCCGGGCAGTGTCCGTCATGAGGCGCGGTGCGTCGTATTGCGGCTTGGGAGCCGGCTTGTCGCCGGATCTGGACGCCACATCCTGCTTGCAGGATGCGGCAGAGGAAGGGTGTTCGGTCTGCTGAAATCCTGCAAGGCTTAAACTGCGATCGAAGATCGACTAGAACCGTCGTTGTCCACGGTCTGCCTTTGCAAAATTAATAACAAGCCAACTATAAGCGAAATTCGTTATTAAATCAAACCCGATTGTTATTTGATCGAATCGGCGTGGCGGATTTGTCTAATCCGGGAAAGATATCCGCTTTCGGGAATGGCGGAAGTGGAGGGGAGTAGAAAAACGGCATCCGGATTTTGATCCCGGATGCCGCTTGGGGTATTGATTTTCGGCGTTACACGCCCGCTTCGTGCGCCTGTTCGTCCGCGTGGTAGCTGGAGCGCACCATGGCGCCGACGGCGGCGTGGACGAAGCCCATTTCGTAGGCTTTTTCCTCGAACATCTTGAACACGTCCGGATGCACGTAGCGCAGCACCGGCAGGTGGCCGTCGGACGGCTGCAGATATTGGCCGATGGTCAGCATGTCCACGTTGTGGGCGCGCATGTCGCGCATCACTTCCAGGATTTCCTCGTCGGTCTCGCCCAGGCCGACCATCAGGCCGGACTTGGTGCGGACGTCGGGATTCTTCGCCTTGTAGTCCTTGAGGAGCTGCAGCGAGTGCGCGTAGTCGGCGCCCGGGCGGGCCTGCTTGTACAGGCGCGGCACGGTTTCCAGGTTGTGGTTCATCACGTCCGGCGGCGTCTGGGTCAGAATGTCGACGGCGATGTCCAGGCGGCCGCGGAAATCCGGCACCAGCGTTTCGATCTGGGTGTTCGGCGACATGGTACGCACCGCGCCGATGCAGTCGGCGAAGTGCTGGGCGCCGCCGTCGCGCAGGTCGTCGCGGTCCACCGAGGTGACCACCACGTATTTGAGCCGCATCGCGGCCACGCTCTCGGCCAGGTGCTTGGGCTCGTTCGGGTCCAGCGGATTGGGGCGGCCGTGGCCGACGTCGCAGAATGGGCAGCGGCGGGTGCAGATGTCGCCCATGATCATGAAGGTGGCGGTGCCCTTGCTGAAGCACTCGCCGATGTTCGGGCAGGTGGCTTCTTCGCAGACGGTGTGCAGCTTCTGCTCGCGCAGGATCTGTTTGATCTCGTGGAAGCGCTGGCCGTTGGGCAGCTTGGCGCGGATCCACTCCGGCTTTTTCAGCTTTTCGTCCAGCGGCACGATCTTGATCGGGATGCGGGCGGTCTTGGCCGCGCCCTTGTGCTTCACCCCGGCCTGGTTGTCCGGCTTCATGCGGTCTCCTTGCTTATGCTCAGGTGGCGTTCCAGGTGCGGCAGCAGCTTGTCGGCGGCTTCGGCGACCGTGAGGTTCACGCCCAGATTCTTCATTTGGGTCACCTTGAGGTTGGCGTAGCCGCAAGGGTTGATCCAGCTAAACGGGGTCAGGTCCATGTCCACATTCAGGCTCAGGCCGTGGTAGGTGGCGCCGTTCTTGATGCGCAGGCCCAGCGAGGCGATCTTGGCGCCGTCCACATAGACGCCGGGCGCGTCCACGTCGCCATTGGCGGCGATGCCCTGTTCGGCCAGCATGTCGATGATGGCCTGTTCGATGTGGCGCACCAAGTCGCGCACGCCGACGCGCATGCGCTTGAAGTCCACCAGCAGGTAGACCACCAGTTGGCCGGGGCCGTGATAGGTGATCTGGCCGCCGCGGTCGGTCTTCACCACCGGGACGTCGTTCTGCTGCAGCAGATGTTCCGGCTTGCCGGCGAGGCCTTGGGTGAATACCGGCGGATGTTCCACCACCCACAGCTCGTCGCGGGTCTCGGCGGCGCGGCTGTCGGTGAAGGCCTGCATGGCGCGCCAGGTCGGCTCGTAATCGACCCGGCCCAGATGTTTGATGATGCGAGGCACCTGAACTCCCGGTGTTTTTAGAGGACCATCTTTACCATCGGGTGGCCGGTCAGCGACAGATAGATGTTGTCGAGCTGCTGGCGCGAGGTGGCGGTGACGGTGACGGTCAGCGCATAGAAGCGGCCGCCGGAGCTTTCGCGCAGCACCACATCGATCTCGGCGAGATCGGGGGCGTTGATGCGAACCACTTCGGTGATGGTGGTGACGAATTCATCATGCCGCTCGCCCATGATCTTGAGCGGAAAGCGACAGGGGAATTCCATCAGTTCCTGTTTTTCGTCGGACATGTCTGGCTACTCTGATGCGATTACAAAATGGCAGGCCGCGGACGAGCCGCGGCGCTGCGTACTACTGAATACTATTATACCGCGGCTTACTTCCAGCCGAGCATCAGCTTCAGGCTGTCCCACAGCCGGCTGAAGAAGCCGCCTTCTTCCACGGCTTTCAATGCTACCACCGGACGCTCCAGTAGAGGTTTCCCATCAAGGGTGACGGTCAGCTTGCCCACCACCTGGCCGGCCTTGATCGGCGCGATCAGCGGCTGCATGGTGGTCATGTCGGCCTTCAGCTTGGCGGCCTGGCCCTTGGCCACGGTGGCGAACACGTCGCCGCTGAAGCCTACGGAAACCGCCTTTTCGCTGCCCTTGTACACGGAAACGTCCGAGACGCGGGTATTCGCAGCATAAAGTTTGGGCGTGTCGAAGAATTGCAAGCCGTAGTTCAGCAGTTTGGAGCTTTCCACCGCGCGCGCCTCGGGGCTGGCAGTGCCGACGACGACGGAGATCACGCGGCGGCCATCGCGGTGGCTGGAGGTGACCATATTGTAGCCGGCGCTGTCGGTATAGCCGGTCTTCATGCCGTCGACGTTGGGGTCGCGGTACAGCAGCAGGTTGCGGTTCGGCTGCTTGATGTTGTTGTAGGTGAACGACTTCATCGAGTAGATCGGGTAGAACTCGGGATAATCGCGGATCAGCGCGGCGGCCAGGATGCCCAGATCGTGCACCGTGGTGTAATGGCCGTCGTGCGGCAGACCGGTGGCGTTCTTGAACTGGGTGTTCTTCATGCCCAGCTTTTGCGCCTGCTGGGTCATCAGCTGGCCGAACACGTCTTCGCTGCCGGCGATGGCTTCGGCCAGCGTCACGCAGGCGTCGTTGCCGGACTGGACGATCATGCCCTTGATCAGGTCATCGACTTTGGCCGGGACTTTCGGGTCCAGGAACATCCGCGAGCCTTCGGTCTTCCAGCCGCGCTGAGACACGGTCAGCGTCTGTTCCAGAGACAGGCGCTTTTCCTTCAGCGCCTTGAAAGTCAGATAGGCGGTCATCAGCTTGGTCAGCGAGGCCGGTTCGACGCGGGCGTCCGGATCGCGGGCGGCGAGCACCTGCTGGCTGTTGTAGTCGAGCAGGTAATAGGCCTTGCCGGCGATTTCCGGCGTCGGCGGCACGAATGCGGTATTGGCAAAGCCAAACGAGGGCAGCGCCAGCGCGGCGGCCACCAGGGCAGAGGTGAATTTTTTCATTTTCTGGAGGGGGCTTGCTAGGGGTAACAAACAGTAGCCGTTGATTATACACACTCGGGCTACCTGCGCAGCCGGAAAAAGCCTGTCCGACATGTTGCATATTGCAATGCAGCAAATTCTGCCGGACAGGTCTCCCGCTGGTTTGGAGTTCCTGATACTCTGACAGTTCAAATACAAGAAACTATCAGGGACAAGGCATCGCCATGAGCAACAAGCAAGACTATCTGGAACGCATCCTCACTTCGCGGGTTTACGACGTGGCGGTGGAAACGCCGCTGGAGCTGGCCCCCAATCTGTCGCGTCGTTACCGCAACAACATCCTGCTCAAGCGCGAGGACCTGCAGCCGGTGTTCTCGTTCAAGCTGCGCGGCGCTTACAACAAGATGGCCAAGCTGACGCCCGAGCAGCGCGCGCGCGGCGTGATCACCGCCAGCGCCGGCAACCACGCCCAGGGCGTGGCGCTGTCGGCCAGCAAGCTGGGTTGCGAGGCGGTGATCGTGATGCCGGTGACCACGCCGCAGATCAAGATCGATGCGGTGAAGCAGCGCGGCGGCCAGGTGGTGTTGTCGGGCGATTCGTTCAACGAGGCTTTTCAGCATGCGGTGAAGCTGGCTGAGGAAAGCGGCCGCACTTATATTCCGCCGTTCGACGATCCGGATGTGATTGCTGGTCAGGGCACGGTGGGCATGGAAATCTTGCGCCAGCATCCGGATGATCTGAATGCGGTGTTCGTCGCCATCGGCGGCGGCGGTCTGGCGGCCGGCGTGGCCAGCTTCATCAAGCGGCTGAAGCCGGAGATCAAGATCATCGGCGTGCAGCCGGTGGATTCCGACGCGATGCGCCAGTCTATAGAGAAGGGCGAGCGGGTCGAGCTGAAGGACGTCGGCCTGTTCGCTGACGGCGTGGCAGTCAAGCTGGTGGGAGAGGAAACCTTCCGCATCTGCCGCGAGTTGCTGGACGAGATCATTCTGGTCGATTCCGACGCCATCTGCGCGGCGATCAAGGATATCTTCGAGGACACCCGCTCCATCGTCGAACCGGCCGGCGCGCTGGCGGTAGCCGGGGTCAAGGCCTACATCGAGCGCGAAGGCTGCGAGGGGCAGTCGCTGGTGGCGATCTCCTGCGGCGCCAATATGAATTTCGACCGCTTGCGCCATGTGTCGGAGCGCTCGGAGCTCGGCGAGCGGCGCGAGGCCATCATCGCCGTCACCATTCCGGAGAAGCCGGGCAGCTTTAAGCGCTTCTGTTCGGTGATCGGCGGACGCAACATCACCGAGTTCAACTACCGCTTTGCCGATCCCAGCGTCGCCCATGTCTTCGTCGGCGTGCAGATCGCCGGCCGGGACGATGTGGAAAGGCTGATCGGCGACTTGCGCGCGGCGGAGCTGGATGGCATCGACCTGACCGACAACGAGCTGGCCAAGCTGCATATCCGCCACTTGGTCGGCGGGCATGCGCCGCAGTTGAAGGACGAGCGGGTGCTGCGCTTCGAGTTTCCGGACCGTCCCGGCGCGCTGATGCGTTTCCTGGAGGCGATGCGCACCGACTGGAACATCAGCTTGTTCCATTACCGCAATCACGGCGCCGATTACGGACGGGTGCTGGTTGGCATTCAGGTGCCGTCCGGCGACGCGCAAGCCTTCCAGCAATTCCTCGACACGCTCGGATATCCTTATATAGAGGAAACCGAAAATCCGGCGTATCGATTGTTTCTTGGCAAGACTATCCGTTGATGGTGCAATGTTGCTCTCATTCCCAATCCGGTGAAGCAGGAATCATGATCAAGGCAGTATTGTTCGATTTGGACGGCACGCTGGCCGACACCGCCCGCGATTTGGGCGCGGCGTTGAACCGCCTGTTGGCGGAGGAGGGACTCGCCCCCCTGTCTTATGAGCTGATCCGTCCCGTCGCCAGCCACGGCGCGCGTGGTCTGGTTCGGCTTGGCTTCGGCGCCGATCTCGATGCCGACCGGATGGAGGCGCTGCGGGTGCGTTTCATGGATCTCTATGATGCCAACCTCGCGGGGGAGACCACGCTGTTCGATGGCGTGAATGAGTTGATCTCCGAACTGGATAAGCGGGGGTTGGCCTGGGGCATCATCACCAACAAGTCGATGCGTTTCACCGACCGTTTGGTGCCGTGGCTGCCTTTCGCCATTCCGCCGGCCGTGATCGTCAGCGGCGATACCGTCGGCGTGGCCAAGCCCGACCCCAAGCCGATGCTGCACGCGACCAGCCAGATCGGCATCGCGCCCGAACATTGCATGTATGTCGGCGATGCCGAACGCGATATCCAGGCGGGCCGCAATGTTGGAATGAAGACGGTGCTGGTCAACTGGGGCTATTTCTCCGAGCAGGACCAGCCGGAGCAGTGGGGCGCGGATATCGACATCGATCATCCATTGCAACTGCTTGACCATCTATAAGGACGAGTGGGAAGGGCATTGAAACAGGCCGGCGGCAACGCCGGCCTGTTTGTTTTGCGGTGCTCCAGCGCGGCGGAAGCGGGCAGGCATGCGCTTTTTTACAGGCAGGTTCAAATACCCTTTGTTCATATCTTCTGTCAGATCATGGGCTTGTCTGCG